>NZ_JAHKQX010000010.1:0-192687 GCF_019345515.1 Shewanella sp. NKUCC06_TVS | reverse complement strand
CGCCACCTCAGAAGTAAACTCCCTTGTGCTGCCGCTCGACTTGCATGTGTTAGGCCTGCCGCCAGCGTTCAATCTGAGCCATGATCAAACTCTTCAATTAAAGTTTTGTTGTTTGACTTACGTCAAACGGCTCAACGAATTCTGTTCGACTTACTAAGTAAGTCTTTGTACATATTGCTATGAACACTCATCACTCTCGTGAAAGAATTGGTTGATTTAAATTTTTGACTGCCAACCCGAAGGCTAAGCAGTTTCGATTAACTCAACACCTGTGAGTGTCCACACAGATTTGCTTGATAAATTGTTAAAGAGCGTTGACCACACACTGAGTTTTCAGCGGGTCAGGGCTGCGTATTCTACGCATTCCCGTTAGTGCGTCAAGTAGTTTTTTAAACTTTCTCAACACTCATCGTTTAGCTTGCTAACCGATGAACTGCTTGGCTTTCTTTGCTTAACTTGCGTTTCGCTGTCTGCCGTGTCAGTGGATGCGCATTATAGGGAGATTGAGAAAGTCCGCAAGGGCTTTTTTGAGAAAAATGGATCTTTTTTTAATACTTTCAGTTAGTCACACAATACCCCCACTTTATCCTCAGACTTATCCACAAAATGGGTTTTAACGGTTAAATTTGCTACAGCGGCGGGTTAACTTTAGAGGCTATCGATAAGAATGAAATGATGTTCAATGGGGAATAACGACGATTAGCTATATAAAGAAGAGTAAGAATGTAATCCGGATGACATGGGAGTAAACGTGAGGCTTAATTCTAAATTAATGAAGAAATAAAAAGGCAACTTAGATAAGTTGCCTTTAGTGTACGTTTTATTCTACTTATTCAGTAGGCTTAATCTGTCAGCAGATTAACTTAACTTGCCGTGACATTGTTTGTACTTACGACCAGAGCCACAAGGACAAGGATCGTTGCGACCCACTTTGTCACCATCACGGATCATCGGTGCTTGCGCAGTGACAGCTTCATGCTCATCACCACCGCCAACAAGCGACTCTGCCGCTGCGTGTTGATAGTCGCGCTGGATCTTGGCATCTTCTTCACGACGACGCGCTTCCATTTCTTCCACATCTGACTGAGCTTGCACTTGTACTTTCGACAGCACACTGATGACGTCGTGTTTCAAGGTGTTCAATAGTTGTTGGAATAACTCAAACGACTCACGCTTATATTCTTGCTTTGGATTCTTCTGCGCGTAACCACGTAAGTGGATACCTTGACGCAGATGGTCCATCGCCGCTAAGTGTTCTTTCCACAGGCCATCGAGCGTTTGTAGCATAACGGCTTTTTCAAACTGGCGTAGCACTTGTGCGCCAACCATTTCTTCTTTTGCCTTATACGCATCGCCCCAAGCAGTAATAATACGCTCACGTAGACTCTCTTCATGCAGATCGTCTTCTTTATCTAACCATTCCTGGATAGGTAATTTGAGCATAAATTCTTGGTGTAGACGTTGCTCTAAACCTGGGATATCCCACAGCTCTTCTACTGATTGCGGTGGAATATACTGATCAATTACTGCGCCAATCACATCGTCTTGGATGTTTTGGATAGTATCTTCAATACTTTCCGCATCCATCAACTCATTGCGCTGGGCGTAAACCACTTGGCGTTGATCGTTAGCGACGTCATCAAATTCGAGTAATTGCTTACGGATATCGAAGTTACGGGCTTCAACTTTACGTTGAGCGTTTTCGATTGCGCGTGACACCCATGGATGCTCGATCGCTTCGCCTTCTTCCATACCCAGCTTTTTCATCATGCCAGAGACACGATCCGAGGCGAAGATACGCATTAAGCTATCTTCCATCGACAGGTAGAAGCGTGATGAGCCCGCGTCACCTTGACGACCCGCACGACCACGTAACTGGTTATCGATACGGCGTGATTCGTGACGTTCTGTGCCTAGGATATGTAAACCACCCGCAGCAACGACTTCATCATGACGAATTTGCCAATCAGCTTTGATCTTAGCTTTTTGCTCTGCTGTTGGATTATCGAGTTCATCGATTTCCATGTTCCAGTTGCCGCCAAGCACGATATCAGTACCACGACCTGCCATGTTCGTCGCAATAGTCACAGAACCAGTACGGCCAGCTTGCGCGACGATTTCAGCTTCTCGTTCGTGGAATTTAGCATTTAAAACTTCGTGCGGGATCTTTTCCTGCACCATTAAGCGCGCTAACAGTTCAGACTGTTCGATTGATACTGTACCCACCAATACTGGCTGACCACGTTCACGGCAATCTTTAATGTCTTTAATGATCGCTTGATATTTTTCATCGGCGGTCAAATAAACTAAATCCGCCATATCCTTACGCACCATTGGACGGTTAGTAGGCACAACGACTGTGTCTAATCCATAGATGTGTTGGAATTCAAACGCTTCAGTGTCAGCTGTACCTGTCATACCTGCCAGCTTCTCGTATTGACGGAAGTAGTTCTGGAAAGTGATCGAAGCTAATGTTTGGTTTTCGTTTTGAATGTGTACGCCTTCTTTGGCTTCGACAGCTTGATGTAAGCCTTCCGACCAACGACGACCTGGCATAGTACGACCCGTGTGTTCATCGACTATGATGACTTCGTTGTCTTGTACTATGTAATCCACATCACGTTCAAACAGCGTGTGCGCACGAAGCGCCGCGTTGACGTGGTGTAACAGGGAAATATTAGCTGCAGAATAGAGTGAGTCGCCTTCGGCTAACATGCCGCGCTCGATCAACAGGTTTTCTACTTTTTCTTGACCACGTTCGGTAAAATGCACTTGTTTGGCTTTTTCATCGATGCTGTAGTCGCCCTCACCCACAAACTCTTCCGTATCTTCTTTATCTTGACGGATAAGATTAGGGATCAGGGTGTTGATCTTGATGTATAGCTCAGAGCTATCTTCTGCGGCGCCAGAGATGATCAGCGGCGTACGCGCCTCGTCGATTAAGATTGAATCCACTTCATCGATTAGGGCGTAATGCAACGGACGTTGAACCCGTTCTTGCGGTGAAAACGCCATGTTATCGCGCAGATAATCGAAACCAAACTCATTGTTGGTCCCGTAAGTGATATCGGCGTTATAGGCCGATTTCTTCTCATGTTGGCCAATGCCTGCGACGTTGATTCCTACGGTTAAACCAAGGAACTCAAACAGTGGGCGGTTATTCTCGGCATCACGACGTGCCAAGTAATCGTTCACTGTAATCACGTGGACGCCTTTGCCTGTCAATGCGTTTAAGTAGGCGGGTAAGGTTGCCGTTAAGGTTTTACCTTCACCCGTACGCATTTCAGCAATACGGTTGCTGTCGAGTACCATACCGCCGAGTAACTGTACGTCGAAATGACGCATATCAAATACACGCTTAGACGCTTCGCGTACTGTCGCAAAGGCTTCAGCCATTATGCTATCTAATGAAGCTCCAGCAGCTAAACGCTCACGGAACTCTGCGGTTTTCGCCTTTAATGCTTCATCGGTTAATTTTTCATAATCAGCTTCTAATGCGTTAATGCTAATAACGATCTTTTGAAGCCCTTTAAGGGTGCGGTCGTTGCGACTACCAAATACTTTTGTCAGTAATTTACCAAACATCTGAATCACTTATTCTCTGTAGGCCAAGTCCATGATGGAAACTAGAAGCCAATGTTTCAATTAACTTGCTTTGCGGTAGACAAACTTTTGTGGATCTATCTGCTGTCCGCCGCGCAACACTTCATAATGCACATGAGCCCCAGTTGAGCGCCCAGTGCTTCCCATACTGGCGATAGCATCGCCTTTTGCGACCACATCACCTACAGTCACTGACAAAGCTTTATTATGGCCATAACGCGTATGCAAACCGTTACCATGGTCGATTTCAACCAATTCGCCATAACCGAACATATTTCCAGCAAAAGTCACCACGCCTGCAGCAGTCGCAACAACTTTAGCTCCTTCTCGACCGGTAAAATCAATCCCCTTATGCACAGACCTGCGACCGTTGAAAGGGTCATTACGTAATCCGTAGGGTGACGATAACCAACCTTTATCGAGCGGGATACCTGATATATAACGTTCATCATCTATATGGTGGTTAGATGACACTGTTTCAAGTAGTGAAAGCTGAACATTATTATTGTCAATTCGTGATGCCAACTTATCCATATCGTCGATAAGCTGTCCGAGCTCGATGTTAGTGCCTAGTTCGCTCAAACCACCCACACCAACCTCGGATGAAAAATCAAAATCTTCATCCAACTTATTCTGCTGGGCGACCTGTTGACCTAAAGCTTCGAGACGGGTGATCTTGGCTTGCATACGTGCAACATGAGTCACAAGCATAGCCAGTTGAGACTCAGTAGCACTTTTAAGCTCTAAGACTTGTTTCTTTTGTTGTTCGCGCACGAGACGATCGTTATCGACACTGGCTTGCTGATCTTGAAATCGAGCGGAGTTGTGTTGATAAATACCGGACCCAGTGGCCAACAATAGTATTGGAAGTAGCAACCAGCGTTTACTGGGCTGCCAGCGTGTGACGCCATTCCGACCTTGAATAAATACTGTTACACTCATAGCCTAATTCAGCCATCTTATTATCATATGAAAAAGCCCCCTCAAGATCTCAGCCAATTACTGCATCAATCGGGAAAATTACCCGACCTTGCTGAGAAAGCGGAACTACTTATGTATCTGGATCAGCATGTGAAGCAGATTATTGCAGGTCCTGTTGCGGAGCAACTAAAAGTCGCTAATTTCCGCCAGGGTGTTCTTGTGGTTGAAACCACTTCGGCAGCCTGGGCTGCGCGAATTAATTTCCAAAAGCCGAAGCTATTAACCCAGCTTCAAGCAGAAACGCTCCCAATCCTTACCGCAATTGAAGTTAAAGTCAACCCGAGATTAGCAATGTATGACGCAAAGCCTAAACAGGGACATAAAGAATTAAGCCCAGCAGCAGCGGAGCACATTGCAGCATTAGCGGAAAATATTGGCGGTTCACTGGGCGAAAAACTAAAACGGCTGGCCTCATTGGCCAGCCGTAATAAATAATCTTACCGCTTTTTAAGCAAATACAGCGCCACCTGGTACGGTAAAGCTGACGGGGACATCGGCTTCTTTTTCGAAGCTGACCAACTCCCACGCATCTTGTTGCGCCAGTAAAGCACGCACCAATTGGTTGTTCAACGCATGACCGGTTTTATACGCAGTGAACTCACCTAAAATAGCGTGCCCAGCCACATATAAATCACCAAACGCATCTAGAATTTTGTGCTTAACAAATTCGTCCTCATAACGCAGGCCGTCGGGATTAAGGACGCGATATTCATCAAGTACAACAGCGTTTTCCATGCTGCCGCCCAACGCTAGGTTGTTAGCTCGCAAATATTCGATATCACGCATAAACCCAAAAGTACGGGCGCGGCTGATATCTTTCACGAAAGCAGAAGTTGAAAAGTCCATCACCACATGCTGTTGGCTACGAGCGATTTCTGGGTGCGCAAAATCAATTTTAAAATTGACTCTAAAACCTTTAAACGGTTTTAACTCGGCCCATTTATCGCCATCTTCAACGCGCACAGGGCGCTTAATCTTTAAGTACTTCTTAGGCGCGGCCTGCTCTTTAATACCTGCAGACTGCAACAAGAAGACGAATGGGCTTGCACTGCCATCCATAATAGGAATTTCAGGCGCGTCCACTTCGATTACAGCGTTATCTATGCCTAAACCCGCAAGTGCTGCAAATAAATGCTCAATGGTCGAGATACGAATACCTTCGTCATTGACAAGTGCCGTACACATAGTGGTTTCACGAACTTGCTCCGCCTTCGCAGGAATGGCGACGGCAGGACTCAAATCGGTGCGCACGAGTACGATCCCTGAATTAACGGGCGCGGGCATAATGCTCAAAGTGACCTTGTTGCCAGAATGCAATCCGACACCAGTTGTTTTCACCATTTTCTGAACAGTTCGTTGAAATATCATTCAGTTACCCGTTTATATGCCAATTATAAAGCCTAATATTTGTACACTCAGCGTCGGCAAATCGAGCCGCACTGGTTCAACATAATAACATAACTTTATTATGTCACACAAATGCAGCTATGTTGTGGTATTGCCCAAAACGAACAACACCTCACATATTACGCTGGACTCAAACGCTCTCGCTAGTCGGCTTGCTTACGCAAAAATGCTGGAATATCAAGATAATCCAATTCATGCTTTGTCGATGGTGCAGGCGTAGGAGCTGGCTGCGGAGCCGCTGGCAACACGTTGCCTTTTGGCGCTGCATAGTTCACATGTGCAGCTTCTTCGACATAGGCTTCGACTTTTGGTTCAACAACCACTGGCTCTGGACGAGGTGCAGGTTTAGAAACCAATTGGATATCAGGACGCTTTTCAGCACCAATACCGGTCGCAACAACCGTTACACGCAACTCATCACTCATTTCTGGGTCGATGACAGCACCAACCACCACAGTCGCGTTGTCAGAAGCATAAGCCTTAACATGATTACCGACAGTTTCGAATTCTTCGATACTCATATCCATACCCGCAGTAATGTTAACTAACACACCACGCGCACCGGCTAAGTCGATGTCTTCTAATAATGGGCTGGCAACAGCAGCTTCGGCCGCTTCTTCAGCGCGGTCTTCACCGCGAGCGACGCCAGTACCCATCATGGCATTACCCATTTCAGACATCACAGTCTTCACGTCGGCAAAGTCGACGTTAATCAGACCTGGACGAGTGATAAGCTCGGCAATACCTTGTACCGCGCCAAGTAACACATTATTCGCTGCGGCAAACGCATCGAGTAAAGAAGTACCACGGCCCAATACTTTTAATAATTTTTCGTTCGGGATCGTGATTAACGAATCCACGTGCTTAGCCAGCTCGGCAATGCCTTGCTCAGCGTAAGCCATACGTTTTTTCCCTTCGAATGGGAAAGGCTTAGTCACAACCGCAACGGTGAGAATACCTTCTTCACGTGCGATTTGAGCCACAACAGGTGCAGCACCTGTACCTGTACCACCGCCCATACCGGCAGCGATAAAGATCATGTCAGAACCTTTGATTGCCGCGCGAATGTTTTCGCGGTCTTCTTCAGCTGCAGCACGACCCACATCTGGGTTTGCCCCTGCTCCAAGACCTTTAGTGACATCGCGTCCTAATTGAATTGTTGAGCCAGCGCCTGATTTTCTCAGGGCCTGAGCGTCTGTATTGGTAACGATAAACTCAACACCTTCAATGTTGTGTTTGACCATATGTTCGACAGCGTTACCGCCGCCGCCGCCAACGCCGATGACTTTAATCACCGCGTCGTCTGAGTGAGTATCCATGATCTCAAACATTGTCTGATCTCCGTGTTGCCTGCGTTATGAAAATTAAAATTCGCCCTTAAACCAGCTTTGGACCCGATTCCAAGCGCTAGTTACCCCTTGGCGCTCAGGACGTTCGAACTGACGTTCGATCACCCGTCGTGCGCCGTAATGAAGCAGTCCGACTCCAGTGGAGTAAATAGACTGGTCCACGTATTCATATAAACCTTTGATCGGTAGCGGTGACGCTACGCGAACTGGCATGCCAAAAGTCGCTTCCGCGATATCGACCACACCTTGAATCGACGCTGTGCCACCTGTGAGCACAATACCTGCGGCGATTTGATCTTCTAACCCACTGTCTTTCAACTCTTTAAGCACAAGCTCAAACAGCTCTTGGTATCTTGGTTCTACTACTTCGGCGAGCGTGTGACGTGACATGCTCCGCGATGGACGACCACCTACCGATGGCACTTCAATACTGTCTTCGCGGCTCACCATAGAACTGCGAGCACAGGCGAACTGTACTTTAATTTGTTCAGCATGTGACGATGGCGTGCGGAAAATCTTCGCAATGTCGTTCGTCACTTGGTTACCTGCAACCGGTACAACCGCACAATGACGCAAGGCGCCATTGGTATATACCGCGATATCTGTAGTGCCACCGCCGATATCGACGATACACACACCTAAATCTTTCTCATCGAAGGTCAACACAGCATCGGCTGAAGCAATCCCAGAGAACACTAAGTCGTCGACCTTAAGGCCACAACGCTCAACGCTCTTAGTAATATTCTTCGCCATATCATTGGCGCAGGTCACTATGTGTACCTTGGCCTCCATACGCATACCGGACATACCGATTGGGCTGCGAATACCGTCTTGAACGTCGATTGCATATTCCTGCGGCAGCACGTGTAAAATGCGACGTTCGGTCGGGATCTTCACCGAGCGAGCCGTATGGATCACGTTATCAACATCTTCCTGTGTCACTTCTTCATCGTTGATCGATACCATGCCGTTTTCATTTTGGCAGGCGATGTGTTTACCCGAAATACTCAAGTAAACCGATGACACTTGGCAATCCGCCATTAATTCCGCTTGATCGAGCGCACGTTGCACACTGCGAACTATCGAATCTAAATCGTTCACGCCACCTTTATCCATTCCCCTTGAGGGATGGTTACCAAGGCCGACTATGCTAATTTCGCCATCGGGCAGAACTTCGCCTATGATCACTGCGACCTTAGAGGTTCCTATGTCCAATCCGACGATAAGGTTTCTATCTTGGTTTTTGATCATTAATTATCGGCTCTCTTGTTTGTGCATCGCCCCAGCCTACGGCCAACCCTGTGTCGTAGCGCAAATCTACTCTGGCAACGGATTTCTCTTGTTTCGCCAAAACCGGATAAACAGTAATAAATCGTTGTATCCGTGCAATTTTATCTTCTCGACCCAAATCTAAAACGATACCGTTTCCAAGGGTCGCGTGCCACGCATGTCGTGGCGTTAAATTCAAACTGGCTAAGGTAAAGCCATTAATCTTTAGTAGGGAGTTGATCTGTGCATAGACAGTCAACACCTCAAGGCCCATATCATTTGGTCCAGATAACTGCGGTAAATGCTCAAGCTCTGGGTGCGATGGCGCTTCGAATACTTCTCCATGCACGTTCAACCACAAGTCACCATTCCAATGGGCTGCGGGTTGTTGCTCTTGCAAATACACCCTGAGTTTCGCTGGCCACTCACGCCTTACCGATGCGCGATATACCCAAGGTAAAGCTTCTAACGCCTGCTGCACTAAGGTAATGTCAGCACTAAAAAAACTGCGCTGCATTAAATGCTGTAGTGCTACTTGTATATCTTTATCTGTGGTGTAAACCCGCTCACCTTTGATGGCAACGGCCTCAATCGGCAAGTTGCTGGCATCATTCAAAAATTTATGTAACTGATAGCCACCAAATACAAAACTGGCTACGATGAAGAATAAAAAGCCAGCCCCGCTCCATTGATACCAATTAAACCGTGACATTCTTGCCCGCCAGTGCCGCCTCTTATCACTCCAAGACACGCTTCATCCCACCTTTAACGACACCCATTAAAAACCACAGAAAACCGGCCATTATATAGACCAAAATCCTTTGGTCAAAATTTCCTTTTTCTCGCAGATCAAGCGCTAAAGATCAGCTTGCTTGCGCAGGTAATTCCACCACAGCAAACCCTAATCCAGACGACGCTAACTGTCGTGACAGGGCGCCAATATTACCCGCACCTTGGGTGAGTAATAAATCCCCGTCCTGCAATACATCGGGCAACACTTCTGCAAGCAGATCTGGGCTTGCGATAAAGATCGGATCTAGCTGACCACGCAAGCGAATTGAACGACATAATGCGCGACCATCCGCACCTGTGATCGGCGCTTCACCCGCACTATAAATATCGAGTAACAATAAGCAATCCACTTGCGATAACACTTCCACAAAATCCTCATACAAATCACGGGTACGAGTGTATCTGTGCGGCTGATACGCCATGACTAAACGTCTATCAGGCCATCCTGCACGCGCAGCTTTAATGGTCGCCGCAACTTCGCTGGGATGATGACCATAATCATCCACTAACATGACTTCGCCCTTCGGCGTGGCAAATTTGCCTAAATGCTGGAAACGACGCCCTATACCTTGGAACTCCACTAGAGCCTGAGTAATAGCGTTATCGTCGATTTCATCTTCAGTCGCCACCGCAATGGCAGCTAACGCATTGAGCACATTATGTTGGCCCGGTAAATTCAACACCAGATCGAGATCTTCTTTAGCTTTACGTCTGACAGTAAAACGGCACTGATGACCTTGCTGGCTAAAATTAAGTGCTTGCACGTCCGCATCGTCACTGAAACCATAGGTCACGTGTTTACGGCCAATACGCGGCAGAATCTCACGCACGACGGCATCATCAATGCACACCACAGCGACACCGTAGAACGGCAAGTTGTGTAGAAAATCCACAAAAGTCGATTTCAGTTTTTCAAAATCACCGCCATAAGTATCCATATGATCAGCTTCGATGTTGGTCACCACACTGACCATAGGCTGCAAATGCAAAAAGCTCGCATCACTCTCATCGGCTTCGGCAATCAAATAACGGCTGGTGCCTAATCTGGCATTGGTACCGGCACTATTGAGCAAGCCACCAATCACAAAGGTTGGGTCCCGCCCAGCTTGGCCATAAACGCTGGCGATAAGGCTCGTTGTCGTGGTTTTACCATGGGTGCCCGCAATCGCCACACCATGTCGATAACGCATCAACTCGGCTAACATCTCAGCACGACGCACAATAGGAATACGTAATTCTTTAGCGGCAAGGATTTCTGGATTTTCCAGATTAATCGCGGTTGATATAACGACCACATCCACTTGCTGCACGTTTTCAGCGGCATGACCAATTTGGATCTTGGCTCCGAGTAAACATAATCTGTCGGTCACGGCATTTTGCGCAATATCCGAACCACTCACCTGATAGCCTTCGTTCACTAACACTTCGGCGATCCCGCCCATGCCCGCGCCGCCAATGCCGACGAAGTGAATACGCTTAATACGGCGCATTTCTGGGATCATGCTTCTCAGTTGTGCGTATCTTTCTGTCTTAGTCATGCTTATCCTTTCTCAGCAAGGCTGATGCACACTGCGGCAACTTGTTCAGTCGCATCCAGTACAGCAACGTCTCTCGCTCTTTGGCCCATAAGGGCTAATTCTGTTCTGTCATTGGCGAGCAACTGTAATTTGTTCGCCAGTTTATTCACGTCCAAGATGGCCTGTGGCAATAGGAAAGCTGCGCCAGCCTCAACCAATACTTGAGCGTTACGGGTTTGATGATCATCCACTGCATGGGGATAAGGTACCAGAATACTCGGTAGCCCCACCGCCGCTAACTCAGACACAGTCAAGGCGCCAGCTCGGCACAATACCACATCAGCCCAGCGATAGGCGGCTTCCATATCGTCGATAAACTCAGCGATATTCACGCCACCATCTTGTCCTTGTTGCTGATATGCCGCCTTCACGCCCGTAAGATTATCTTTTCCCACTTGATGCCAAACCGTCACTGACTGCTGCTGACTCAGTATCGCGACCGCTTCTGGCATAAGATCGTTAAATACTTTGGCGCCAAGGCTGCCACCGACCACGAGCACTTTTAAAGCTTTATCAGCCTCATGCTTAGGTTCTGCACCTAAGGCAATCAGTTCTTGGCGAATCGGATTACCAACAACCTTGGCCTTCACTGTGGTAAAGGTATTTTTAAAGGCACATAACACTTGCGTCGCAATCCGCGACAACAACTTGTTCGTCATCCCTGGAATGGCATTTTGCTCATGCAGCACCAGTGGAATACCGGCTAATCTTGCCGCAACACCACCTGGGCCACTGGCGAATCCGCCCATGCCAAGGACCACATCGGGTTTAAACTCAGCAATCACGGCCTTAGCCTGCAATATTGAACGAACCACTTTAAAGGGCGCCGCAAGTTTTCGGATCAAACCATTACCGCGCACACCTTTGATATCGATGAAATCAATATCAAATCCATACTGGGGCACTAAACGCGCCTCCATACGATCGGCCGTGCCTAACCAACGCACTTGCCAACCCTGTTGAGCTAAATACTTAGCCACCGCCAGTGCCGGGAACACATGTCCTCCCGTACCACCCGCCATGACTAAAATACGTTTTCCTGTTGGAGTCATCACTTCAATCTCCCTTGCACGGCCTGAACTAATGTCATGCGCCGCTCGTAATCAATGCGCAGCAACATCATCGCTGCCGCAGTCATGACCCATAAACTACTACCACCGTAACTGATAAAAGGTAATGTCAGCCCTTTGGTTGGTAACATGCCGATACTCGCGCCGACATTCACCACAGTCTGGAAACAAATCCAAATACCGATGGCATAACCTAAATAACCTTCAAATGGCTTATCCATGGCTAAACACAAATTACCTAAACGAATCGATCTCAGCGCCACAAATAGCAGTACAGATAACACGGCAATAATGCCGATAAAGCCCAATTCTTCCCCGATCACGGCAAAGATAAAGTCAGTGTGCGCTTCGGGCAGATATTCTAATTTTTGAATACTATTTCCGAGCCCTTGGCCAAACCAATCACCTCGACCATAGGCCATTAAAGATTGAGTCAACTGGTAACCGCTACCGAAGGGATCTTGCCAAGGATCCATAAAGGAGGTCACTCGGCGGATACGATACGGTTCCAATAGCACTAGGGCCACAAACGCCAATACGCCCGCAAAAATCAAGGCAAAGAAATCGAGTAAACGCGCACCGGCTAAAAACAATAGACCAACCGTTCCCACAAATAGCACCACCACAGTACCTAAGTCGGGCTGCATCAAAATCAGCACAGCGTAAATCGCAAATACTGCAATCGGCTTATAGAAGCCTTTAGCATTCTCGCGCACTTCCTGATGACGCCTCACTAAGTAACCCGCCATATAGATGGCGAAGGCAAATTTAGCGACTTCCGCCACCTGGATGCGAATAGGGCCTATGGATAACCAACGCGTTGCACCGTTTACCGTAGTGCCAACCACCAATACAGCCAACAACATCAAACCCACAATCAACAACAACATGGGGCTCCAGCGCTGCCAAGTCTGCATCTCTACTCTTAGCACAAATGCCGCAATGAATAAGCAACCCACTAAATAACCCACATGGCGAGTCATAAAATAAAATGGGTTCCCCGTGAGCGTTTGCGCTTCAGGCATAGAGGCTGACATCACCATTACAAAGCCGAAGCTAATCAAAGACAACACAGCCGCGAGCAAAGCACGGTCGTACAATTGCACGCCCGGGACTTCGGTATCACGTTGCCAATTGGGTATTGCTAAACGCAAACGCCCAAATAGGCTAAGTTGTCTTGCATCACTCGCCATTAAGTTGTCCCACGAGGTTTCTAAAATCATCACCTCGAGCCATGAAGTTACTGTACATATCTAAACTGGCGCAGGCTGGCGATAATAAAACGATATCACCAGAGGTTGCCAATTCAGCGGCTTTCGCTACCGCAGCAGCCATAGTGTCGACTCTTATCGAGCCGTCTTTCAATGCAGCAATCTTTTTACCATCGCGGCCTAAGGTGATGAGGTGTGTCACTTTAGCTAAAGCCACAGCTAAAGGCTTAAAATCAGCCCCTTTACCGTCACCGCCAGCAATCAAAATAATATCGCCTAAGTGGTCACTCAAGCCATCGAGCGCGGCGACTGTGGCACCGACATTTGTCGCTTTAGAGTCATTGACATAGGTCACGCCATTCTTAACACCAACCACTTCACAGCGATGGGATAAGCCAGTAAAAGTACGCGCCACTTTTGCCATAACGTGCTTATCGACACCGACGACATCCACAAGCGCCATAGCCGCAAGTAGGTTGGCATGGTTATGACTGCCAATCAGCGACACTTCAGTGATCGGCATTATTTCGCTGCTACAGTGATAAATCTTGCTGTCGCTGATGCCCCATTCGTCCGCTTCTGGCGCCGCTAAACCAAAACTGTTTTGGTTCATTGGTTCTGGCGGTACGGTCAGTTTATCGTCACGATTAAAGAGTACGGCACGGGTTTGTTTGTATAAGCGTAATTTAGCCTCGCGGTAGGCATCGATGTCGCTGTATCTGTCCATGTGGTCTTCGCTGATATTCAAACAGGTCGCCACCACACACTTAAGACTGTGGGTGGTTTCCAATTGAAAGCTCGACAACTCAAGCACAAATAAGTCCGCATTTTCATGCAGCAAATCCAGCGCAGGCACACCGATATTACCTCCGACGGCAACGGCAATACCCGCTTCCCTTGCCATCTCGCCCACCAGTGTAGTGACAGTCGATTTACCGTTAGAGCCAGTAATGCCAATCACACAAGGTTTACGGTCAGCAATCTCACGGGCAAATAGCTCCACATCGCCAATCACCTCAATGCCCATATCCACAGCGGCACGCACCTCTGGGGTATAAGTCGCAATGCCGGGACTGATAATGATCTGCGTCGCTTGCACAAGATAACGGCAATCGAATCCGCCAGAAATCAGCTTCACATCAGGAAAAGACGTTGCTAACGTTTCAGCACCCGGAGGCTGCCGACGACTGTCCATCACCAATGGCGTAATGCCCTTTCCACACAAATAGCGCACCACGGACAAGCCCGTTGCCCCTAAACCTAACACTATGTGTGAATACTGATTTTGCATAACCAATTACCTTAACTTCAACGTGGCTAAGCCAAGTAAGACGAGGAATATCGAGATAATCCAAAAACGCACTATCACTCGAGGTTCAGGCCAACCTTTTAACTCATAGTGATGGTGGATCGGCGCCATGCGGAAAATACGCTGGCCGCGTAACTTGTACGAACCCACCTGCAGAATGACTGACAGGGTTTCCATCACGAACACGCCGCCCATAATCACTAACAAAATTTCTTGGCGAACAAGCACTGCGATCGTGCCCAGTGCAGCACCTAATGACAGTGAACCCACATCGCCCATGAAGACTTGCGCGGGATAAGTGTTGAACCACAAAAAGCCCAGACCCGCACCGACAATGGCGGTACAGACAATCACAAGCTCACCCGAACCGGGTAAATGCGGAATATGTAAGTAGTTTGCAAACTGAGCGTGACCCGACAAATAAGCAATCAAGGCAAACGCCGCCGCGACCATTACCGTCGGCATAATCGCCAAACCATCGAGACCATCGGTTAAGTTCACCGCATTACTCGAACCCACAATGGTGAAGTACGCCAATACGATAAATACAGCGCCAAGTTGCGGCATCACGTCTTTAAAGAAAGGCACCACTAATTGGGTTTCGCCTGGATTGGCCGCCGTGGCATACAGAAAAAAAGCAATAAGCAGCGCAGCCAAAGATTGCAGAATGTACTTCCAGCGCGCGATCAAGCCTTTAGTGTCTTTACGTACCACTTTGCGATAATCGTCGATAAAACCAATCAAACCGAAACTGCCGAGCACAAACAACATAACCCACACATAGCGGCTACCGAGATCGCCCCACAGCAACACGCTGATGAAAATAGCAGCCAATATCAGCAAGCCACCCATAGTCGGCGTGCCACGCTTACTAAAATGTGATTCTGGACCATCGTTACGCACAACCTGACCAATTTGCAGTAATTGCAAACGTTCAATCAGTTTAGGGCCAAACCATAAGCTAAAAACCAATGCGGTCAATAAGCCTAAAATGGCTCGAAATGTCACATAGGAAAACACGTTAAACCCGGTATGAAAACGGGTTAAATACTCGGCCAGATATACCAGCATTTACACTAACTCCCCACGCCCGAAGGCTACTGTTAGGCCATCCACGACCCGCTCCATGGCGGCGCTACGTGAACCTTTAACGAGAACCGTTACCTGTCCCGGCAACTGGTTTATATGCTTTATAAGTTTTTCTACTAACGTCGCCACACTGTCATAGTGCTCCGCACCGAAAGCTTGGCTCGTGTGCTGACTTAAAGTTCCGGTACAAAACAAGGCATCAATCCCCTGTTGCTTGGCCAGTTGCCCTAGTTCAGCGTGTAAAAGGGGCGCATTGTCGCCTAATTCTCCTAAATCTCCCAGTACCAGACAGCGATTTTCAGAAATTTCCTTTAACCAAGCGATAGCAGCGCCAACGGACACAGGATTTGCGTTATAGCTATCGTCGATTAGACGCACGCGTCCCAATTGACTCGGCTGCATACGTCCTTTCACTGGCGTTAATTGGCTCAAGCCTTCAGATATTTCAGTCAAACTCAATCCCAAAGCAATACAAACACTTGCAGCGGCGAGTGCATTACTCACTTGATGACGACCCGCCAACGGCAATACCACTTGGCAAGATTCACCTAAATAATTGAGCATAAAACGATAGCAACCATCCGCATTAGTCTTATGGCCTGTCGCTATCACGTCGATATGACGTTTAGCGGCGCCATCTTGCTGAGAGAAGCTCAGTTGCTTATAAGGTCTTGCCTTAACGCTCATAAAATCAGCGAAGGCATCATCGGCATTGATGATGGCAGTGCCATCAGCCTGCAGATGATTAAAAATCTCTGACTTCGCCTGTGCGACACCCGCTTGCGATCCAAATCCTTCTAAATGGGCGCTGCCGACGTTATTCACCAGCGCGATGTTTGGACGCACGAGTCCCGAGGTGTAATCGATTTCACCTTTATGGTTAGCGCCAAGCTCGAATATCCCAAACTCATCCGCTGGCGTTAAACGCAGCAAAGTGAGCGGCACACCAATCTCATTATTAAAATTGCCAGCGGTATAGAGGATTTGATGCTTAGCCGACAGAATGGTCGCAATCATTTCCTTCACGCTGGTTTTGCCGTTTGAGCCAGTCAAAGCAACACAAATCGGATTGATCTGGTCACGAACATAAGCACCAATCGCACCTATGGCCTTTTGACAATCAGCCACAATGATCTGCGGGATATCAAAAGCTAACTCACGCTCAACCATTAACGCCGCGGCGCCGTTCGCAATAGCTGTAGCTGCGAAATCATGGCCGTCAAAGCGCTCACCCTTTAAGGCAACAAACAGGGTTGCAGCGCCGATTTTGCGGCTATCACTGCTTAAATCTTGGATGGTGACGTCGTCACCGACTCGATACACGCCTAAGTGTTGACTTAGAGTCTCGAGAGAAAGAGGGATCATCTTGATTGCTCCGATAACTGGCGTGCCAGGGCGCGTTCATCATAGTCATGACGCACACCTGCCGCCTCTTGGTAAGTTTCGTGGCCCTTGCCCGCCAGCAAGATCACATCGCCAGGTTTAGCCAATGCCACAACCTCTTTAATTGCTGCGATACGGTCAACCTGAGTCAATGCCTGCTCTGGTGTTGCAAGCCCTTGGATAATATCGGTAATAATTTGCGCGGGGTCTTCACTGCGCGCATTGTCGCTGGTCACCATAATGCGGTCGGCAAACTGTTCAGCTGCTTGGCCCATCAAAGGACGCTTGCCCTTATCACGGTCGCCGCCACAACCAAACACGCACCATAAATCACCAGCACAATGGCGACGTAGCGCGTTTAACGCTTGTTCGATCGCATCGGGTGTATGGGCATAATCGACCACTAAGGTGATGTTATCCGCTGTAGTGAAACGCTCCATACGACCTGCAACGGGCGTTAAATATTGCACCTGCTCGGCTAACGCTTTCATATCAAAACCTTGCAGATACAAGGCCGATAACGCCGCGAGTAAATTAGAGAGATTAAAGGCACCAAGAAGTGGCGAGTGGATTTGAGTCTCGCCCTCGGGCCACACTAAGGTTGCACTGACACCTTGATCGTCAAACTTGGCATTTTTGGTATAAAAAGCCGCACCTTGATGACCTTCAATGCTAAAACCCCAAATCTGCGCAGGCGCAGGCTTAAGCTCAGTCAACCAAGACGCGCCAACTGCATCGTCGAGATTCAATAAACCGTGACCTAAAGTGCTGAAACAAAATAGGCTTTGTTTAGCGGCGGCATAGCTTTCCATATCGCCGTGGTAATCGAGGTGATCGCGCGTCAGATTAGTGAACACGGCAACATCAAATGGTACTGCGTCGACGCGGCCTTGCACTAAGCCGTGGCTCGACACTTCCATGGCGCAGACGTTCGCGCCTTGGGCTTCAAACTCATGCAACTGACGCATTAAGGTAATCGCATCGGCTGTGGTGTTACCACTATCAACAAGCTCGCCCCAGAGACCATTGCCAAGGGTGCCCATGACGGCGGCTTTGCGCCCCAATGAAGTCACCAGTTGTGCAATGAGTTGACTCGTAGAGGTTTTACCGTTAGTTCCAGTAATACCGATAACCCCAAGGGATGGCATAACGGCAGACTTGTGCGCTAAGGGATAACGCTGGGCGGCAATTGCCGATACCTGACGACTTAACTGAAAGAAATAAATCTGCACACCGTGCTCGGCATTATCGCCCAGCAACACTTTACCATGTTGGTCAGCATCATCCGTGTGAACTAATACGCCTGCGGCACCTAAATCTAAGGCTTTTTCAATAAACTGTCTGCCATCGACCTTATGTCCTGGCAGCGCCAAAAACACATCGCCGCGACGTATTGCGCGGCTATCTAAGGTCAGATCATTGAAGGACTGCGCGCCAGCATAATGTAGCCAAGGCGCTAGCAAATCCCGTAATAACATCATTCTGCTCTCCCAGCGGCTATTCCCGCCAATTGCACTTGTTCTTTATCGGTAATGGGTTCAACGTTTAACATTTGCAGTGCGCCAGACATGACTTTGGCAAATGCAGGCCCCGCCACTGAACCACCATAATAGAGATCGCCCTTAGGCTCATTCACTACCACCACTATCGCTAATCTAGGATTATTCGCAGGAGCAACACCCGCAAATAAAGCAACATAATCATCACCATAACCACCAGCAACTGCCTTACGACTTGTGCCAGACTTACCTGCAACTGGATAACCGTCGATGTGCGCTAAGGTGCCAGTGCCACCTTTTTCCGTTACACCGACCAGCATTTGCATTACATCGTGAGCCACATTTTCAGAAATGACTCGCTCACCGACAGGTGGCTTTTTCAGTTTCATTATCGAGACTGGGAACAAAGTGCCGCCATTGCCTAAGGTGGCGTACATGCGCGCAAGTTGAAGTGTTGTTGCCGTTAAGCCGTAACCAAACGACAAGGTGGCACGTTCAAAGTCTGACCAGCGGTGGCGATCTTGAATCAAGCCAGCGCTTTCACCCGTGAGGTTAATTCCCGAAAAACTGCCAAGTCCCATGGATTGATAAGTACCGAGCAGTTGCTGCACCGGAATAGACAAAGCCAATTTACTGATGCCGACGTTACTGGATTTAGCCAAAATACGCGCCAAACTCATATCGCCGTAGTTCGCGGGGTCACGTACTTGGCGACCACCTAAACGCATCCAACCCGGTGAAGTGGCAATAATATCGGTCGATTTAACTGTGCCAGCTTCAAGCGCTGCGGCTACCACAAATGGCTTAATGGTCGAACCCGGCTCAAAGGTATCTGTCATAGCACGGTTACGCATTCTGAAGGTTTGCAGATTGTCGCGCGCATTGGGGTTATACGAAGGCGTATTCACCATTGCCAAGACTTCACCCGTGTGAATGTCGAGGACGACAATCGAACCCGAAGTCGCTTGATTCATCTCAGTGGTGCGTTTTAATTCGCGATAGGCTAATTGTTGGATCCTATGATCGATACTCAGCACGAGATCATTTGGACTCTCACCTTCCTGCACTATATCGAGACGCTCGACGACATGACCATCGCGTGACTTACGCACTTTTTGTTTGGAAGGCGTACCTGTTAACCAACTATTATATGCATTTTCAACACCTTCAATCCCAACATCATCTATGTTAGTGATGCCGATTAACTGAGCCGTGATTTCGCCACCAGGATAATAACGGCGAGATTCAGACTTTAGAAATACACCGGGTAATTTAAGCTGAGTAATATAGTCCGCAACCGCAGGGGTAATTTGGCGTTTCAAGTAGGTGAAGCGTTTGGTGGGGTTACTGCGCACTCGCTCTAACAAATCTTCGAGGGGCTCATGCAACACATCGGCTAAGGCTTGCCAGCGGCGCATATCGGCAAAACCATTACTATCATTGACTTGTTTTGGATCAGCCCAGACGGCTCGTACAGGTACGCTCACGGCCAGCATGTCGCCATTACGGTCGGTGATCAAGCCACGCTGCACTTCACGACTAGTGGTCCGCAATGTTCGCATGTCACTTTCGTGACGTAATTTGTCGGGCTCGATAATTTGAATGTAAGCTGCGCGTCCCACTAGGCTGCAAAACAACGCACACACAAACCCGACCACTACGTATAAACGCCAGTGGATCAATTGAGGTTTTTGCGGTTTGCTTACCCGTTTGATTTTCGCTTGCCTAGTCATATCTTCCCTATACTCACGGCACCTTTACCACAACTTCTTCGCTGGGTAACGGACGACTCATGTTGAGTTCCTTAGAGGCAATACGCGTAATACGACTGTGCTCAGTCTGCGATTGCTCTTCTAATAATAAATTGCGCCACTCAATATCTAATCTATCTCGCTCCTGCAGTAACTGGTCCCACTGGGTTGTCAGTTGACGGCTAACATGACTGCCATAAACCACGGCAACCGCATTACTCAGCACAAGCAAGGCTAATAACAAGATCCATTTGTGCAGCCATAAATCATGTAAAACGATCCGTGGCAGATTAATCGAGGGCTTACTCACAATGCGCCCCTTAGTAATCTAAACGCTCGGCAATGCGTAACACTGAGCTGCGAGCTCTGGCATTGCGTTCGATTTCTTCGTCGGATGGCATAATCGCCTTGCCCACGGCACGTAACTTACGCGACTTGTTAATTTGATCTTCAGTCACCGGAAAACCGTGCGGCACACTTTCGCCTTGGCTATGACGACGAATAAAACGCTTCACGATACGATCTTCTAAAGAATGGAAACTGATGACAGACAAGCGTCCTTGGGGAGCGAGCACATTGACTGCTCCTTCAAGTGCCTGATCAATTTGATCTAATTCACTATTGATATAAATGCGGATCGCTTGAAACACCCGAGTCGCAGGGTGCTTATTGCGTTCTTTATTTTTAGTGATACGCGCAATTAAATCGGCTAAATCTTTGGTACGTAAAAAAGGCGTTTTCTCACGGTCGGCAGCAATACAACGGGCAATATGGCGAGCATTTTTCTCTTCACCGTAGGTTTTAAATACCCAAGCCATATCTTCAATTTCGGCACGAGCCAACCATTGCGCAGCCGTTTGGCCTTGGCTGTTATCCATACGCATATCGAGTGGACCATCGCGCAAAAAACTAAAACCGCGTTCAGCATCGTCTAGCTGGGGTGAAGACACACCTAAATCGAGTAATACGCCATCAATTTTGCCCACAAGCCCAAGCTCTTCGACGTAATCGGCTAATTGACCAAAGCCGCCATGCACGATTTGAAAGCGTGGATCGTCAGCAAATTGTTTGGCCGCTTCAATCGCTTGAGGATCACGATCGATGGCGATCAATCGACCATGTTCACCGAGTTGTTGTAATACTTGTCTTGAATGACCACCGCGGCCGAACGTGCCATCGATATAGATGCCATCGTCTTTGATGTTTAAACCGCCAACCGTTTCTGCTAGCAGTACGGATAAATGGGCAAATTCTTGACTCATTACTCTCTTCTTATTTAGTTATCACGACTCGTTAAAGTGAAAAATCCGCGAGGCGCTCATTATTAACGAGATCCTCACTTCGAATCGTTTCCTGACATTCATCAATTTGCTGCAGCCAAGATTGCTCATCCCACAGCTCAAATTTATTCAATTGCCCCACCAGCATGATGCGCTTATCTAAATTGGCATATTGCCTTAACGGTGGCGGCAGTAATATGCGCCCATTACTGTCGAGCTCCACTTCGTGGGCGTAGCCGAGTAACAGGCGTTTTAAAGATCTCTGGGTTTTATCGGTATCTGAAAGCTTCAACAACTTAGCTTCGATCAATTCCCATTCGTGAATAGGATACAAGAGTAAACAGGCGGATTGGATATCGACGGTAATCACGATGCGGCCTTGGTGCTCAAGCTGCAAAGGTTCGCGGTATCGCACTGGAATAGCGATCCGTCCCTTTGTATCTAAGTTGATAGCACTGGCTCCACGAAACACGCTAATTCATCCTATCCTTTGATTTTTGATCCACAAATATCCACTATTTCCCACAACTGCTAAGTTTAGGGACAGTCGACAAGCATTGTCAAGGGATGGGATCCTTTTATAAATCCAGTCGGCAAGCGGGTTAGCCGCATGTTGAGCACTTAACCTCGCGACAAACTTTTGACAAGAAAAACCATTAGAGATTGACTAAACAGAGGAAACAACAGGAATAAATAGCGCCGATATATTCAGCAACCTTTTGCTTTCAGGTGCTTGCGATGAAAAAAATGGGGAATTATTTCTGTATTTGTAGGATTTTACGGGTCGAGAAATAACGTCAAACTCAAAAACGCAACAAAACAAACTTACGTCCACCCTTATTCGACAGTCAAAAAAGAGTTGAAATCAGCATAAAAATCTAAATTTTTATTCCAAATAAAGACGTTCATCCTTTTTACTAATGACTGAATATTAATGTCGCGATTGCGAGAAAGATCAAAAATCCCACGTAAAATCCACCAAAAGAACCACTTTATCCCTACACATTCACCTTATACCCGCACTAGCTACCTAATGACTCGCCCTATTCGCCTTAACAAGTTAAACGGCGTATAGTCTAAATATTGACCGACTTCAGCCGATATCATATTAAGAGGTGTAATAACAAGGAGGCGTTATGAGTGGATTGGATAGCATTTATGCCATGCTGGCACAGCCAGTAAAAGCCGTGTTTCACCCTAAACGGGTTGTTGACCAAGTCAGCAGTGCAAGCGCAAATGCCCCCGATAGCCATGAAACACCGCAGTCGCAGTTACCTCCAGCGTTAAAAAGCCGCAATACTAAAGTCAGGGAAAGACGCAAAGAATCAGATAACAATAAAAATAAGAAACGCCGTGCATCGGATGAAACCGAAACGCTAAAACTAAAAGAAGGTGTCGTACTTGAAGTGACCGATGATTCCGCAGAAATCAAGAAGCCACCGAGCCAACATATCATTGATGTAGAAGTATAAATCCGTACTGATATAAAACGGAAAAGGCGCAATCCCATTGGATTAGCGCCTTTTTATTAGCCTCTTTTTAGCAGCACTATCGAGCATGTCTGAAATCAGGCCAGATTTCGAATCATGCGATACCTCAAATTAAGTTTTATCTCAAACCAATGCCGCCTCAAGGCGTATTGTTTAAGTTCGAGTTCTGGCCACAGCATCCTGCCAACCTGCGTATAGCTGTACTCGAGTCTGGGCATCGATATTAGGGATAAAATGCTTATCAATGCAGGCTTTGTGCTCAAGCTCTATCACACTCTCCCAAAAGCCCACTGCCAACCCAGCTAAAAATGCCGCACCTAAAGCGGTTGTCTCACAAACGCTTGGCCTTAACACTTCGACATCGGTAATGTCGGCTTGAAATTGCATCAAAAAATCATTAGCGACCGCGCCGCCATCCACCTTTAAACGCTTAAGACTAACGCCACTGTCTTTAGTCATGGCATCAAGTAAATCTTTACTCTGGTAAGCGATAGATTCCAACGCTGCCCGAATAATATGATTACGATTCGCCCCGCGCGTCAGCCCAAATAGCGCACCACGGGCATTGGGATCCCAATAGGGCGCACCGAGTCCCACAAAAGCGGGCACCAGATACACGCCATTAGTATCGGCGACCTTAGAGGCAAAATACTCGGTATCACTGGCATCACGAATAAGCCCCAGTTCATCTCGCAGCCATTGAATGGTCGCGCCGCCCATAAAGACTGAACCTTCAAGGGCATAGTTCACTTCACCCTTAGGCCCCACGGCAACTGTAGTCAATAAGCCATGGTTTGAGCGCACCGCTTTTGTTCCTGTATTCATCAACAAAAAACAACCAGTACCGTAGGTATTCTTCGCCATGCCGGGCTCGACACATAACTGACCAAAAAGCGCAGCCTGTTGATCGCCCGCCATTCCTGCAACTTGGATTTCACTGCCTTCGCCAGCAATCCGTGTCGTGCCATACACGCTGCAGGAAGGTTTAACGTCAGGCAACATAGACAAGGGAATATCTAAGGCTTCGAGTAACTTATTATCCCAAGTCAGACTATGGATATTGAATAGCAAAGTACGGGCAGCATTGGTGGGATCGGTGACATGCACCTTGCCCTCGGTTAACTTCCACACGAGCCAAGTATCGATAGTGCCGAACAACAACTCGCCACGCTTGGCTTGCTCACGGGCATTGGGCACATTATCTAGAATCCATTTGATCTTAGTGCCTGAAAAATAAGGGTCGAGTAATAAACCGGTATTCTCACGCACATATTCTTCTAACCCTTGAGCTTTGAGTTGCTCACAAATCTCAGCGCTGCGACGGCACTGCCACACTATCGCGTTATAAATAGGTTTACCTGTGGCCTTCTCCCATATAACAGTGGTTTCCCGCTGATTGGTAATGCCAATGGCGGCCACTTCATCGCTGTGAATACCCGCACGCGCCAATACTTCAATTAACACTGAACTTTGGCTTGCCCAAATCTCCATGGGATCATGCTCGACCCAACCCGGATTAGGGTACAACTGGGTAAATTCCCGCTGGGACACGCTGACAATGTTTGCGTCGTGATCGAACACTATCGCCCTTGAGCTGGTTGTGCCTTGATCTAAGGCCACCACGTATTTTTTCTGCACGCTACTATCCTATCTGAACTCTCCGCCGCCTTTTTATGCTAGGGAGAATTAACATGATCCACCGACTTATGCAGTGAATATATTCGGAATTTACCGCCGTGACCAGCAAGCAAGCCGTAAAACAAGATCACTCCACCATGCTATAGCCATAAAAAAGCCCTGAAGATTCAGGGCTTTTTTTAACATACTGAACTTACATCTTGTAGCTCATTTGGATACCCGCAAGCCATACATCACCGCTTGCTTCACCGTTAAAGTTAACAGTCGCGAGGTTCAATAGGTTTTGCTGTTCGTTGATTGGCGCATCGCCAGTCGCTTTAATATAAGTCACAGCAAAATCAACGTTCAGGTTCTTAGTTGCCTGATAACCTGCGCCGACAGAGAACCACAGACGGTCAGAGTCTGGAATTGTGGTTGTGCGCCACTCGTCATTTGCCGCCGTTTTATCTAAAGCAACACCGGCACGCACTAACCAGTCGTTATTCACTTGATAAGTCGTCCCTAGCGCGAAGCGCCAGTTATCTTCGAAGTGCTCTTCTTTAACTAAATCAGACTCTAAGCCGCCCTTAGGCTTAACTTCACCAGGGAAATAAGCCACTAGTTGATCGAATACACTCCAATCGGTCCAGTTCACACTCGCATGCATGGCCCAGTTATCGGTCAATTGGTGATGGGAAGCTATCTCTGCAAAAGCGGGCAATTCAAGCGGTAAATAACCTTCAATGGACACATCTTGGCCGCCAGTGTACAGCACACCAGAGGCATGACCATCCAAGTCCAGTTGCACGCCGCTGTGATAAGCAAAACCCAAACGGTGAGCAGGATTGATCTGCCAACTTGCACCTAACTGCCAGCCGTAACCCACATCATCACCCTTCATGCTTTTCAGCTCAGTGCCACCTGGAGGTAACACTGCCTGCACAGGAGCCGGCAGAGCAGGTTTGATACCATCAACCCAACCTGGTAATGAGGCACCAATTTCGCCTTCACCATAAACGATACGTACACCAGCACCTACGCTAACAGCATCATTGATGCGATAAGCGATGTTTGGATTAAATTCGACGGTCGTAACCGAAGTCTTGTTACCAAAAATAGCCGCTGCGTGGGTCGCGGGTAATTCAGTGGCTAGACCATAATTAGAGTTTACCGCTAGGCCCCAAGTCCATTGATCATTTAGCTGATTTGAATAATAAAAATTTGGCACGAGTGCGTCATCAGCTACATCTAGTGCATCGCCACCTTTCATAACAACAGGATTAGGACCAATTAACGGTGAGCTAAGGCTCACATCACCAGTCACATCGACGTTTGGCATAACGTAAATGCCACCCGCGGACAACTGACGTCCTTCTAAATAAGTGAGCATTGCAGGATTTCGACCTTGAGCCGAAGCGTTATCCGCCATAGCGGCTTCACCCGCAAAGGCGCGACCTAAACCTGTAGCAGAGTATTCCGCAAGTTGAAAACCCGCGGCATGGAGTTGAGTCGTTGAACTTAACAAGGCTGCAGTGACAGCCAAAGTCAGAAGACGTTTTTGCATTGTTATTCTCTAATCATATTATTGTTATCTGTACTACTTAGATGAGTACTGCGGCGTTCAGGCAAAATAGAGCAAACACTCCATATTGAATGCGCAGCAGTTTACTTATGCAGAAGATGTTTGCAACCAGAGGAGATAAAACAGACAGAAACTCTAAATAAATGCGACTTTAAAACAGATTTAGTGACACACATCACCATTCAAACAAAGACTAACCTTTAAGCACTCAAAAATCATTCACAACAGTCGTGAGATTTAAATAAAGAATCCAACAAATACCAATATTAAACAACAAGATAAAAAATAAAAACTTTGGAACACCTGTAAATCATTTAAACTCGACAAATTCAGCATAAATCACTGCGGAGAATAAAATTTTCTAGTACCAAAATAACAATGAAAATTTATTTCTTAAAATACAAACAATTAAATTAAGCGAATATTGAGATTCAAAACAAAAACGCCTAGGTATTAACCTAGGCGCTTAAATATAGACTCAACACCAGTACAAATGTGCGCTGAAAGTTTAGCGGCGCCAACCTTGGATTTGAGTTTCGTACTGACTGATTTGCGCAGCATGGGACAAGGTCAGCCCAATAGCATCTAACCCATTGAGTAACTTATGTCTCGCCGACTCTGCCAGCGTAAAACTAAACTCAGCACCTGACGGTGCAATCACTTTACAGCTGGTGAGATCAACCGTGATTTGCGCGCCTTCTTCTGCCGCCACTTCGTCCATCAACTGACGCACCTGCGCATGGGTTAACGCCACAGGCAATAGGCCATTATTGATTGAGTTGCCGTAAAAAATATCGGCAAAACTCGGCGCTATAATGGCGCGCAAACCAAAGTCCGCCAGCGCCCAAGGCGCATGTTCGCGGCTTGAACCACAACCAAAGTTTTCCTGCGACAAAAAAATTGAAGCGCCTTTATAACGAGGCTGGTTCAATGAAAACTCAGGATTGGGCACATCGCCCGCATCATCTAAATAACGCCAGTCATGAAATAAGTGCACGCCAAAACCATCGCGCGTCACCTTAGACAAAAACTGTTTAGGAATGATTTGATCCGTATCGATATTAGTGCTGTCGATCATGACCGCAAGCCCGGTATGGGTCGTAAAAGGTTGCATTAACTTCTCCTCTTGGGTTTACGGTAATTAGTAAGGTTTACGAATATCGACAAAATGCCCAGCCACCGCAGCGGCGGCGGCCATTGCAGGGCTCACTAAATGGGTACGACTGCCGCGGCCTTGACGACCTTCGAAATTACGATTACTGGTCGAAGCACAGCGATCGCCCGCCTCTAATCTGTCATCGTTCATCGCTAAACACATGGAACAACCCGGTAAACGCCACTCAAACCCCGCTTCGATAAAGATTTTATCTAAGCCTTCGGCTTCGGCTTGGGCTTTCACTTGGCCAGAACCAGGTACTACAATCGCGGTGACGCCACTCGCGACTTTACGGCCTTTGGCATGTTCTGCGGCGCTGCGTAAATCTTCAATCCGTGAGTTAGTACATGAACCGATAAATACTTTGTTGATGTTGATATCTGTCATTGGCGTACCCGCACTCAGGCCAATGTATTCTAGGGCCTTTTCCATACTAGCTCGGGTACTTGGGTTTGCTTCATCAAGAGGATCAGGCACTTTACCATCGATTGCTACGACTTGGCCTGGGTTAGTGCCCCAAGTCAATTGTGGCGCGATATCGGCGGCATCGAGTACCACAGTCGCATCAAACACGGCGCCATCATCGGTTTTTATGGCTTGCCAATAAGCGACAGCCTCTGCCCAATCTTCGCCCTTGGGTGCAAACTCGCGGCCTGCTAAATAGTCGAAAGTGGTTTGATCCGGCGCGACCATGCCCGCCTTAGCGCCCATCTCAATCGCCATGTTGCACACTGTCATGCGACCTTCCATCGACAGTGCTTCAATCGCCTCACCGCAGAACTCCACCACATAACCTGTGCCACCATCCATGCCGATTTTGCCAATAATAGCGAGTACGATATCTTTGGCGGTCACGCCATCGGTGACATGACCATGCACTTCAATCTTCATGGTCTTAGCTTTTAACTGACGCAGAGTTTGCGTCGCTAAAACGTGCTCAACCTCGGACGTACCAATGCCAAACGCCAATGCCCCAAAGGCGCCATGGGTCGCGGTATGGGAATCACCACAGACAATCACAGTGCCCGGTAAGGTAATACCTAACTCTGGCCCCATTACATGCACAATCCCTTGATTAGGATGATGAATGTCGTATAAACGCACGCCAAAGTCTTTACAGTTTTGCGCTAGGGTTTCAACCTGTGTGCGCGCCATTGGGCTTAGGGCATCCAAGCTGGCGCTACGGGTCGAAGTGTTGTGATCCATAGTGGCAAAGGTTTTTTCCGGTGCACGCAGTTTGCGGCACGCCACTTTTAAGCCACTGAATGCTTGGGGGGAAGTCACTTCATGGACTAAATGTCTGTCGACATAAATGATCGGCGCTTCACCTTCAGGAGTCGCTACAACGTGAGCATCCCATACTTTTTGATACAGCGTTTTTGCCACCGCGTTTTTTGGCACAGTCGTCATTACACACCTTCCTTTATAGCATTGGCGATAAAGTCACCCATCTCGGCGGTTGATTTAGCTTGGCTACGCTTGTCGCTGCTCAATAGCTCACCGGTTAAGTAGCTAGAATTTAATGCTTTACTTACGGCACGCTCAATCGCACACGCGGCTTCTTCTTGCTTTAAGCTGTGACGCAACATTAAGGCCGCCGACAGAATTTGGGCGATAGGGTTTGCAATGCCTTTGCCCGCGATATCTGGCGCACTGCCACCCGCTGGTTCAAATAAACCAAAGCCAGTGCTGTTCATGCTCGCCGATGACAACAAGCCCATAGAACCCGTTAACATCGCGATTTCGTCGGATAAAATGTCGCCGAACAGGTTAGAACATAGCATCACATCGAACTCATCGGGACGACGTAGCAACTGCATAGTCGCATTATCGATATAAATGTGTTCAAGCTCGACATCGGGGAAATCTACCGCGACTTCTTCAACCACTTGGCGCCATAACACTGAACAGGCGAGCACATTGGCTTTATCCACTGAGGTCACTTTTTTACGGCGACCACGGGCGGCTTCGAAGGCGATACGGGCGATACGGCTAATTTCGCGGCGGCTATAACGCATGGTATCGAAGGCTTCTTCATTTTCGCCTTCGCCTTGACGACCCTTCGGCTTACCAAAATAAATGCCGCCGGTTAACTCGCGCACACATAAAACATCAAAGCCACGGGCGGAGATATCGCTACGCAGCGGCGACATATGTTCTAAGCCATCATGCAATTTTGCTGGGCGCAGATTACAGAATAGTTCGAAGTGACCACGCAGAGGCAATAGCGCGCCGCGCTCAGGTTGCTCATTTGGCGGTAACTTTTCCCACTTAGGACCGCCTACCGAGCCAAATAGGATCGCATCAGCCGCTTCACAGCCCTTTAGCGTGGCATCGGGTAAGGGACAACCGTGGTTATCAATGGCAATACCGCCAACATCGAATTCAGTGTATTCGATATTCAAATCGAAACGCACTTCAACCTCACGCAGCACTTTACGCGCCTCTGCCATCACTTCAGGACCGATCCCATCCCCTGCTAATACTGCTATTTGATAACTCATACGCCAGCCAACTCCTTTAAATGTAAATGCTTTATGCTCGACCTTGCTATTCTTTGGATGCTTTTAGCGACTAGACGCCGCCTAGCTCTCGGTTTTTTTGCATGCTTTGTTTGTAATCGGCAACCTTGTCTGCGCGGCACGTTAAGTTCATCACATGCACTAAAGCGCGTGCCGAGGCTTCAACCACATCGGTTGCCAAACCTACGCCGTGAAAGTTTTGCTCGTGGTAAACCGCGGTAATATCCACTTGGCCTAAGGCATTTTGACCTACGCCTTTAGCGCCTAGCTTGTAGCTGATGATATCGATTCGACGATCGGTTGCGCGGGCAATCGCGTTATAGGCAGCATCAACAGGACCATTACCCGTTGCGGCTTCGGTTTTAATTTCGCCGCCCACTTCGATACGCACAGTCGCCGTAGCAACGCCTTCAGTTGAGTCAGACTGCACCACTAATTGCTGCAATTGATAGTGATTGTCTTCTTCGGCCTGTGCTTCCATAAAGGCTAAGGCTTCTAAATCATAATCAAATACTTGTCCTTTTTTATCTGCCAATTTTAGAAACTCTTCATACAGAGTATCCATATTGTAATCGTGCTCGCTATAGCCCATTTCTTCCATGCGGTGCTTGATCACATGGCGACCCGAGCGCGAGGTCATATTCAAGTTATTACGATTTAAACCTATGCTTTCTGGCGTCATGATTTCATAGGTATTTTGTGCTTTTAACATGCCATCCTGATGGATACCCGACGAATGGGTAAAGGCATTGGCACCGACAATCGCCTTGTTCGCCTGCACTGGCATATTGCATAACTGGCTGACTAAATTAGAAGTACGGTGAATTTCTTTGGCATTAATGCCCGTTTCTAGCCCTAACATCCCCTTACGCGTCGCTAAAATCATCGCGATCTCTTCCAGTGAACAGTTACCCGCACGCTCACCTATGCCATTGATCGTACATTCAATTTGACGCGCACCGTGCTGTACAGCGGTAATCGAGTTAGCCACAGATAAACCTAAGTCATCGTGACAATGCACTGAGATCACCGCTTGGTCGATATTCGGCACCCGATTAAACAAAGTTTGAATGATATTGCCAAACTCGCTGGGCACTGTGTAACCGACCGTATCGGGAATATTAATGGTGCCTGCGCCCGCACGAATGGCCGCTTCTACCATACGGCATAGATTATCGATGGGCGTACGCCCCGCATCCTCACAGGAAAACTCCACATCGTCGGTAAAACGGCGGGCATATTTCACTGCACCTACGGCCATCTCTAATACTTGATCGAAGGAGCGCTTCAGCTTGCTTTCCACATGAATAGTCGAGGTCGAGATAAAGGTATGGATACGGAATTGATCAGCGACAGACAAGGCCTGCGCCGCAGCATCTATGTCCTTTTCCAATGCACGGGATAAGGCACAAACGCGGCTATTTTTGATGGTGCGTGCTATGGTCTGCACTGACTCAAAATCACCGGGCGAAGAAACCGGAAAACCCACTTCCATCACATCCACACCCAGACGTTCCAGCGCCATGGCGATCTGTAGCTTTTCTTTGACCGACAAACTTGCGGCTAACGCCTGCTCACCATCACGCAAGGTAGTATCAAATATTATGACTCTGTTAGACATCTCGCTTCTCCATGGAACGTCACCGTTCGTTAGTTAATTTTTGCCGTATTCAGATACAAAAAACCCCGCAACATCGGTGCGGGGTTTGTGAATGCTTTGCCTCTTTATCGAGCGTGCAACACTAAGACCTCCGCGTATAAACCGCGAGAGAGAGAAGGAGGAGGTCGAGTTTGCGGCTAATAATATTCATTTAATCTGTATATTTATTCTGTTTGAATTATTGAGGACGGTTAATATTTAACTTGCCTAGCCGATAGTGTCAACCCTAATTTTTTCATGTTCCACTCATTCAACCTGTCTTAAGGCTAATAACGGTGAGTTTCATCCCCAAATAAGTGATCGATTCCACAGAATTAACCAGCTGTTTGGATTCAGAAATCACTGGGATGTGTTAACTTATTCCCCTTAGAAAAAAATAGTTTTTTATGCAAAAAACGATTAAGAAAAGTTATAATCCCGCCTTAGTGATTAGGGATATTAGAACTTACGCATTTTATATGGAGCACAAAATGGATTTTCGCGTCTTAGTACTGAGCCTGTTGTTATGGCTGTTTCCCTTTGGGGCCAGTGCTATAGACCAATTAGATGAACTCACTGAACTCGTCTACCAATATCCCAGTAAAGCACTCACTCAAATAACAGCGTTAGAAAAACAATTTGCGACCAGTGCAAGCTCGGATATCAATCGACTCAGATTAAGTGTGTTGAAATGCCAAAACCTACTACAAATAGGGGAAAATGAAGCCGCTATCAACGTCGCTCAATTAGGCGAAGCAAACGCTAAACAACTTAAGCTAGATCAAGTACGACCTTACTTTTTGATCTGCCAAGCCGACGCCAACCTTAGCTATAACAATGTTCAAAATGCCCTACCTTTGCTTGATTCAGCCATTAACCTAGCGCGACGTTACCAGCAACCACAAGCCTTAGTCGATGCTTTACGCTTACGTGGCCAACTCGATACTGACACTGATAACTTCTCCTCTGCTATCGAAGATTTACGCCTCGCGATTGATATTTATCCGGATATTCATACTCAAACCCAAAATTGGATTTGGCCACCACAAGCCTATGTGTATGCCGCGATGGGAAATTTACTTTATGCCACCCATGATTTCCCCCAAGCCATGTATTACACCAACTTAGGTATACAAAGTGCCGATGCAAAAGGGAAAGTTTTACACTTTATTTTACGCAATGCAGCTCGGATAGCGCTTGATAATCAAGAGTTTGATTACAGTGATAAACTCGAACAACAAGCTAAAGCGCTTTTACCTGAGCTCGGTTCGCCACTTGAACTCGCCTACAGTTATGCCATTTTGGCCTCAATCGCGCTCGATAAAGGCCGCATCGATAATGCCGAAGAATATCTTTCTATCGCGATTAATACGTTTAAAAAACAAAATCAACAATTAGCGACAATGCGTTCAACTCGCCTACTCGCCCAAATTCGTTTTGCTCAGCATCAAGAAGATGCCGCTTTAATCCTCATGAATCACGCAATTGAGCAAGCTGAAAATCTAAAACAGTATTCTGATCTCAAAGGATTTTACGGGATCATGAGCGATCACTACTTAGAAAAAGGGGATTTTAAACAGGCCTATTCTTTCTTACTCAAACGTTATCGAGCGGCCGAGCTCACCAATCAAGCGATGAATAATGCTCGGATATTGCAGTTTAAGGCCCGTCTAAATCAACAAGATCTGCAGCAGGAGCCAAATAGCACTGCACCAGAAAAAGATTCAATCTTACAAGAGCTAAATGTCGATTGGGCCTATAGCACACTGTTCTTAATCGCGATGGCATTATTGGGCGGAGCTATTTGGTATTTGATTGATAAACAGAATAATCGTGCCCCACATATTGAAGGTAATGAACCTGCGGAAACGCTGCTCCAACAAGTCACATCAGCATTAAACAGTGCCAAACAAGGTAATTACCCACTGTCTTTATTATTGTTTAATGCGAGTCAGATCCGTCAAGTTGACCTACCTCTCTTACAGGATGAGCTACAACACAGACTACGGGAGCAAGATAAGTTAATCCGATATTCGATGGATGAAATTGTCATTATCCTGCCGCATACCTCGGCAACTGGCGCTAAAAGAGTCGTTAGTCAGTTAGTTGCTTGCATTCAGCCTTGGCAGGGTTCAAGTAAGGTCAATATTGGTATAGCGGCGATGCAACAGTTTGATACGTTAGAGTCTTTAATTAAGAGAGCCAGTATCAATCAATTGGGCAAGGTTAAAATCAATGAGAATACTTCAAACCATTATTCTCCCGCTAAGTAAGCCGTAATTTCATCGAGAAAAGCATCACCGAAACGACTCAGTTTACGCTCGCCAACCCCGTTGACGGCGAGCATTTCCCCCGCGCTCGTTGGCATCATGGCTGCCATTTCTGCGAGGGTAGCGTCGTTAAAGACTAAATACGGCGGCACATCCTGCTGCTCGGCAATGGTTCTACGCAATAACTTCAACCGTGCGAACAACTTACGGTCATAATTCAACGGTGCTTTAGACTGAGTCGCCTTACGTTTTGTGGTTGTTAACTGAATACGCGGTTCGGCGAGCATTAACGCCACTTCCCCTTTGAGCACAGGCCGTGCCGATGGGTTTAAGGTAATAGATGAGCCGCGGGTCACATCTTGACTCGCCAGTCCCAAATGAATGAGTTGGCGGATCACACTCAACCAATATTCATGGCTCTTGTCTTTACCAATCCCCCAAGTCGTGAGTTTGTCATGCCCTCGATCGACTATCGGTGCGCCTTTCGAGCCGCGCAACACTTCAATTAAGTGATTGATACCAAAACGCTGGCCTAAACGGAAAATACATGACAACACCTTCTGCGCATCTTCAGTGCCGTTATAACGCTTAGGTGGATCGAGGCAAATGTCGCAGTTGCCACAGGGCTCTAGTGCGCTCTCATCAAAGTAATGCAGCAACACTTGGCGGCGACAGGTCTGCGCCTCGGCAAAGGCTGCCATAGTATTAAGTTTATGGAATTCGACCTGCTGCTGCGGCCCAGGTTCAGACTGTTCAATCAAATGTCTGACCCGACCAATATCGGCGGGATCGAACAACATAAAAGCTTCTGCATCGAGCCCATCACGGCCTGCTCGGCCCGTTTCCTGATAATAGGCTTCGATACTTTTCGGGATATCGTAATGCACCACAAAACGCACGTTCGACTTATTGATCCCCATACCAAACGCCACGGTCGCAACGACGATATCAATTTGATCTTTAAGGAAACTATCCTGTACTGCACCGCGGTCTTCCTGCGTCATTCCCGCATGATAGGCCTTGGCATTAAAACCTTGCAGGCATAAACGGTCGGCCACTTCATCGACACGGCGACGACTGCTGCAATAAATAATGCCGTTAGTGCCGTTCTGTTGCGTTAAAAAATGTCGTAACTGATTAGCTGCATTAAGCTTTTCAGCGACTGTATAGCGAATATTTGGCCGGTCGAAACTTGAGAGTAAACGGAATGGGTCAATGCCGAGTCGTTCACAAATACTCTGCCGAGTCGCCTGATCTGCTGTTGCGGTCAGCGCCATCATGGGCACATAGGGGAAGAGTTGCTTTAACTGGCCGAGCGCCGCATATTCAGGGCGAAAATCATGACCCCACTGACTGATACAATGCGCCTCATCGATGGCAAACATCGCTAGCTGCAACGACTGCATACGCTCAATAAAATCAGCGGTTAATAAGCGCTCAGGTGACACATAAAGTAACTTTAACTCACCGTGGCGTAGCTGCCTTAATACTTCGGCACTCTGCTCGCGCGGCAAAGAAGAATTCAGATAAGCCGCAGCAACACCGGTTTGCAACAAGCTATCAACTTGGTCTTTCATCAAAGAAATCAATGGAGAGACGACAATAGTGATGCCATTCATCATCAAAGCGGGTAACTGATAACACAAACTCTTACCGCCGCCCGTCGGCATGATCACTAAGCAATCTTGCCCGCCGCAGACACGTTCTATCACCTCCCGCTGACCGTCCCTAAAGTCACGGTAACCAAACACCTGCGCGAGGCGTTGCGAGAGCGGATCATCATGCGTGTCGAGTACGAGCTTTTCCATGGATCTTCTATGTCAAAAGTGAGGGGGCCTATTCTAAAGGACTGAACCGCTCCTGTCTTGCGCCATCTTGTCGTAAACCCATTCTGGATAAATGTCATCGACTAAGATCGCCCTCCCTCAACTAACCATAATGCCCATAGCCAATTTATCTTCAATCTGGCTTAAGTTGCATTCTGCGCACGCTTCACTGTAGATTAATTGCTCTAAGCCGCACTTTGTTAATCTAAGTGTTGATAACACATCCAATTACGCCTAATACCGTCACTCAGTGACAAGGATGAGAAACCATGACAAACCCAATCCAAGCCGAGATATTAAGCCGAGTGGCAGAAGTCTTTGATCAACATGTCCCTTTTCATAATCTGCTCGGGCTCGATATTAAACGTTACGATGTCGACGGTGTCGAAGTGGTCATCAATATGAAACCAGAACTTATTGGCAATATCCATCAACAGATCCTCCACGGCGGTGTCACAGCTACAGTACTAGATGTGGTCGGCGGACTTACCGCATTTGCAGGACTGGTCGCAAGCCGTGAAGATTGGACGATTGAAGAATTACAACAACGCCTCCAAACTTTAGGGACGATTGATATGCGCGTCGATTATCTGCGGCCGGGACGCGGCCTCACCTTTACGGGCACGGGCAGCGTCATTCGTGCGGGTAATCGAGTATCAGTATGCCGTATGGAACTACATAATGAGCAAGGCACGCATATCGCTTTTGGAACAGGGACTTATATGGTGGGTTAGGCGGTTAAATTTAGATGTGTATTACTGCCTTAGGGCTCAAAACTGACTAAGGTAAACGTCTTGATCAACAGGATGTTTACTGACTTTAATCGCCCATTCAATTTTTTGTGGAGATATTCTGTAACGAAAAGAACGCGGCGAATCCCTTGAGTCAGCGGTCAGACACACCTACAATCGCCACCTTGTTGTTCTTCGAAGATGTCTCATGCTAGATCTTGAATACCGCAAAGGGATCCTACTTGCCGTCAGTGCTTACTGTATGTGGGGTTTTGCGCCTTTATATTTCAAATTACTCAACCATGTTTCCGCCACCGAAATTTTGCTCCATCGAGTGATTTGGTCATTCGTGTTTATGCTGATCATTATGCAGTTTATCGGCGGTTTTTCTCGCTTACGCTTACTGTTTAAACAGCCTAAACAGTTGATGGTTCTCACCATTACTTCCATATTGATCGCGGGAAACTGGCTACTATTTATCTGGGCGGTAAATAACGATCACATGCTCGATGCCAGTCTAGGTTACTTCATCAATCCTTTACTCAACGTCTTACTCGGTATGTTATTTCTAGGCGAAAGATTGCGTAAACTGCAATGGTTTGCGGTTTCACTCGCCAGCGCTGGCGTATTGATCCAGTTAATCTCTTTTGGCTCAATTCCCATCGTCTCACTGGCACTCGCGGGCACCTTTGGTTTCTATGCGCTGCTGCGAAAAAAGGTCAATGTGGATGCTAAGGCCGGATTATTGGTCGAAACCGCAGTGTTATTACCGGTAGCGCTGATTTATCTCGTCGCAACCTTAGACACTGCCACGGCGAGCATGCTGACTAACGATTGGCAATTGAATCTGATGTTAATGGCGGCTGGGATAGTGACTACCATTCCTTTGCTGTGTTTTGCAGGGGCAGCGGTACGTATTCCATTGTCTATGCTCGGCTTTTTCCAATATATTGGCCCGAGTATTATGTTCATCCTCGCGGTGAGTCTGTTCAATGAGCCCTTCGATGCCGAAAAAGGCGTGACCTTCGGCTTTATCTGGAGCGCGCTGCTCGTCTTTACCTTAGATATGGCCTATAAACGCAAAACGGCGTGAGCATTATCACGCCGATAAACACAGTGGCAGAAGTGATGACATATGATGATTACTTCTGTAACTGTGCTAAAAACTCACTCCCTTGCGGTACTGTTAGTAATAAACTGTAGCCTTTAGTCGTTGGCACTAACACTAACTGCGATTTATCTGTTATCGCCAAAAATGCCCTGCCTTTCCCCTGCAACTTAAACCAGCCTAATTGAAACCCTGGCATGCCTATGCCGTTCGTTTTAAAGCTCGGCGTTAAATCTGCCTCTTGCTGCAAATCGACTATGCGCGCCTCGGCGGGCAATAAATCCACGCGGGATAACTGCACTTTATAGAAGGGAACATCCACTGTGAGCTCTGTATCGGTTAACACTAATTCGGCGCTATTCGATTGATAGAAGACCCAAGAAAATCCGCCCATCATCACCAGCAATATACCTACACTCGCCGACTTCGCTATCTTAGGCATATTTTTTAGCCATAACATCAGCAAGATACCCGCTAAACCGAGCAATAAGACGATAAAGCTAAAGATAGAGGTTTGGGTTAAAGGGGCGAGTTCAAAAAATTGAGGACTCATTGGCAGTATCTCCCGTGCAGTGAAGCCTTAATCTGCCAACAAAGACATATTATGTCAATAAAAATGCCAGCGCTAATATGAGTACTAGGCTGGCATTGATTGGATTGATTTAGAACGGCTTAAAGATCGAGCGCGAGAATTTTTGAGCGGCGTTGATAGTTATACAACTGCTTCTTCTTCTGTGGCAGTGCTTCAACATCTTCAATCACAAAACCATGCTCTAAGAACCAGTGAATGCTCCGAGTTGTCAATGCAAACAAGCGTGAATAACCACGGTTTCTGGCCTGATTGATAATGTTCTTCAGCAGTAAGCTCCCTCTGTCGGCATCGCGATAATCGGGATGCACCACTAAACAAGCAAACTCACCCGCATTGTCCTCTTCAAAAGGATAGAGCGCAGCGCAACCAATCACTAAACCGTCGCGCTCAATCAACATGAACTGTTCGATTTCAATCTCAAGCTGCTCACGACTACGACGCACCAGAATGCCTTGCTCCTCCAATGGACGGATAAGGTTCAACACACCGCCAATATCAGCGATCGACGCACAGCGTAAACGCTCAGCACTCTCAGTGACGATTTGTGTACCAATCCCTTCACGGGAAAACAGCTCTTGTAGTAAAGCACCATCTTCAAGGTAGCTAACTAAATGACAACGTGGCACACCATTGCGGCAAGCATCGATACTGGCTTTGAGAAACGCCATAGTGCCAACACAAGCCGACCCTTGCTCGGCCAGCTTGTTCATGATGTTTTGCGCATCATTTGGCATCAACTCGGCAATTACATCGCCATTACGATCGAGAATACCGTTCTGTGAGCTAAAGCCGATCATCTTGTCTGCTTTAAGCTTAATTGCCACTTGAGTCGCGATTTCCTCAGCGGTGAGATTAAAACTTTCACCAGTAACCGAAGCCGCAATCGGCCCCATCAATACGATGCAGTGATTATCTAACTGACGTTTTAAGCCTTGCACGTCAATACGACGCACCTTGCCACTCAGGCAAAAATCCACACCATTATCCACACCCAGTGGTTGAGCAATCACAAAGTTGCCGCTCACTAAGTTAATTTGCGCACCTTGCATCGGCGTATTACTTAAACTCATGGATAAACGCGCTGTGATATCAAATTGCAGTGCACCTGCAACTTGCTTAATCACTTTGAGCGAATCTTCATCCGTGATACGCACACCGTCGTGGTAGGCAGGCGCAATACCGTTGGCGGCTAATGCTGCATCAATCTGCGGCCTAGCGCCATATACCAACACCACTTTGATCCCTAAACTGTGCAGCAGGGCGACATCATTTAAGATGGCGCGGAATTGATTTTGAGCCAAAGCTTCACCGCCAAGCATGACCACAAAAGTTTTACCTCTGTGAGCATTAACATAGGGGGCAGAGTGACGAAATCCATCAACCAGTTCAGTGGTACGCACGCGTTATTTACACCTCATTTTTGAGCTGGCAGCGTCACTATGACATGCCAGGAATGAATCGATAACTTTCGCGTATGGTATTGCATTTTAATTCACATATAAAGAATTTATTCTCACTAAAGTGCAGCTTTAATGATTTAAAGTGCTTAGAACTGCACTATTTTATATTTTCAGCAAGTGTTCACACTTTTTTAACTTCACAGGGGATGATTCAGCGGCTTAAGTTTGCGAGGCAATTATCTCAACTTGATGACTAGCCACTAAAAAAATGCAAAAAAAAGCCCCTTAAATAAGGGGCTTTTCTCGAAACACTAACCAAGGATTACTTGATTTTGGCTTCTTTGTAGATAACGTGCTGACGAATAACTGGATCAAATTTTTTGATTTCCATTTTTTCAGGCATGTTACGCTTGTTTTTTTCAGTTGTGTAGAAGTGACCAGTCTTAGCTGTAGAAACTAATTTGATCTTCTCACGATTACCTTTAGCTTTAGCCATGATCTATTATACCTTCTCGCCACGGGCACGAAGTTCAGCAACAACAACTTCGATACCTTTTTTGTCGATCAGACGGATACCTTTAGTAGATACACGTAACTGTACGAAACGCTTTTCTTCTTCTAACCAAAAACGGTGGTTTTGTAGGTTAGGTAAAAAACGACGACGGGTCGCGTTTTTTGCATGCGAACGGTTGTTACCAACCATCGGCTTCTTGCCAGTAACTTGGCATACTCTTGACATGTCAATCTTCTCCAAAAACAATTTTAACGCTCGAGCATTAATGTGCCTCGTATGGCCGTCGCCCGAGGCACAAAGAGGGCGCATTTTATACACGATCACAGAGTGAAGATCAAGTGTTAGATTAATTAATCCAGCCTCGTTCTGCAAAAGAAACTATCTCTCGATCACCTACAACCATATGGTCCAACAAGGATACGTCTATGGTTGCTAACGCATTTTTTAATCGCTCAGTTATTCGTCGGTCAGCCTGACTGGGCTCGGCAATACCAGACGGATGATTATGACAAACTATAACTGCTGCGGCCTTTTTCTCCAGCACTAAGCTCACCACTTCACGTGGATACACTGAGGCTGAGTCTATTGTGCCGCGGAATAATTCGACAAATTGAATCACTCTATGCTGGCTATCCAGCAGTAAAACTGCGAACACTTCATAGGAGCGATCGGCCAATTGTCGCATTAAATAGTCCCGAGTTAAATCGGGATTTGTCAAAACCTGACCTCTTTGCAGATTTTCCTGCGCTACACGCCGCGCTAATTCGGCCGCAGCTTGAAGCTGGGCGTATTTTACAGGTCCTACGCCCGGAAGTCGACACACCTGATTTCTTGGGGCACAGAGCAGGTTTCTGAGGCCGCCAAACTCGCAAATAAGCGACCTAGCAAGGTCAACCGCGTTTAATCCGGCTAAACCGTTACGCAGCAATACTGCCAGTAATTCAGCATCCGAGAGATGCGCAGCTCCTTTTTGTAACAGTTTATCTCTGGGACCTTCGCCCTCAGGCCAATCTTTAATCCCCATGTGACCTCCCTGTCATCTCACATATTTTCACTTTACTGAGTATGGACGAGATTTTTTGAACTGGGATAGTCACTAAAATTCACCACTTTGTGATATTGTTGCCGGCATTATTTCTATCTCGGATGATGTCTGTGAGTCTGACAAATAAAAACGTCCTGCTGGGCATTGGCGGCGGTATTGCGGCCTATAAAAGTGCTGATTTAGTACGCCGCTTGAAGGAGCGAGGCTTTGATGTGCGCGTGGTGATGAGCCAAAGTGCGATGGAATTTATCACGCCTCTGACGCTGCAAGCGTTGTCTGGACATCCAGTGGCATCTAGCTTGCTCGACCCCGCAGCAGAAGCAGCCATGGGTCATATAGAACTCGCTCGTTGGGCAGATCTCGTCATCATCGCCCCTGCAACCGCAAACCTATTGGCGCGGATTAATGCAGGCATGGCCGATGAGCTAATCACCACCACGTGTCTTGCCACTGAGGCACCTATCGCCCTGTGTCCGGCAATGAATCAGCAGATGTACCGTAATCTGGCTACACAAGCGAATTTAACTAGCCTCGCATCACGTGGTTTTACACTTTGGGGTCCCGCCAGTGGCAGTCAGGCCTGTGGTGAAGTCGGCCCTGGACGCATGCTCGAACCGCTAGAAATTGCCGAGCTAGCCAGTGATTTTTTTGCAACAAAAGAAGCCTCTGCGCAGCCTCTTGCAGGCCAGTCGGTGCTTATTACCGCCGGACCAACCCGTGAAGCAATTGATCCCGTCAGATACATTTCAAATCACAGTTCTGGAAAAATGGGCTTTGCACTGGCCAAAGCCGCGGCAGATATGGGTGCAGCAGTCACCTTAGTCTCAGGCCCAGTAAATCTCAGCACCCCAGAAGGCGTGACACGGATTGATGTTGAATCGGCGCAAAATATGCTCGATGCTGTTATGGATAACGTTGATAAAAAAGATATTTTTATTGGCTGCGCCGCCGTTGCAGACTACCGCATTAGTGATATTGCTACCTGTAAGATCAAAAAATCGACCGAAGAAATGCAACTTGCGCTGGTGAGGAATCCTGATATCTTAGCCACGGTTGCGAGCTTACCTAACCGTCCTTTTGTGGTGGGATTTGCCGCCGAAACCCATGATGTAGAAGCCTATGCGCACGATAAGCTCAAACGTAAAAACTTGAACATGATCGCCGCAAACGACGTTTCCATTGCTGGCCTAGGCTTTAATGCCGATGCTAATGCCCTGCGTGTTTTCTGGCCGCACGGCAGTCAAGATTTGCCTGCTACTGACAAACTCACGTTGGCACGGCAATTACTTTCGTTGATAGTGAAAGAAAAAACAAATACATGAAAACACCGATTGAATTAAAAATTCTCGACTCCCGTATCGGCTCAGAATTTCCTTTGCCCGCTTACGCCACCGCAGGCAGTGCAGGCATGGATCTTCGCGCCATGATAGACACGGCTTTAACCATAGCACCGGGTGAAACAGTGCTCATTCCCACGGGGATTGCTATTCATGTGGCCGACCCAGGACTTGCTGCGGTGATTTTACCGCGCTCAGGCCTTGGCCATAAACACGGTATCGTACTGGGGAATCTAGTCGGACTCATAGATTCAGATTACCAAGGCCCCTTAATGGTATCTTGTTGGAATCGTGGTGACAGTCCATTCACCTTAGAAATGGGCGATCGTCTCGCGCAACTGGTGTTTGTTCCTGTGGTACAAGCACAATTCAAACTCGTTGATGAGTTCGACAGCTCAGACCGTGGTGAAGGCGGATTTGGCCATTCAGGCACTAAATAATCCCCTAAGTCGTTATTGAGCCAAGGATACTGCAATGGCTGTAAGCCCAAAAATTAATCGTCGTGAACACATTCTGCAATGTCTAGCGCAGATGCTAGAAACCAACCCAGGACAAAGGATCACCACAGCGAAACTGGCCTCAGAAGTCGGTGTATCGGAAGCCGCCCTGTATCGCCACTTCCCGAGTAAAGCGCGGATGTTCGAAGGCTTAATCGAATTTATCGAAGAGTCGTTATTGTCGCGCATCAATTTAATCATGGATGACGAAAAAGACACCATGAAGCGCTGCCAGTTGGTACTGCAACTGCTGCTGATCTTTGCCGAGCGTAACCCAGGAATTTCCCGCGTTCTCAACGGTGATGCTCTACTCGGTGAAAATGAACGCCTGCGAAGTCGTATTGGTAACTTATTTGCCAAAATTGAAACCCAGTTAAAGCAAATTTTACGGGAAAAAACCCTGCGAGAAGGTAAAGGCTTCAACTTAGACGAAGCCATATTAGCCAATTTACTGTTAGCCTTTGCCGAAGGCCGCATCGCCCAATTTGTACGAAGTGAATTCAAACTCAAACCGACGACACACTTCGATGAACAGTGGCGTTTTATCCAGCATCAACTTTTACAAAGCTAATGATTTTTCAACATAAAGGACGGTAACTATCGTCCTTTATGTTCGGTATTCCTTCCTTGTTTCGCTTCATCTTTTGTTTTATCCTCGAAAAACATTTCAAGAACAAAAAACACAATGATTTTACAAGGATGTCAGATGAAACTCTTCCGATTAGCCATGTTGGCGACACTTTGCTTACCAATACTTCCAATACCCACCTTTGCAGCCAATAGCTCCAACGCGAATGCGTTATCGCAAGCACAGTTATTCAGCAAAGGTGATGAGTACTCGGATGTAAAAATATCGCCTACTGGTAAATACTTAAGCGCTATCACAAGTGTCGAAGGTAAAAACGTTCTCTTAGTCTTAGATACCCAAACCAAAAAACTCCTCAATGCGATACGTTTTCCCGGTAATGCTCAAGTCGGCGACTATGAATGGGCCAACAGTGAGCGACTGGTACTGGCAAAAGAATACCTAAAAGGCTGGCAAGACACACCTATCTACTACGGTGAATTGATGGCGGTAAATGCCGATGGTTCACGAAAAGCGTATCTATTCGGTTTCGAGAGTGGCGAGCAACAAACAGGTTCAAATATCAAGAAAAATACCCCTATGCGGGCAAGCGCATTTATCCTCGATCCTCTGCCAGATGATGAACGCTACATGTTAGTTAATGCTATTCCATGGAATGATAAGATCAATCTGGACGTGGAACTGTTACAAGATGTCTATCGCGTAGACTTGTTCAATGGCACACGCAAACGCATCACAGGCTCACCTATCGGCAGAGCCCGTTTTATGACAGACCATGATGGAGAGGTTCGCTTCGTTGCAGGTGAGGACAATAAAAATATTACTAAAGTGTTCTACCGCAAAGACGGTAACTGGATAAATACTGACAAACTCAACCTAGGTCTAACTGACTTTAAACCACTCTCCTTTGCCGATGACAAAAATACGATTTATGCAGCGGGACGCTCCCAAGGTGAAACCTTAGGGGTTTATAAAATTAATCTCGAAACGGGCGATAAAACTGAAATCATTCAGGATGAAAACGTTGACCCTAGCAACTTTTGGATTAACGGCACCAATAAACAACTTTACGCCGTCGAGTTTGAAAATGGTTACCCAAGTTATGCCTTTGTCGATAATGAGGATTCGCACGCTAAATTGCTAAAAGATCTGCTTGGTGCTCTCCCCGGTCACCAAGTACGAATTGTTAGCGAAACCCGAGATGCTGAAAAATTCCTCGTACTTGCGTTTAACGATCGAAACCCTGGCGATTACTACATATTTGATACGAAAACACTAAAACTTGAATATCTAGCCGCCGCTAAAAAATGGCTCAACCCAGAGCAAATGGCTGATGTTAAACCCATCAGTTTCACCAGCCGTGATGGTAAACAACTCCATGGATATCTAACGCTTCCCTTTGGTAAAGAAACTAAAAACCTACCCTTAGTCGTCAATCCACACGGTGGTCCACACGGTATACGTGACTGGTGGGGCTTTGACCCACAAAACCAATATCTAGCAAGCCAAGGCATAGCCGTTCTACAGGTCAACTTCCGTGGTTCAGGTGGATATGGCGATCAATTTGAACACGCTGGCTATCAAAAATGGGGCTCAGATATTCAGCACGACATTATCGACGCAACCCAGTACGTCATTGACCAAGGTTTTGCCGATAAGGAACGCATCTGTATTGTTGGCGGCAGTTTTGGTGGGTACAGCGCCTTGCAGAGTGCTGTGCTTGCGCCAGATATGTTTAAATGCGCCATAGGTGTAGCTGGCGTATATAATCTTGAATTGATGTTTGATGAAGGCGATGTAGCCAGTAGCCGTTCTGGCACTAGCTATCTCAAGGATGTGCTTGGCCAAGATAAAGCGGTACTCAAAGCAATGTCTCCTTCTGAAAATGTCGATAAACTAAAAGCAAACATACTATTGGTGCATGGTGGTGAAGATGATCGAGCGCCAATCGAGCAACTCGAATCCCTCGAAAAAGGCCTAAAAGCTCACAATTATCCTTACCAAAAACTGGTGATGGACAATGAAGGCCACGGTTTTTATAACGATGAGCATAGAGCGAAATACTATGAACAAATGCTCAGTTTCCTAAAAACCAATCTAAAACTTTAGGATTTACTCAAACTTGCCGTCACTGCCAGTCTAAACTCGATTGGCAGTGGCTGATTTAAAGCCGATATCCGATAAGGACTATCGGCTTTTTCATGTGGCCCATGAGCGTTTTTCGGTATGAATTATCTGCAATTCGCGTTATCCTCCTCCCCCTATTCTTGCCCTAGCGAGAATAACAATAATTTGTATCTGATGCTGAACAGCCCAAGTACCACTCGATGCTCAGCATAGGTTTTCTGTTATAGCCGCTACGACGTAGTGGAGGATAAGATGGCATTAAGTGAAGCAGCAGTAAAAGTACAAGCCGCGTTATTAGAACGTGGACTTGAAACCCCAATGCTCCCAAGCGTTTACAGCAGTGAAGAACGTAAAGACAAGATTGAACATCATATGAAAGAAATCCTGACATTAATGTCATTGGATCTGTCAGACGATAGCCTTGCCGATACGCCGCGCCGCATTGCTAAAATGTACGTCGATGAAATCTTCTCCGGCTTAGATTATGCGAACTTCCCTAAGATCACGGTGATCGACAATAAGATGGGCTTCGATGAAATGGTGCGAGTGCAAGATATTAGCCTCACCAGCACCTGCGAGCATCATTTAGTGACGATCGATGGCACTGCGACCATAGCTTATCTACCACGCAAAAAAATCATTGGTTTATCAAAGATTAATCGCATCGTGCGTTTCTTTGCCCAACGTCCTCAGGTGCAAGAGCGTTTGACTCAGCAAGTGTTAGTCGCGCTGCAGACCTTGCTCGAAACCAAAGACGTTGCGGTTAAAATGGATGCTGTGCATTACTGCGTAAAATCCCGTGGCGTGATGGACTCAACCAGTTCAACCACCACCACAGCGCTGGGCGGTATTTTTAAATCAAATCCTGCGACCCGCGCCGAGTTTTTGCATCAGTCTAAATAAGTGTATTGAAGCGTAATGTGATTTAAAGCGTGCCTAAATCAATAGCAATCAATACAACTCAACAAAAAAAACGCTGCGATTCCTTCTATAGAACCGCAGCGTTTTTTGTTTTCATACCCACTCAATCAAACCTTTCTCAACCTAGCTAAGATCAATGCTGGCTGATTAACTGATTTCACAAAGTTAGTGATCGCTACTTGATCAATACCAGCGGCTAAGCACTCGATTTAAATGCCGTATTGCTCGCGGTACTGGCTCACGGCGGCAAGTTGCACTTCCATTCCAGGCTTTTCTGATAAATAGCTAATGAGGTCGGCAAGTTTAATGATCGCCACTATGCCGCAGCCAAAATCACGCTCAACCTCTTGAATAGCCGATAACTCGCCCTTGCCTTTCTCTTGTCTATCTAAGGCGATCAACACACCGGCTAATTGTGCCTTATGGGCTTCGATGATTTCCATCGACTCACGAATTGCCGTACCGGCAGTGATCACGTCGTCTACCAACATAACGCGGCCTTTCAGCTCGCTTCCGACTAAGCTGCCACCTTCGCCGTGATCTTTTTTCTCTTTGCGGTTAAAGCAGTAAGGGATATCGATATCGTGGTGTTCACACAGGGCAACCGCCGTAGTGGTCGCAATCGGAATGCCTTTGTAAGCTGGGCCAAACAGCAAATCGTAATCAATGCCAGAATCCACCAACGCAGCGGCATAGAAACGGCCTAAACGCGCTAAGTCACGGCCAGTATTGAACAAACCCGCATTGAAGAAATAAGGACTGATACGACCCGATTTAAGGGTAAATTCGCCAAATCGCAACACCTGACGTTCTAAGGCAAATTCAATAAACTCACGTTGATAGGCTTTCACAATATCTCCTTACGGCTTTGTCTTTTATTGGTTTTTATTAGGTAATGTTTTATTAGGCAACATTTAATTCGGTACAGGGCTTGTCTAACACTAGCATCTTGCTGCAGATAAAAAGTTGCAGCTAATAAAAAGCCCCGCACTCTGTAACATGACGGGGCTTGTTCATCACCACACTATTAGTTCAGTGCGGCTTTCTGCACATCGACGATTTCACGAATACTGTTCTTCGCCAATGCCAACAGTTCGAGTAATTCTTCATGGCTGAATGGCTCGCCTTCGGCGGTGCCTTGAATTTCGATGATCTTACCCGTTTCTGTCATCACCACGTTCATGTCAGTTTCAGCGGCGCTGTCTTCGATATATTCTAGATCGCTTATCGCTTCACCCTTGTAAATACCGACGCTGACTGCCGCAATCAAGAATTTAAGCGGGTTAGATTTAATGATGCCTTTACCGCGTGCCCAGTTCAGCGCATCCACTAAGGCCACACAAGCGCCAGTGATAGAAGCAGTGCGCGTGCCACCGTCAGCTTGGATCACATCACAATCGATCACGATAGTGTTTTCGCCTAGAGCTTTCATATCCACACAAGCACGCAGAGCACGGCCGATAAGACGTTGAATTTCTTGCGTACGGCCAGATTGCTTACCGCGAGCGGCTTCACGATCCATACGGCTATGGGTCGAACGTGGCAACATGCCGTATTCCGCCGTCACCCAGCCTTGACCCTGACCTTTAAGGAAACGTGGCACACCTTCAGTAAAACTGGCGGTACAAAGCACTTTCGTTTCGCCAAATTCCACTAACACAGAACCTTCGGCATGGGCCGTAAACTGGCGAGTGATAGTGATGGGACGAGTTTGTGCTGGCGTTCTGTTACTTGGACGCATGCGAGATTCCTGTATTCTGAGTCATTGACCGATTTTGGCTGCATATTATAAGGGCTTGAGCCTTAGGATGCCATGCTTAGGGTGATTCTCTGGCAAACTCATCTAGGCAAAGTACCCATTAACTTGCGGTCTTATACTGTATGCCTTTAATCCTAAAGCCATTGACTCTATAATCGCCTCTCATTATGACGATTACACCATTAGGACAACCCATGATCCAAAGCATGACAGCCTACGCTCGCATCGAGCACAAAGCACAATGGGGCACTGCCTCCTGGGAAATTCGCTCAGTCAATCAACGTTATCTCGAAACTTACCTACGTTTACCCGAGCAATTCCGCAGCTTCGAACCCGTACTACGCGACCGCCTTCGTAAACGCTTAAGCCGCGGTAAAGTCGAAGTCAATCTGCGCTACGAACTGGCAGACAACAGCAATAACGAGCTGCAGTTGAATCAAGCGCTAGCAAAACAACTATTAGGCGCCGCCACTTGGCTCAAGCAAGAAGCGGGACAAGGCGATGTCAATCTGACCGACATCCTGCGCTGGCCAGGCGTGCTAGCGAGCGGTGAACAAGATATGGATGCCATCGGCGCCGATCTGATGACAGCCTTCGATTCAGCCATAGATCAATTTATCGAAGCCCGCGGCCGCGAAGGCGAAGCCATCAAAGACATGTTATTAAGCCGCTTAGATGGAGTCAGCGAGCAAATCGCCGTCGTACGCGAGCACATGCCAACTGTGATGCAATATCAACGCGAAAAGCTCACCAACCGACTTGCAGAAATCAAAGGTGAACTCGACCCAGCCCGCATCGAGCAAGAAATGGTGCTTCTGGCTCAGAAACAAGATGTGGCCGAAGAAATGGACAGACTCGAAGCCCATGTCGCCGAAGCCCGCCGCATCCTCAAAAAAGGCGGCAGCGAAGGTCGCCGTTTAGATTTTATGATGCAGGAATTCAACCGCGAATCGAACACCCTCGCCTCTAAATCCATCAGCACTGAAATCACTTCAGCCGCCGTTGAGCTTAAAGTGCTAATCGAGCAAATGCGCGAACAAATACAAAACGTTGAGTAATGATAGTTAACGCGTTTTAGATACCAAAAAGCCCTTAATGTAAGGGCTTTTTGTATTTTATGACTGAGAGAATATCAGTTAAAGCACTCACTCTTAGCCAAAAATATCGAGTGCTGAGCTAGGTTCAGTGAACAATCGCTTACGGTAACAGGATTTTTTGCAACTCTTGGTGCGAGCTCACTTGATAGTGCGGGGCGATACCGGCGGGCACATCGTGGCCGTGGACGTTATACCAGCATGTATGAATACCAGCATTGATGCCGCCTTGGATATCTGAATGCGGGTTATCACCGACCATCAACACAGTCTCACGCTCAGGATGGCCCATGAGTTCGAAGGCGTGCTCGAAGATACCCACATCAGGTTTGGCTATGCCGACTTTTTCTGAAATCACTAAAATATCAAAATGATGCTGCAAGCCTGTACGCTCTAATCGCACAGTTTGTAGCTCAGTGAAACCGTTGGTAATGATGCCCAATTTAGCTTTACCTTGCAGCGCGGCTAATAACTCACGGGCACCGGGTAGTGGCGAACAAATTTCGGCCATTGCTGATAAAAAGGCACTATTGAGCGTCATGGCCGTGACAGATAATTTGGCTGCCCAAGGTTCGAAACGTATGGTTTGCAACTCGGCGGCAGTTATTTTGCCATCTTGATAATCGCCCCAAAGCGGTTTGTTAACCAACTGATACTCATCAAAATCGGCTTGGGTAAAATCGACCCCAAACTCACTAAACATCAACTTAAGCCCTTTTAAAGCATCGAAATAAAATAGGGTTTCATCGGCATCAAACAAAATCCATTGGTAAGGCAAGGACATAGGAACTCTCTTTCTGACAAAATAGCTAAGACCCATCCCCATGCCGTTCAGTGGCATCGAGAATGGTACATCGGCGATTGCGGCAATGCTTGGCTAGCTGCCTAGCAATAATCAAGATAAGCGATAAACATGAGCGATGAGCCCGAAAATAACTAGGCTTCACAGTCGACACCCGCAATCAGCAAGTGCATTAGTCTACCTTGCATCAAGGGCGATGATAACCACGATAATAAAAACTGACTGTTGAGGTATCATCAACAATAATGGCTGGGGAACGCGATAATCTAAGGACACCATGGAGCACTTTTCGGCACTACCTATCTTTGTCACTGTAGTGGAATGCGGTAGCTTTTCATTGGCAGGTCAAAAGCTTGGACTGAGTAAATCGGCGGTGAGTAAACGCATTACCCTATTAGAACAAAGTCTGGGTATTCAACTCTTGCACCGAACCACTCGCAGCTTAAGTCTTACCGAGGCAGGCGCCCGCTACTTCGACTATGTTCGCCCTGCAGTTAAACTCGCAGAGGAAGGATTGGACGCCATTTCCGAGCTACAACAAGCGCCTCAGGGCAGTCTGCGCATCGCTGCCCCTATGGTATTTGGCCGCTTGCATATCGCCCCTTTGATCCCAGAATTTCTGCGCCGTTACCCGAAAATACAGCTGCAAATGCAGATGGATGATAAGACCACCGATTTAATTGCTGGCGGATTCGATCTGGCAATTCGTATCGGCGAGCTACCAGATTCAAGCCTTATTGCCCGTAAAATCGCCCCTTGTTTAAGTGTCATTTGCGCCTCACCCGAGTATCTTGCTCGCCACGCTGCGCCACCAACGCCGCAGCAACTCAGCCAACATAACTGTTTGTTCTACTCATATTTTCGTGATGGTGTTGAATGGACCTTCTTAAGCCCGCAGGGCCCAACTCGTATCCAGCCGAACGGTAACTATCAAGTCAACAATAGTGATGCCATCCACCAAGCCACACTCGATGGTTTAGGCATAGCCAACCTGCCCCGCTTCATGGTCGACGCCGACTTACAAGCAGGCCGCCTACAAGCCTTGCTCGCAGACCATCCCCTCCCCGAACATGGCATCTACGCGGTTTACCCGCAGCGAAAATATTTGCCGACTAAGGTGAGTGTATTGATTGAATTTTTGATGGAGAAGCTGGCGAGTTCAGATAAGTTTCAGCTTGTAAGCGACTAAGAATTACATCCCTACTTTACCCATATGTTGAATGAGAGATATGCTCGATACCTGTAAAAGCGGAGCAACTCTATCTATCCAATGGGTAAAGTTGATATTGCAAATAGGATAATAAAGTTAGTTCGTGTCTCACTCAAAAGTTCAAAGCTCTTCGATTCCACACGCTTTTAGAAATTGATAAGTCGAATCATAAAAAGCCGGTTTTCTAGTAATATCTAACTCATCGCCTTTAGGGACGAAAATCACCATTCCTTGCCTCGCTCGCGTCAGTAAGACTCGATAGGCATTTTCAAGATACCTGCATTTTTCTTCCCGTTGTCGTTGTTCCCAGCTTGAGCCTCGAAACTGCATATGCTCAAAACCTGCATGACCGAATCTAAAATCAGCCTCCCAAGCAACCAAACACCAATCAAGCTCAAGCCCTTGAACATCAAACTCTGTGGCGACATCTTCAAGAAAATGTGAAGAACGAATATCCTCTATCGGCCCCAAAAACCAATCTTTATGCTCAATTTTGTTTTTAACGAAAATGCCTTCAGCTTTTAATCGAATACCATTTGACGAAGCTAGCATTCCCATTGTTTCAGTCCCACGCACTTGAGATTTTATCCAACATTTAGCAGCCTTTAAGTCTCGGGTAACTTTAATTGGATATTTTTGCTTAAAAGTCGCCAAAACATTCAAAGCCATGCCACTGTTACCATTAACTAAATGGTGGATAAAATTTGACAACTTTTCGGCTCGAAATGAACGCATCGATGTCGCCAAATGTAAACAAGGTAACAAAGTACCTTTTGAAAAGTCGCGAGGAGTTAAACCCGTAGACACATACTCACCATTAAGTAAATCCGTAGAATAATAAGCATCCCAGTGAGTAAATCGGTTGCCAAGTGCATCCAACCATCCAAAAAGCCCAACCTCGCCGGTGTTGATTTCTTGTCCACCGCCGATCAACGCAATAATTACAGCCCAATCTTCATGGCGGTCCATCACTTCGATAAGATATTCTGGCTCAGACTTATTGAATCCAGCTTGATTACGCTTGGTCTGCATGAATTTGCTAGTCTGCTCAACATTCCAAGCACGCTGAGCTTCGTCAAAGATAGCTACTTGCTCTACTGGGGGTTTGTTCGATGTAAGCGAGTCATCCCTAAACTTATGGATATTCTGAATAAATTGCTCAGTATGTCGTCGACAATCGCCAATTTTCTCTTTAGTGCGATCACGTCTATCTCGCGCCAGAGCTTCTTGCAAAACAGAGACTAAAGGGCCATTTCCGCTTAAAAATACGGCATATTCCTTTTCGTCAGCATTAGAATGCGCACTCGCAATATTAAGCCCTACAAGGGTTTTGCCCGCACCCGGAACGCCGGTAACGAAACAAATGATTTTTCGCTTATTGATCCGAGCATTGTGAATCAACTGAAGTAATTGCTGGCTCGTTTGTCCAAGATTTTGAGTGTCGGCTTCACTACGAGCAATATCTTCGACTTTATGCTGCGCATATAGCGCTTGCGCCGCTTCGATAATAGTTGGTGTTGGCAAATAACCAGAATCAGCCCACAAGTTTGAATCAAAAGTAGGTTGATTCAACCGCTCAGCAATTAGGCGCATTCTTGAAAACAATTCACCGGGTGAAATACACAAGGTAGAAGCAACATTATCGCCTGCGAATACTGGATCTTTCGATTGGCTCGTCGCTTTGGTGGCGACAAGCAGAGGGACTAGATATTTATCATGACTACCGCGATGAAAGTTCTTTAAATCTAAGGCATATCCATGAGTTTGCCTCATATCTGCAGCGGTAAATACTTTTGCGCCAACTTTAAACTCTACAATAAAAACAATTCCTTTAAATATCATGACGACATCCGCACGTCGTCCCATTCGTGGGATCATAAACTCAATGAAAATATGCCCTTCTCGCTCAATGCTCTCGGCCAAGGAGCGTTTGAGAACTTCAATTTCAGCACACCAAGCACGAGTTTGTGCATGCAATAAATGCTGAGTATGGAAACGTGATATCTGCCCGGTAATCGCATCGGGCTCAGCAGATAGAAAATCTTTAAAACTCGCCGAATAAAATGCTCGTTGAGTCATAATGATCCCTCAACGGTAAAATCAAGAAGTTGTTTCGCCGGGATATCTAAAGCACTGGCAAGCTTAAAAAGATTAATCAAACTAACATTGCGTTGCCCACGTTCAATGCCGCTGACATAGGTTCTGTCCATGTCAGCTTTTAATGCAAGCTGCTCCTGAGAAAAAGATCTCTCAAGTCGCAAACTTTTTAGATGAGTACCGAATGAGGTAAGCAAATGATCTTCCATGAATAATCCTTTGAAGAGTTTTCATGATGATCTTTACTTGTAGACAATACGTCTACGGACTATGAGTCACATTAAATGCCTAGCACTTAATGATTTGGACATAACATCGCACAGGGTAATCACTCACAAAATGCAAAATGATTGTTGCCGCTGATTACATTTAGACGGCAAATTCCGCAATCTACTTACCAACCACTCGGCAATAAGTACCTTGTACTTCGGCCGCCGACGTCGGCTTTGAGCCAGTATCTATCTCAAATTTCTATTAAGCGATTGGTTCTACTGGCTAACAGATATGCGCGAAGGCTAGCAGGATTAGGCACTAACATGGAAGTGACCATCCGTGACAGGACGTCACGGTTGAGCATCCTGGGACTTGAACATTCCCTATTTAACTACCTGTTCGCCTTCCATGGCTCTCGTTCATAAACTTAGAAACCCTAGGTTTCTATTCACCGAGTCACTGGAATGCAAGTGCTTGATAACATACCTAACCTTTATCGTTTCATACTGAGTGGCAATAAGTATCTGGTACTTCGGCCACCGGCGTCGGCTTTAACTAAAAAGTGCTGTTCGACCATTTGCGCAAGATGACGGGTGGCGGTGGCGCGACTCACCTTAGCGACTTTTTGATACTGGCTACTATTAATCCCTAACTCAAAATCGCCGTCTAACATGCGATTGAGTACTTTGGCTTGCTCTTGACTCAATAAAGATTGGTCGACACTTTGCCAATACTGAATTTTCGACAGCGTTCTGCTCACATCTGCCATCGCATTGAGTAAGCAATCATTGAGGGTTTCAAAAAACCATACTAACCAAGGAGTAATATCTACATCGCCCCTTTGAGTGGACTCTAAAATGTCATAGTAGGTTTGGCGACGGGCAAGAATACTGACCGACATAGCGTAAAAACGAATCGAGCGTTTCTCCGCTTGCGCCAGAGCTAAATCAGTCAATAAGCGCGTGATGCGCCCATTACCATCATCAAGTGGATGAAGAGTAACAAACCAAAGATGTGTTATCGCCGCACGGATAAGCGGATCTAAAGCCTGCGCTTGCCGTGAAGCATTAAACCATTCGATAAACTGCGAGAGTTCAGCATCCAATGCCGATCTAGAGGGTGCCTCAAAATGCACTGTTGGTTTATCAATGCGGCCAGAGACAACCTGCATAGGTGTATCGCCACGCAGCGTTCCGCCAATAACAGGGTTAAGTAATGTGTAACCCAGCGGAAATAACTGCTGATGCCAGCCCAATATCCGTTCGAGGGTTAATTCAGTCTCTAAATTTTTTAAGGCATCGAGCATAATGTCAGCCAAACCATCGGTTTGCGCTGTTGTCGGATAAGGCTTGTCTTCGGACACGCCGAGTTTTTTAGCCAAGGATGAGCGCACCGAGGCCGCATTGAGCGTTTCACCTTCGATGGCACTGGAATGGATAATATTAGCGAGTAAAGTGTCGAGTGCAGCGTCTGACGTTAATAGGCTATCGTCGTGACTTAGCATTTGCTTGCCAAGCAACTGGCCCTGATTGAAATAGACCTGACGCAGCAAGGCATCAATGCTGCTGGTGTTCCAATGAAACTTAGGCCAATCGGCTTGCTGCCAAATCCACATATCTACCCCATGAGTCGAATAACAAGCCTATTCTACTCACATAATGAGGCGATTAACAAACCTATTCGACTCACTTTATGAGTTGAATAGCACTAATAATCGCCTCATCAATACCAACATGGCTATGCAATGCAGAGAAATGAGCCTTGTTGGTAATCCGGGAGCTCTGTTTCTAAGCCTTGCGGTCAGCCACTTGCTATTATTGTGCAGCTACAGTGCAGCTATCATACAACTTAGTGGCGCCTTTACTGTGGTGCATTGGCGTTGCGCGTGACTTTTATGTATAGCCACCGACAAATATGTATAGCCACCGACAAAGCCTTCGCGCTGAGATATACTGCCGCCGCTGATTTGACACGCCAATGTGAAACGCCGAGGTGAAAACTTACGGCTTTACCGCACCGCTGACACACATTCTGAGCCTAAACTATGCCTGATAACACCAACAATTCACCAACCTCTACTCACGTACAATGTACTGCTAATGCACAGCGTATCGGCAATGTTCAACCTACTGATAATTCACAGATTGCTACGCCAGATACAATGCATCCAGCCCAGTCGAATGCGCTCAGTGGCGAACAGATAAAGGTGAAGAAGCAGAAGGTCTTTATCATAGGTTTGCCACGCACGGGCACCACGAGTGTGAGTGTGGCGCTATTGGAGCAAGGGCTAAAAGTGGCGCACATGGCCTTTACTAAACAGGCATTTATGCTGGCCGATGCAGTGTCTGACACGCCTTGTTTCAGCGATTATCAGCAGTTGGATTTATTATTTCCCGAGGCTGTGTTTGTCTATCTCGACCGCGATATCAATACTTGGTTGCCTTCAATGCAGATGTTACTTGGTAAAATGGCGCCCCATTTGGATGAAAAAACGGGCCGCTTCCATCCAATATTAAAGCGCAGTTTTAGGCATACTTTCGCCATAGATAAAGTGGCGGAACCTGCCAGCAGTGAGCACTTAATTGCTTGTTATCAAAAGCATCAGCAAGAAGTGTTTGCTTACTTTAATGGGCGGGAAGACTTTATTTCAATCGATGTTAGCCATGCAGGAAGCTTGAGTCAGTTACTGCAATTTTTGGGAATGGAAGCAAACGCGGAGAATAGCGATGTCGCATTAGGTTTAAGCGAGCCGCTGAGTTTCCCTAAACTTAACGTGGGCCGCAACGTGGCAAGTTGGGGTGAATATAAACACCCCAACAAGGTCAACACCAATAGCGCAGGCCCACAAAGTCGTAAGTTTTTCGACTACACGCTTTAATAATGCATTGGATCAGTACACAAATACCAATGCACAGATATCCAAGCGCTGAATTAGAAATTAGCTTTAAGCGCAGCCTCTTGGTCGAGCAAGCTTTGGTACAAGGTAAACTGGTTGGCCGCGCGGTCTAAATTATGGCCTTCGCGGTGGATGTGGAAATACACATCACCGTTAAGATAATCCGTTAAAAAACGCACACCTATCATCAAACAAATCACCCGAGCACCGAGCCACAGACTGCGCTTTTCGTCTTCCGTTAAGACGTCACCCAACTCGCTCAAGTAGCCACGGCAAATCGCGGCGAAGATGTCTTGACGCACTTGGACTTTATCCAAGGCCGTAGAGTCTTCCTCCTCTGGCGAGCAGAAAGTGCGTACCATGTCGCCGAAGTCATACATAAGATGACCTTTCATGCAGGTATCTAAATCGATAATCGCCATGCTGGACATGTCGCGTTTATCAAAAAGCATGTTATTGATTTTAGTGTCGTTATGACAAATTCGCAGTGGCAGCTTTGGCGATATTTCTGCAAGTTCATCCAGCAAAGCCTGCTGAGATAACGCGTAATCGACCCAATGACGACAGAGCGCTAAGCGATGTTGACTATCGAGTTCAGCGGCCTGCTTTAGTAAGGCCATGCGTCCCGGTAAATGGTGAAATTGGGGGATCACATCTTCAAGCTCTGTCGCATCAAAATCACTTAAGGCAGAGGCAAAATGCCCAAAGGCCTTAGCCGCCATTTCCGCTTCTTGTTCCGACTTAACCACTTCAATGCTAAGACTATGGGGCAAGTAACTGATCGCACGCCAAAATCCTTGCTCGCCTAAATCGATAGCCAGCTCACCCTCTTGGGTTAAACAAGGGCTAACGACTTTCAGGCCGTATTGTTGCTGCAACGACTTAGCGCATAAATGATGGCTAATTTTATCGGCATTGCAGACCAAAGCGTTGGGTGTTTTAAATACCTCAGTGTTAATTCGCTGCAATACCAATTCGCCCGCAGGCCAGCGCACCAAAAGGGTGTCATTGATGTGGCCATTACCGAGGGCAGAAATTTTCGCCTCGGCAGCTTCAATACCAAAATGAGGCAACACTGACTGCCTGATGAGTTTTATCACTCAATAACTCCGTTAATTTTTGTTTTACCCAGACAGTGTCCTGCGGATAAGTCACGCCAAGCCAGGGCTCACAGGCAACATCGACATAGACAGGCAAACCTTGCTCAATGCCCGCTTGTACTATGGCGGGCAAGTAACATTCAGACTTAGGTTGTTGACCCTGTTGCCCGATAAATTCGGTTAATTCACGTTTAATAACATCAAATATGCTTGGGGAGAAGCCCCAGCATGTCATAGAGACCAAGGAGTGCGCCGGCAAATTAGCATGACCCTGCGGGCCATCACCCATTAAGTGGCCAGCTTGCTCGGCGATATTGAGCCATTCGGCGACCGATTTAAGCTGACCATTTTCAACCTGACACAAACCACGATTAACGCCACCGTGTTCCGACAACGTGAGTTCTATGGGATAGGCCACCATCATCCACTCAGTTGGCCTCATGCTTAAACCTTTCGCTAAGGAAACAAAAGCGCTATCACCATAAAAATCATCGGCATTGATAACGGCCATTGGCCCTTTAACGAGATGGCGCGCACTCCAGAGTGCATGGGCCGTGCCCCAAGGTTTAAGCCTGTGACTAAGATCCGCCAACTGCGCCGCTTCGGGTAAATCCGTTAAGACTTGATAGCAAAAATGATATTCAAAATCGGCTGGCAAAAATCGTGTCAGAATCTCAGTTAATTCACTTTCTAATTCTGGGCGGATCACCAGCACAGCACGCTGAAAACCACTGCGAATGGCCGACATGATTGATAGCACCAACATGGGTTCACCCGCGGGGCCGAGTGCCGCCAATTGCTTATCGCCGCCGAAACGACTACCTAGCCCCGCAGCCATAATGACTAAGGTCAATTCTGTATTCATGCTGGATTGATATATTCAGTTCAAATTTAAAGGTGTTTCTCCAAACCGCATCGACCTAAACAACCTAAAGTACGGTTTGAGAAAAAGAGGAGCAAAAGTGTAATCTACCCCTCTAATTGTGACTAGCATTTAAGCAGAATTTTTATCGACTTAGCTGCAGACTTTTTTAACGAGCAATATAATCGCCAAAGGTGCGATTTTGTTCCAATATCGCTTGGCTGCCCTTAAGACTGAACTTATAACCACACAGGCTAATATTACCTCGACGGGCGAGATCAATAATGATGGCCTGAGTATCGAGTGGTGAGAATCGCGCCTCTGAAGCGGAATCCGCTTTCAGATCCACAGTCACAGGGCGATAGTCAGTGCCATTGTTAAAGGATAAGACGCTGCAAGTTTTATCTCCCTTTGCCGTCGCTAAGGACCACAGATTTTGTGCTTTACCTTTCTCACCGAGCCAACGCATGATCAAGATGTCATCCTCCAGCGCCACAGAAAAACCGTCCGGTAACGCGAGCGTCACCCGCTCACCCGCATAGGGCGCAATCGCGTTAACCGTGACAACTTCTGCACCATCACCCGTTTCTGCGTCGCCATTTGGCCAAAGGCCCCACACCAAGGCAATCAAGAGCACCACGCAACAGCCAATTCCTGCTGGGCGCCAATAACGGCGTTCCACTTTCGGCAGTTTAATCTTAGGCAACACCAAGAAACGCTTTAGTGGCGCCAAAAACTCAAATAAACCGCGAAATAGCTCAGTCATCGAACCAGAATCTTTTGCTTCGGCGCGGCGCTGACGCACTTCTTCGGCATGATCTCTATCGTTAAAGCTGTCAGGCTCGTCATCTTCTTCGGCGGTAAAACGCCAACCGGGTTCAGCACTACGCTCGGCAGGATCTAATTGCGCCGCAGTAAAGTCGACATGTTTCAAATCAACATTGTCCACATCGACATCGACCAACTCAATGTGGGTCTGTTCAACGCGGCTAGTATTAGCAGGACGGAAATCTGCATGACTGTCTGGCACCACAAAATCGGCAGGATTCTGCGTCATCCGAGTAAGGGCATCGAAGCGCAGTTCATCTTGACGCAACGCCTCTCGCTCTGCCTCCGCCGCGCTAACACTCGGCTCAACCCTCGGCGATGTTAAAACAGATTCAACATGGGTCGATAAATCGACCTCTGGCTCAGACACAGTCTCAGCACTAATGGTTTGGGCATGAAGCTGATCAACATGCGGCTCATGCCTTTCAGCTTGAGGTTGTGCTTGAATATGAGAGGTAGATTTTGCCGATTGTCTTACGGCAACGTCTTGAGCAACAATAGGTTTAGGGTCAATGATGTTAGGATCTATGGCAGTTTTAGATGCCATGGCTTTAGCGTCTATAGTGTTAGGATCTACGATTTTAGGATCTATGGTTTTAGGTGCGATGGTTTTAGGAACGATAGTCGGTTCCACACGGCGCCTAGGCATTGCCTGTGATGTTGGTGCATCCAGCTCAGGACCGAAATAACCGTAGCGATAATCCACTATCGTTGGTGCAGGAAAGCGCCAGCCCCAAAATGTCAGTCCCGCGGCTAACACTAAACTCAATCCAATTAAGGCAATATGCACATCGGCCGCTAACAGGCCGATGAAAATTATTAACGGCAATAGGAATACGCCAATCAAGCCTTTTGACTTATCGGCATCGGCCAAACGACGCAAACTGGTGAGCCCTAATAAAGGTAGACCCAACAATGCCAGCAAATACATCAGAAAATTAGCCCCAAAAGCAGCGGCTGCAAATGCAATACAGACATAAACGCCAACACTGATTGCGACAAAACGGGGACGAGAATCACGCCCGTGAAGGCAGAAAAGAGATTTTAACAGCACGACCCTTCCTTTATTGTTGTAAAAACGAGATACAAAAAGACACTCATTGCCTTATTCGCACGAGCGTAACCAATTTACCCGCAATTGTCAGTGCCTACGACCCAAGTCGGATAAAAATGCACATAATATCGAAGTAAATCTAAAATAGGCTTAAATTGCCAGCCAACAAGCCCTAGTATTTCTATGGTCAAAATCGGTATAATGCTCGGCTTTCTGGGCCCTTCTTGCGTTAACCCATTGGATATTTAGCTCATGACCGCACGCGGAAATTTATTTATTGTGTCGGCGCCAAGTGGCGCAGGTAAATCCTCGTTGATTTCAGCCTTGCTTAAAGACAAGCCAGCCGACATGCAGGTTTCGGTATCTCATACCACCCGCGCACCACGCCCAGGTGAAGTTGATGGTCAACACTATCACTTCGTTAATGTTGAGCAATTCAAAGCCTTAATTGCTGAAAATGCCTTTTTTGAATGGGCAGAAGTGTTTGGCAATTACTATGGTACCTCGCGCCATGTGATCGAGCATACGCTCACCCAAGGTATCGATGTTTTCCTCGATATCGACTGGCAAGGTGCCGAACAAGTTAAAGCCGTGATGCCAGAAGCCGTTGGTGTGTTTATTCTACCACCCTCTAAAGCCGAGCTAGAGCGCCGCCTCACTGGTCGCGGACAAGACAGTAGCGATGTTATCGCCAGCCGTATGGCACAAGCCGTATCGGAAATGTCCCACTATAAAGAATATGATTTTATTATCGTCAACGACGATTTTGACACTGCCTTAGCCGATTTGCGTGCCATCATTCGCAGTCAGCGCTTAACAGGTGCTAGTCAGATCCACGCGCAAAATGATATGCTTCACGATCTGTTGGCAGGATAGCTGTCATAGTGTACAATTTTGCGTCATTTTTTCCCTAGATAAACTGGAGTTTCAACACATGGCTCGCGTAACTGTAGAAGACGCCGTAGAACAAATCGGCAACCGTTTTGATATGATCTTGGTTGCGGCGCGTCGTGCTCGCCAAATCGCCGTGCAGGGTAAAGACCCTATGGTTGAAGAGATGAACGACAAACCCACGGTTATCGCCCTGCGTGAAATCGAACTAGGTTTAGTTAATGCTCACACCTTAGATGCCGATGAGCGTCAAACGGTACGTGAACGTGAAGCCGCTGAAATTGCAGCGGTTGCAGCCATTGCTGAAGGTCGTTCATTATAGTTTTTGAGTAAAAACCTATTTAGGTAAAGGGAGAGCTGCCACTTGTATCTGTTTGAAGGTCTAAAGGAGTCTGCTTCCGGTTACTTAGAACCTGAACAGGTAGAATTGCTCAAGCAGGCGTACCAGATTGCGCGCGATGCCCACGAAGGGCAAATGCGCACGAGTGGCGAACCTTATATTACTCATCCGGTTGCGGTTGCCCGCATCCTTGCTGACATGCGTCTTGATCATGAGACGCTGATGGCAGCACTGCTCCACGACACTATCGAAGATACCCATGTCACCAAAGACGATTTAGCCGAACTATTCGGTGCCGCGGTGGCCGAACTCGTCGAAGGCGTGTCAAAACTCGATAAGCTTAAATTTCGCGACAAGAAAGAAGCTCAGGCTGAAAACTTCCGTAAAATGATGATGGCGATGACGCAGGATATCCGCGTTATCCTCATCAAGCTTGCCGATAGAACCCACAACATGCGTACCTTAGGCGCACTGCGTCCCGACAAACGTCGCCGTATCGCCCGCGAAACCTTAGAAATCTACGCGCCCATCGCTAACCGTCTTGGTATCCATAACATCAAGACAGAGTTAGAAGACTTAGGTTTCCAAGCTTATTATCCAATGCGATATCGGGTGCTTAAAGAAGTCGTTAAAGCCGCCCGTGGCAATCGCAAAGAATTGATCCAAGGCATTGAAGCCGCTGTGTATACGCGCTTAAACGATGCGGGTATTCCGGGAAAAGTCAAAGGTCGCGAGAAAAACCTCTACTCCATCTATAACAAGATGCAGAGTAAAGAACTGCAATTCCAAGAAGTGATGGATATCTACGCCTTTAGGGTGATAGTCGATTCCATCGACACTTGTTATCGCGTACTCGGTGCCATGCACGGACTGTACAAACCTCGTCCCGGTCGTTTCAAAGATTATATCGCTATCCCCAAAGCCAACGGTTATCAGTCTCTCCATACCTCTTTATTTGGTCCACACGGTGTGCCCGTTGAGATCCAAATTCGTACCGAAGATATGGACCAGATGGCCGACAAAGGGGTAGCTGCACACTGGGCCTACAAAGGCGGTGCGCAAACAGGCCAAGGCACGACGACTCAAGTGCGTGCCCGTAAGTGGATGCAAAGCTTGTTGGAGTTACAACAAAGCGCTAGCACCTCATTCGAATTCGTTGAAAACGTGAAGACGGAACTCTTCCCTGAAGAGATTTATGTGTTCACCCCTGAAGGTCGCATTCTGGAATTACCCGTCAATGCCACCGCGGTAGACTTTGCCTACGAAGTGCATACGGACGTAGGTAATACCTGCGTCGGCGCCCGTGTTAACCGCCAAGCGTATCCGCTTAGTCAACCGTTAATTTCAGGCCAAACCGTTGAAATCATTACCGCTAAAGGCGCCCGTCCTAATGCCGCTTGGCTGAACTTTGTGGTAACCGGTAAAGCTCGCGCTAAAATCCGCCAAGTGCTGAAAAGCCTTAAAGGTGATGATGCGATTGCGCTTGGTCGCCGCCTGCTCAACCATGCGCTAGGCAAAACTAAACTCGATAGCATTGCGCCTGAGCAGATTGAAAAAGTGATCCGCGATACTAAACATACGACGCTCGATTCGCTGCTCGCCGACATCGGCCTTGGCAATGCCATGAGTATTGTTATCGCCCAGCGTTTGATTGGCGATAATCTTGAGAATCAAGAAAGTCGCGACGGCCACATGATGCCAATTCGTGGCGCCGAAGGCATGCTCGTTACCTTTGCTAACTGTTGCCGCCCAATTCCTGGTGATGCCGTGATTGCCCACGTGAGCCAAGGTAAGGGCTTAGTGGTACACATGGAAAACTGCGCCAATATTCGTGGTTATCAAGGCGAGCCAGACAAGTATATTCCCGTACAATGGGATAATGTTGAAGGCGTTGATTACCAAGCCAATCTGCGGGTGGAAATTGTTAACCACCAAGGTGCACTGGCGAAGATCACCTCGATCATTGCCGCCGAAGGTTCAAACATTCACAACCTCAGCACTGAAGAACGTGATGGTCGCGTGTATTTGATCAACCTGCGGATTTCGGTGAAAGACAGGATCCATTTAGCCAACGTGATGCGCCGAATTAGGGTACTGCCCGAAGTACTGCGCACGTCCCGTAATCGTTAATTAACTCAACACTAGAGAGAGCGTCATGGCAGAAAAAATCATCATAGCGACCGAAAACGCCCCAGCGGCCATAGGCACGTATTCACAAGCGGTTAAAGTCGGCAGCACAGTGTATTTATCTGGCCAGATCCCGCTCGTGCCAAGCACAATGCAAATTGTCAGCGATGATTTTGAAGCACAAGTCGTGCAAGTATTTAAAAACCTGACGGCAGTTTGTACTGCTGCGGGCGGTTCAATCAACGATATCGTTAAGCTCAACATCTTCCTGATTGATTTAAGCCACTTCGCTAAAGTGAATGAAATCATGAGCCGTTACTTCAGCCAGCCATACCCAGCCCGTGCTGCTATCGGCGTGAAGCAATTGCCGAAGGATTCTCAAGTTGAAATGGACGGCGTGATGGAGCTGTAAGCACTAGCATTTCACCTTCTATAAACGAAAAGGCGCTACGGCGCCTTTTTGTTGCCAACACAATCCAACCCCCCCGCTTGCCACTCTCTTCATCTTGCTTTCACACTCAACTTGTAGGCTTTGCGCTCCATTCTCATATTTTACAATCTTGTAAACTATTTGCGCGAGCTCACAAAACTCGCCATACTGGGTACAGCCAAAAGAACAATAAATAACAGGGAATTGCCAATGGATACAGCGATTAAGACGCCAATTGAAATGCTGGCGCACTGGGCTAATACTCAGGGGGACCAAGTCTATTTACGCCAACCGATCAAGGGTCAATTCCTTGATTTTACTTGGGCTGAAGTTCAAGAAAAAGTTCAACAACTTGCCGGAGCCTTACATCACTTAGGCTTAGAGCGTGGTGATAAAATTGCCGTTCTCTCTAAAAACTGTGCCGAATGGTTTATCACCGACCTCGCGTTGATGCACGGCGGCTATGTCAGCGTACCTATTTACCCTACCGCCAACACAGATACTATTCGGTATGTGCTGCAACACAGTGGTGCAAAAGCCATTTTTCTCGGCAAGCTTGACCATTGGGCAGACCAAGAGGCTGGTGTCGGCGGCGAGCTACTACGCCTTGCCATGCCCTATGATACGATGCCAGCCCAATATCAATGGGAACAGTTGCTTAAGCTAGGGTACCCCTTAGTTAACGCCCCGCTGCCTACTCCAGACCAAGTGATGACACTCATCTATACCTCTGGCTCGACTGGCCAACCTAAGGGCGCGATTCAAACCTTCGCCAGCTATGGCTGGACTTGCCAAGCGGTAGTGCGTGACCTGCGCACCGATGGCGACGATAGACTGTTATCCTATTTACCCTTAGCCCACATCACAGAGCGCGTTGCGATTGAAGGCTCATCCTTCTACTCAGGTAGTGTGGTGGCTTTCGTTGAAAGTCTCGACTCCTTCGTTGTCGATGTTCAACGGGCAAAACCAACGGTATTCTTCTCGGTACCACGGTTATGGAGCCTGTTTCAGAAAAACATTATCGACAAAATTGGGGTTAATAAACTTAATCTATTGTTGAAAATCCCCCTGCTTAGCAGCTTTGTGAAATACAAAATCCATAAGGGTTTAGGCTTGAACCATTGTCGTCTACTCGGCTCTGGCTCGGCGCCAATTCCGCCATCACTGATCCACTGGTATCACAGTATTGGTCTTAATATCTGCGAAGCTTGGGGTATGACAGAAAACTGTGCCTATTCGATCATCAACTATCCTTTTGATGCGCGTAAAATTGGTACTGTTGGCCGCCCAGTAGAGGATTGCCAGATCCGCCAAGGCGAGGATGGTGAGCTACTGCTTAAGAGTCCGGGATTAATGACTGCTTATTATCTTCAGCCAGAAGCTACCGCAGCGGCATTCGATGCTGATGGTTTCTTCCACACAGGCGATCTGTGCTCAATTGATGCCGATGGTTGTGTCACTATTACTGGCCGAGTGAAAGACAACTTTAAAACCGCCAAGGGCAAATATGTAGCGCCCGTGCCTATCGAACGTAAACTGGCACAGGATCCCCATGTTGAACTGATCTGCGTGATTGGCTCTGGTCTGCCACATCCCGTCGCACTAGTGCAGTTATCCGAAGGGGCAAATCTACAAGCCCGCGAAGAAGTCCGCACCTCACTCAAAGCGACACTCGATAGCGTTAATCCGCACTTAGAGTCACACGAACATGTCGATGCGATTGTCGTGGTCAGTGATCCTTGGACGATTGAGAATGATGCGCTCACACCTACCCTCAAAATCAAACGCCATGTGCTTGAAAAAGCCTTTAGCGAACGAGTTGACGGCATTCGTGGCGCCCAAGTCCGCTGGGAAGATGAATTAACTCAAAAATAACTAGGCCAAACAATCAGTTGGCGAGTATGGTCATCAGCTAAAACTAAGCACGCCTAGGGTGTGCTTTTTTATGACATATTCTGTCAAAATCCGATAAAACCACGTATCATGTGCGCCAGTCGGCCAAGGGGCAATTCCCTTGTACTTTTCCATTCAATATTAGGTTTAACAGAGTCTAACGATGCTAATTACACTATCGATTATTGGCGGTTTTATTATTTTAACCTTAGGCGCAGAAGCCCTAGTGCGTGGCGCGAGTTCAATCGCTCTACGTTTAGGCATTACGCCACTTATCATAGGCTTAACTATTGTAGCCTTTGGTACTAGCGCACCAGAACTGGCTGTGAGTGTAAAGTCTGCTCTAGCAGGAAACAGCGGTATCGCCTTAGGTAACGTTATTGGCTCTAACATTGCTAACATAGGTTTGATTTTAGCCATCACGGCACTTATCCGCCCTATTCAAGTGCAATCTCAAGTTGTAAAGCGTGATATCCCTTTGATGATATTGGCTTCTATGTTGTTCTGGGCACTCTTGTTAGATGGCGAGCTCAGCCTAATTGACGGTGTGATATTGCTGTCACTACTGTTCGGTTATTTAGCCTTTAGTTACATCAGCTCGAAAAATGGTAATGAAGAGGAAGAGATTGAAGCAGGTCCAAATAATCCGCTACTTTCAGCCCTATTTATCTTAGTCGGTATTGGTATGTTAGTCGGTGGCGGTATTTTGTTTGTCAACGGCGCAGTAGATTTAGCCAAGACCTTCGGTATCAGTGAAGTCATTATCGGCTTAACGATCGTGGCGATTGGTACCAGTATGCCAGAGTTAGTAACTTCTGTTCTAGCGGCACTGAAAGGTCAGAGTGACATAGCCATAGGTAACGTTGTCGGTTCTAACATATTCAATATTTTGGGTATTTTAGGTATTACTGCAATAGTACAGCCGGTATCATCACTTGGCTTCCAACCCTTTGATTTCATCGTGATGTTGGCATTTGCCATCATGATTTTACCTTTCGCTTGGACAGGATTTCGTATTGGCCGCCGCGAAGGTTCAGTATTACTACTGTGCTACTTAGGTTACTTGGGCTACTTAATAAACCAAGCAAGCACTCAAGCTGTGGTATAACACTTAGCTGCTCATTTGCGATTAAAAACACCGGAGTCTCTCCGGTGTTTTGCTCTCTAGGTATTGTCCACTTTATTAATCACGCACCTTCTTTAAAGCACACCTCATAAAAAATATAAGCACACAACTCAACTGATGACATTTGTCATGCCAAAGACATGACCTTTGTGTCTGCACTTCTTCTATCGAATTTCTGATAATGAGCCCGTACCCAAACATTGGGAAACTCACTCAATAAGGAAATACCATGAAAACATTACTCCTCGCCTCCAGCTTTGTGCTTATCAGTACTCACTCGTTTGCAGCAACGCCATCAAACACTAGCATCACCAACGTAGACGCGGCCTCGAATGCGATGAATCTAACGCAATTACAACAACTGAGCGGCAGCACTCAAGATTATGATAAAGCCTATGCGAACTATCGCTTAGCCATCAGTGCCAATGTAATGGGACAAAAAACACTCGCTAGCAGCGCACTGACTACAGCGCAAACCACATTAGAAGCACTCGAAACCAGCCAAGCGAATGCAGAATCCCTCGCCCTGTTATCGTCGGTTTATGGCATGCAAATCGCCTTAGACAATAGCAAAGGTGCAACGCTCGGCATGAAATCCGCCAAGGCGATTGCCGGTGCTGAACAATTAGAACCACAAAATCCACGGGTAGCGCTTGTTAAAGCCATCGCCGCCTATAACACGCCAGCCATATTTGGCGGCAGCATGCAAAATGCTAAGACCTTAGCCACTACAGCAATAGAAAGATTCGCTCAGCCTTGCGGCAATATTTGCTGGGGTGAAGCCGAAGCTTACACGTGGCGCGGGCTAGCTAAACAGGAATTAGGCGATAGCCAAGGCGCGATTGAAGATTGGCAACAAGCGATCAAAGTACAAGCAGATTACGGTTGGGCAAAATTTTTGCTTCAACAAAATCAGCAATTAAGTGCAAAATAGACAAAGTTGTTAACGGGGATCTATGGCGCTGACGATAGCGCCAATCCCTAAAAAGAATAAATTAAAACAGATGCCATCGGTAGGCATTGAACAACCAACTCAGTGACACAGAGGCATCATGATAAGCACTCCCCTTCAGCTCGAACGAAAACTTGCTTGGGTGTATTTGATAAACTTAGTGTTTTATCTGATCCCACTTGCCATAAATCCCTATCCAAGCTGGAAAATCGCCCTCAGTTTTGCCGTGTTAATCCCTTTTATTGCCAGTTATTTTTGGACCTATAAGTGCAATAGCCGTAGCGCCTATCTGCCCATTCTCATTATGGTGGCCATAGCAATAGCGATCACACCAATCAACCCAGGCTCTATCTCGCTATTTACCTTTGCCGCTTTCTTCATTGGCTTTTTTTATCCTCTCCGGACCTGTCTGTTGGCTATTGCAGCCCTCATCGGCCTGCTGTTTGCCCTCAATGAGATTTACCACTTTAACAGTTACTACTTTCCGCTTTACGGCTCGGGATTAGTGCTCGGCGTGGGCATGTTTGGTGTCGCCGAACGCAGACGTTATCGGCATAAATTGAAAGAACAGCAAAGTGCCCAAGAAATTACCACCTTGGCCACTATGCTTGAGCGTGAACGTATCGCGCGGGATCTACACGACATTATGGGGCATAGCCTATCTTCCATCGCCCTTAAGGCTGAGCTAGCCGAAAAGCTAATCGCAAAACAAGAATATGAACTCGCATCAACCCAATTGATTGAGCTAGGACAAATTGCGAGGGAAAGTTTAAGCCAGATCCGCCACACAGTGTCAGACTACAAACACAAGGGCCTAGAGAGTTGCGTGACGCAGCTTTGTAAATCCTTAAGGGATAAAGGCTTAAGTGTCGAGCTCAGTGGTGAGCTACCTAAGCTAGGTGCAAGCACAGAAAGCCAACTGAGTTTGATCCTCACCGAACTCATTAATAATATTCTTCGCCATAGCGGTGCAAGTGAATGCTCTATCCACTTTTCTAAGCAAGCAGACCGCCTGCTGCTAGAAGTCAAAGACAATGCCGCGGCCAAACCTTTTATAGAGGGTAATGGCCTCACTGGTATACGCGAGCGTCTCGACAGTTTAGGCGGTAGCTTGAGCTATAATCTCGAACAGGGATATAGATTTACCGTCAGTTTACCTTTGCAGGGAGCAACACATTAATGAAGATTTTATTGGCGGAAGATCAAGCTATGGTGCGAGGAGCACTCGCCGCACTCCTTACGCTTGCAGGGGGTTTTAGTATCACCCAAGCGAGTGACGGCGACGAAGCTCTAAGCTTACTCAAACAGCAAAGCTTTGATCTCTTGCTAACTGATATCGAAATGCCCGGCCGCACAGGCTTAGAGCTGGCCACATGGTTAAAGGAGCAACATAGCCAAACTAAGGTTGTGGTCATTACCACCTTCGGCCGTGCAGGCTATATTAAACGTGCCATCGAAGCGGGTGTGGGCGGCTTTCTGCTTAAAGATGCGCCCTCGGAAACCTTAGTCAACGCGATTCAACAAGTGATGGCGGGAAAACGAGTGATCGATCCTGAACTTGCCATGATGGCGATTGGCGATGTCGACCCGCTCAACGACAAAGAACGCCGTGCTCTTCGCCTCGCTAGCGAAGGCAAATCCACCTCCGACATCGCCGAAACTCTTTTTATCGCCGAAGGGACTGTTCGCAACTACCTCTCAGAAGCCATAGCCAAACTCAATGCCAGTAATCGAATCGATGCAGCCCGCATTGCCAAGCAAAAAGGCTGGTTGTAAACACGCTCACAGTTGAACACTTACTTCCGTCGAACGATTGTATATCGACAATTTTTTGCGGCCTTAGCCGAAACCTAAGGGCCGCAAAATGACGTTAACTAGGCTGGCAAATAAGTCCCTCATTCCCCTTGAGATTGCCTTACGCTTATTCTCTGTTAATATATGTATAAATTCACAGTGATTGAGTGCTAACGACTTGCAGCAATTGGATCTTGTTCCGATCACCGACCTCAAAGGCGTCGCCAAAAAGGTCGCGGAGAAACTCGCAAAGCTCGGCATCACAACAGTACAAGATCTACTGTTTCACTTACCCCTGCGCTACGAAGATAGAACCCAAATCTATCCTATTGCCACCCTCAGCCTAGGCGGTTATGGCACTATAGAAGCTGAAATCCAATCGACACAAATCATCCAAGGCCGCAAGCGCATGCTGGTCTGCAATGTGCGCGACGATACGGGCAGCTTAAGCCTGCGCTTCTTTAACTTTTCCGTTGCTCAGCGTAATGCCATGCAAAATGGTTTGATGATCCGCGCCTACGGTGAAGTGCGCCGTGGTAGTCATCAAGCTGAGATAGTGCATCCAGAATATAAAGTGGTGTATCCCGGTGAAGATGTTCACCTGAGTGATACCCTAACGCCGATTTATCCCACGACTGAGGGCTTAAAACAGGCGAGTTGGCTAAAGCTGACCGAGCAAGCCTTGGTATTGCTGGAAGAGGGCGGTTTAACTGAGCTGCTGCCACCGCAGTTGCAACCTAATAACATCAGCCTTAAACAAGCGCTGCAGACGCTGCATCGACCTCCTGCGGGGATCTCTCAGTTCGATTTAGAGTTAGGCCAACACCCAGCCCAGCAGCGACTCGTGCAGGAAGAGTTGCTCGCCCATAATCTCAGCATGCTACGCCTAAGGCAGCGCAGTAATTTAGATGCAGCGGTTACCATGCAGGCCACGGGGCAGTTGCTCAATCCTTTCCTCGCAGCTTTGCCCTTTAAGCCCACAGGCGCCCAGCAAAGAGTCGTGGCCGATATAGGCAAAGATTTAGAAAAGCCGCACCCTATGATGCGCTTAGTGCAAGGGGATGTTGGCTCTGGCAAAACCTTAGTCGCGGCGATGGCGGCATTACAAGCGATTGAAAACGGTTATCAAGTTGCCATGATGGCACCGACCGAGTTATTGGCCGAGCAACATGCAACTAACTTTGCCGCTTGGTTTGAGCCACTCGGACTTAAGGTAGGTTGGCTGGCGGGAAAACTTAAAGGCAAGGCCAGAACCCAATCCCTTGCGGATATTGAATCTGGCGCAGCCCAGATGGTGATTGGGACCCATGCCATCTTCCAGCAGCATGTGGTCTTTAGCAAACTCGCGTTAATTATTATCGATGAGCAACACAGATTCGGCGTACACCAACGCTTAGGCCTGCGGGAAAAGGGCGTGAGCCAAGGTTTCCACCCGCATCAATTGATCATGACAGCCACACCCATTCCCCGCACGCTGGCGATGACGGCCTATGCAGATCTCGACACATCCATTATCGATGAGCTGCCGCCGGGGCGAACTCCAGTGACCACTGTGGCGATTGCTGATTTACGCCGTAACGAAGTGCTTGAACGGGTCCGCAACGCTGTCATTAGCGACCAACGTCAGGCCTATTGGGTATGTACTCTGATTGAAGAATCCGAAGTACTCGAATGCCAAGCCGCCGAAGACACAGCCGAAGAACTGCGCCTCGCCCTGCCCGAGCTCAATATTGGCCTAGTGCATGGCAGATTAAAGAGCGCCGAGAAACAGCAAATCATGGCCGACTTTAAGGCAGGCATTATTCATCTACTGGTAGCGACAACCGTGATTGAAGTGGGCGTCGACGTGCCCAATGCCAGCCTGATGATCATTGAAAACCCTGAACGTTTAGGTCTAGCACAACTACATCAACTGCGCGGACGAGTCGGTCGAGGCGCCATCGCAAGCCATTGTGTGTTACTCTACAAGGCGCCGTTGAGCCATACCGCCACCCAAAGACTGAGTGTACTCAGACAAAGCAATGATGGTTTCATCATAGCGCAGAAAGATTTAGAAATTCGTGGTCCGGGTGAAGTGCTTGGCACTAAGCAGACGGGACTGGCTGAGCTCAAAATTGCCGATCTGGTGCGCGATCAAGCTTTGATCCCACACATTCAGAAATTAGCGAGCCATGTAATGGCGCAAGCTCCCGAAAAAGTCGATGCAATTATTTTACGTTGGCTCGGGCACAGACAGCACTATGTGCAGGCTTAAGCCGTAAATATTAAAGGGTAAAGAACGAGGCGTAACATCTGCCTTTACTCGAAATAAATTGTTTATGTTCAGCTAAGCGCTATAGACAAGCGCATGGAAACTTGCAAAATGAACCTGCGGCCTTCAAATAGCCCGCTCTTGCACTTTAATGTTAGCTGCATGTATTCACCAAGTTACCTTGACACTCAAGCGAAGGATGTAAAATGCAAGTTAATCAAGATGATAGAATAACACCTCAAGAGACTTCTTCTAGCAGCAATCGCTTTGCGCTTTTTGCGATAGTGCTCGTCGTGCTACTTTCTGCCGGAGGATATTATTACTACAGCGGTGATTCTGACTCACCTAAACTCATTCCTAACGCCCCTATTGTATTGCCTGAAACACCGCCATCTGAACCTATGACGCTCGAAAGTACGCCAGAGCCTGAAACCACAGAGACGACGCCTGCCGTTACAGAAACGAACACCAATAGCACTGAAACCACTGCAGTGGCAGAGCCTGAAGTTGTCGTAGAACCTGTGCCTGTGCTGGCTGAAAGTGATGCATTTGTGCAACAAAAAGCCCTCGCCATGATCAATAACAATGTGCTGAGTTCTTCGTTAGTGCAGCAAGATCTCGTCCGCCAATTTGTGGTATTCGTGGATAACCTAGCTCAGGGTGAATTAACCCGTAAAGTTAGCCCACTTAAAGGACCAGAGAAGCTGTTCTCAGTCTCAGAAATCACCAACAAAGTGTATTTAAATCCTGAGGGTTTCCACAGATACGATGCCTATGTTGACTCGATTGCCAAAATGGACGAACAGGGCTTAATCACAACTTACAAGCAACTGACGCCGCTCCTAGAGGAAGCCTTTACCGAACTCGGCTACAGCAACGCCAAATTTAACGACAGAATGCTGCAAGCGATTAAAATGTTACTCGCAGCACCTATTATTGAAGATCCGATTGAGCTGAATTCAATTAGCGTTAACTATCAATTCGTTGACCCTAACTTAGAGGCACTACCCAGTGCACAAAAACTGTTGATCCGTATGGGTCCAGAAAATACTCGCAAGTTGAAAGTAGCGCTGCGTAAAATCGAGAATCAATTGTCGCAATAGGTTATCAAGCTCATGCCAAAAGGCGCTCAGTGCGCCTTTTTTCATTTTAACCTGTAAGTTAAAGTGTCTGCGAAATCAGATAGCCACTGCGATATTTGTTACTCAATGTCGAATAAGTGCTGCAAATCACAGCACTTGATCCCATTCCGTTAACCCGCACAATGCAAATGGCTTCATAAAAAGAAGGGGCATAGTGTAGAATGACCACGCTGTAGAGGGCATTTCGAGCGTCATTCTTCTAACGCGTATACTCCTCACTATGGTATGACAATCCATTAATGTTCTAACTTAGTTAGGGATAACTAAGACAGCTTAAATTTAGTGTCGAGGCAAAGTAGTGCAACTAACATTCAGCATTCTCTCTTGGGGCGCTTGGGCCCCCCAATATCAGCACCATCAAAGTTGGCAAACTTGGTGCGAGAGTTCGGCTGAGCTCAATCTCGATACGCCACCACAGTCGGATACCACCGCTCCCGCACTCAAACAAATTCCCGCCATGCAGCGCCGCCGTTTTAGTCGCTTGACTAAGATGATGTTAGAGGTGAGTTTTCAGTGCGAAATGCCTGCAAATTGTCGCTCTATTTTTGCCTCGCGCCATGGAGAGTTGCAGCGCACCATTGGCCTACTCGAAGACATTATCGCCAAACAGCCCTTATCGCCCTTAGGTTTTAGTCAGTCAGTGCACAACACCGCCAGCGGCATTTTTGGCATAGTGGCAGCCAATACCGCGCCTTCAACCTCAGTTGCGGCGGGCACAGAAACCCTGTCCCAAGCTATGGCCGAAGCCTTCGCCCAATTACATCAATCGCCAGAACCATTGTTATTGGTCTTCGGTGATGATCCAGTGCCTCCTGTGTACGATGAGTTTACCCAAGAATTTGAATTACCTTTGGCCCTAGGCCTACAGCTCGCGCCCTTCGATACACCCGCTTCGGCCAAGCTCACAGTGAGCCGTATTTCTAAGGCAACAGCTTTAAATCCGCTGACCTATGGTGCATTTATCCACGCCCTAGCAACGGCGCAAAATATTTCAGGCTGCTTATCCCAATGGCATTGGAGACTTGAGCATGTTTGATGCAGCCCACAGCCATGACGCCGCTAAGGGCCATGAAGATTCAATGCTCAATGCCGCATATACCTTGCCAGAAACTCGCCGCGAAGGGCTGAATTATGTGCCACGTTGGCTAGGTGGCGTAAGTTGTTATATCGCCTTTGGCTTAGGCGGCTTATTAAGCTCCTTGACCATTCTGCCGCTACTGCGTTTTTGGCCAGGCACACCAGAGGCGCGGATTATTCGAGTCCAAAAAGCCGTGCATTTAATGTTCAAAGGCTTTGTCGCCATGCTCACTTGGGCAGGTGTGATTAAGGTCAGCAGCCACGATGCCCAAAAATTACATGATGCCAGAGGCGTTATCGTCATAGCCAATCACCCCAGTTTAGTCGATGTGGTGGTATTGATAAGTCTCATGCCCAATGCGGGCTGCATAGTCAAACAAGCTTTGTGGCGTAATCCATTTTTGCGGGGTGTGGTGTCCTGCGCGGGTTATATTCCCAATCGCGGCGCCGAATTGATGCTAGAGGATTGCCGCGAAGTGCTCGCAAGAGGCACCAATTTAATCATCTTCCCCGAGGGCACGCGTACGGTGGTCGGTGCGACCATTAACCACTTTGCCCGCGGCGCTGCCAATATCGCCTTAAGGGCCGAAGCGGATATTTTACCTGTGGTACTGCGTACCAATGTGCGTGGTTTGACAAAGGAGCAACCTTGGTATGAAATCCCAAGGCAAACCATGGGAATGGCCGTTGAAATCGGCACAATCGTTTCTTACCAGAAGTACCAAGCGGCTTTAGGTGAGCATGCAAAAATGGCCCGGCAGCTGACGCGGGATCTTGAACATTACTATAAACAACAACTCGAAAATAATTATGAACTTAAACAATGAAATAAAGCAGTTAATCATCGACTGTCTCGACCTAGAAGACGTCAGCATTGATGATATTGAAACCGATGCGCCGCTATTTGGCGAAGGTTTAGGCTTAGATTCTATCGACGCCCTCGAGCTCGGCTTAGCCATCAAGAAAAAATTTGATGTCAAAATCGAAGCCAATTCGGATGCCACTAAGGCCCATTTCCACAGTGTTGCCAGCTTAGCTCGCTTTATCGAATCACAGCGTCCATAGGAGAGGAATATGCAAAATCGTGAACAAATCCTCGCTATGCTGACCACTATTTTAGTGGACGAATTCGAAATTGATGCCGAGGCGATTACGCCTGAGGCTAACCTGTATGAAGAGCTCGATCTCGACAGCATTGATGCAGTCGACTTAGTGATAAAACTGCAGCAACTGACAGGTAAAAAGATCCAACCCGATGAATTTAAATCAGTTCGCACAATCAATGATGTGATTAATGCTATCGAAGGTTTAGTTAAAACCTAATGCGAGCCTTGCTACAGGTCTTAACCGCCCTAACTTTGCTGGCCTACCCCGTTGCCGTGTATTTAGGGCTCAATTACTTACCTGCTGGCACCATAGCGCTCGTGCTGTGTTTATTGCTGATAATGCGGCTAATGCTACAAAAGCAAAAGGTTAAGACATTAGTTTTACCACTATTGGTGGGGATTATGCTCACGGCAGGCAGTTATCTTGCCAAGCGCAGTGATTGGCTGCTGTATTACCCAGTAGTGATAAATCTCACTATGCTGGCGCTGTTCAGTTATTCACTGCACACTGGCCCTAGCATGATCGAACGTTTAGCCCGTTTGAAAGAACCCGATTTACCGGATGAAGCCACTGGGTATCTTAAAAAAGTCACTCTACTTTGGTGCGGTTTATTTATCTTCAATGGCACTATGGCGGCTTACACCGCTGGCTTTACTAGCTTAGCAACCTGGACCTTGTATAACGGTTTGATTGCATACGTACTCATGGGACTGCTCCTCGGTGGGGAGTGGTTATATCGCAGCTTTTGGTTGAAGAAAACATGACACAGCTACTCAAAAACTGGTTAACCCAAGGGCCCTTTGCCCAACAACTGATCAGCTTTAATCACCACGACATAGTCACAGGTGCATTATTTACCAATCAGGTGGCGTATTTTTATGAGCAACTGCTGGCCGCGCCAGAGAAAAAATGGCTGCTCGCGAGTGATACCAGCGATCTGTTTGCTGTCGGTTTATGTGCGGCGCTGTTAGCAGGCAAGGAAATTATCTTACCAGCCAACACCCAAACGGGCACGCTGAGCGAGTTAACCCACCAGTTTGAAGGCATATTGTCGGACAAGCCATTGTGTGAAAGTCAGGCCTTTATTCTACTGAGAAAAGAGCTGAGCCTGCCGAGCAAACCTTGGCCGGCGAGCGAGGCTATCGGCGAACTTCTGCTATTTACCTCCGGCAGCAGTGGCGAACCTAAGGCGATCCGTAAAACACTTCAGCAATTAGACGTTGAAGTCTCAGTGCTCGAACATACCTTTGCCGAACATTTACCCCATTGCAGTGTGGTTTCAACGGTTTCCCACCAGCATATCTATGGCCTGTTATTCAAGATTTTGTGGCCACTCGCCGCCAGTCGGCCGTTTTTAAGTGAGCAGATTGAATACCCAGAAACCTTAAGCTATTACACTGCCTTACTGCCAAACCTGTGTTTGATCAGTAGCCCTGCCCAGTTATCGCGTTTACCTAAGGCCTTAGAGCACGAGCGGCAACTGCGCTCACCCAGCTTAGTGTTTAGCTCTGGCGGGCCCTTAAGTTTTGCGGCAGCTCAAGGGATCAGCCAATGCTATGGCCATCTGCCCATCGAAATTTTTGGTAGCACAGAAACGGGCGGCATCGCCTATCGCCGTCAACATGAAGCCGATGAACCTTGGCAAGTGTTTGACAGAATATCGATAGATCAAGATCCTAACGACGGAGCCTTGCTACTTAAATCGCCCTATTTGGCCGACGATGAATGGTTGCGCTGCGAAGATAAAATCGAACCGACCGAAAATGGCCAGTTTAGGCTCAAGGGCCGACTCGATCGCATCGTTAAAATAGAGGAAAAACGTCTATCACTGGCACAAATGGAAACGCTGTTAGGCAGCCATGCCTATGTTGAGCAAGCCGCACTTGTCGTATTGCCGCAGTTTAAATCCCAACTGGGCGCGGTCGTGACCCTCTCCGCACTTGGCCGCAGTGTGCATCAAGAGCAGGGAAAACTCAGTATCAACAATGCGTTAAAAGCACATTTACTGACGCAATTTGAGCGAGTCACGCTGCCTCGCCGCTGGCGTTATCCCGATATTTTGCCGCTGAACACTCAGGGTAAGCGTGTCACTGCCCAGTTAGTCGAGTTATTTGATCATGATTAAATCGAGTTTACCGCCGATCCTGCATTCTAATATCGGCATGGATAACATTGAATTACGTCTGTTAGTGGCGGCCGACCTTGAATCTTTTAAGGGACATTTTCCCGAGCAAGCCGTACTGCCAGGCGTGACGCAATTAGATTGGGCGGTGCGTTTAGGCTGCCAATATTTCGGCTATTGCGAAGCCGTAGCCAACTTAGAAGTGCTTAAGTTTCAGCAACTCATACTGCCGGGGCAAGAAGTCACCTTAAGCATTAGCAACAATGCGGCTAAGGGAAAACTTACCTTCGCCTATAGCGATGGTGAAAACCGCTACGCGTCAGGTCGTATCGCCTTCGATATCTCGCCCGTTAACAGCAAGCCTTCTGATACCAACAGCAGCGATGGGGCGAGCCAGTGCTAACACCTCCCAGCGACTTAGTTGAGTCGGCGCCCATTAAGCTCGCCTTAGTGATCCCCAATTACAATCACAGTGCCGCAATTGCCCAGACCTTGGCCGAACTCGCCCAATTTAATCTGCCCTGTTATTTGATTGATGATGGCAGCAATGACGAAACCCGTTATCTACTGCAATCCTTAGCCCAAACCTATCCTTGGGTGACTTTGCTGCTGCATCCTTACAACCGTGGTAAAGGCGCTGCTGTGATGACGGGCCTACGCCGAGCCTACCGCGATGGCTTTAGTCATGCACTGCAGGTCGATGCCGATGGTCAACACAATCTAGCCGATATTCCAGCTATGGTAGCAAGGGCGCAGGCTAAACCCGATGCACTGATTTCAGGCAAACCCGAGTACGATGAATCCGTGCCTAAGGGCAGACTCTATGGCCGTTATATCACCCATTTTTGGGTGTGGGTCGAAACATTAAGCTTTGATATTAAAGATTCTATGTGTGGCTTTCGCGTTTATCCCCTCGCCGCCACCGAGCGATTACTGTGCCAGCAAGCATTAACGGAACGAATGGATTTTGATATTGAAATCCTCGTCAAACTCTACTGGCAAGGGGTGGAAATTTTATTCCAGCCGACTAAGGTGATTTATCCCGAAGGTGGTGTTAGTCACTTTCAAGGTGTGGCCGACAATGTGCGCATCACTAAACTGCATACCAAGTTGTTTTTCGGCATGCTCAAACGCCTGCCTTGGCTGTTAAAGCGTAAATCACAGCAACAAGCCGCGCAAAACTCCCATTGCTCGTCAGCAACATCATCGACTTCAACAACATCATCGACTTCAGCAACATCATCAACTTCAGCCACCCATTGGTCGGGCATGAAGGAGCGCGGCAGTTACTGGGGCATCAAACTGTTAGCCGAGAGCTATCGTATTGGCGGCCATTGGTTGTGCCGCGCCATTATGTATCCGGTGATTTGCTATTTCTTTCTCACAGGCAAAGTCACCCGCGAAGCCTCGTTAGATTTCCTGCGCCGCGTGCAAACGCTTGAGCCGCAACATCCTAAGCTGAATCAGCCTGTAGGCTGGCGCGATAGCCTGAATCACTTTTTAGCCTTTGGAAATGCCGCACTCGATAGAATCGATGCCTGGTGCGATCGCATCCAATTGAGCCAAGTGGATTTCCCCGATCGCCAAGTGCTGGCCGACCAACTCGAAAGCGGTAAAGGCGCCGTGTTATTGGTGTCTCACCTTGGCAATTTAGAACTCTGCCGCGCCATTTCAATCCACCAGCGCAAAGTCAAAGTGAATGTCATGGTGTTAACGAGCCATGCGGAAAATTTCAATAAGGTACTCAAACAGTTAAATCCAGATAGCACGCTTAATCTTATTCAAGTGACCGAGCTTAACCCCGCGACGTCTATGCTGTTGCAGCAAAAAATAGAAGACGGTGAACTGGTGGTGATCGCGGGCGATAGAACCTCGCCGAATACCCAAGGTCGCGTCATGTACGCGCCCTTTATGGGGCAAGACGCAGCGTTTCCCCAAGGGCCGTTTATTTTGGCAGGTTTACTCGATTGCCCTGTATTTTTAATGTTTTGCCTGCGGGAACAGGGCCGTTATCGGGTGCATTTAGAGCACTTCGCCGAAACACTTAAAGGCCCAAGGGCGGGCAGAATGGACAGATTACAGCAGGCGGTAAATCGCTACAGCGAACGTTTAGAATACTTTGCCAGACGCGAGCCTTTGCAATGGTTTAACTTCTTCGATTTTTGGCGTAAAGACAGCGAGTTAGAACGCGCATCAACCAATTCAGTACAAGCAGATACTGTAACAACAGAATCAGCATCACAGCAGATCCCAGAGCAGGATCATAAGACAGACAGGACAAGTCATTCATGAGCCACACCCAAGCCGCCGACTCAAAGAATCAATCAGACTTAAAGACTGTTGAGTTCGGCCGTCAATTTCTTACCTTAGAACAAGTGGTTGCCGTCGCCAAGGGCGCACCAGTCAAGCTCTGTGACGATGCGGATTATCAAGAATATATCCAAAAAGGTGCGCGCTTTATCGATAGCCTGCTGCACGAAGAAGGCGTGGTTTATGGTGTAACAACTGGTTATGGCGACTCTTGCACAGTCAATGTGAGCTTAGATCTGGTCCACGAATTGCCACTGCATTTAACCCGCTTCCACGGCTGCGGTTTAGGCGAGACCTTAAACATAATGCAGGCCCGCGCTGTGATGGCTTGCCGTTTAAACTCCTTAGCCATTGGCAAATCTGGCGTGACCTATGAGCTATTAAAGCGCATCGAAACTTTGCTCAATCTCAACATAGTCCCTGTAATCCCAGAAGAAGGTTCGGTCGGCGCCAGCGGTGATTTAACGCCGCTGTCGTATTTGGCCGCCGTGTTAGTCGGCGAGCGCGAAGTGATTTACCAAGGTGAGCGCCAAGCGACTCAAGCTGTGTACGCTAAGCTCAACATTATCCCGCATGTCCTGCGTCCAAAAGAAGGCTTAGCCCTGATGAACGGCACGGCTGTAATGACGGCCTTGGCCTGTTTAGCCTTCGATCGCGCCCAATATCTTGCCCGATTAAGTAGCCGCATTACCGCTATGGCTTCGTTAACGTTAAAAGGCAACTCGAACCATTTTGATGAAATCTTATTTGCCGCCAAACCGCATCCGGGACAAAACCAAATCGCCACTTGGATACGGGAAGATTTAAATCACCACGAACATCCGCGCAATTCGGACAGGCTGCAGGACAGATATTCCATCCGCTGCGCACCGCACATTATCGGCGTGTTGCAGGATGCGCTGCCGTTTATGCGTCAGTTTATCGAAACCGAAGTCAACAGCGCCAACGACAACCCGATTGTCGACGGCGAAGGCGAGCATATTCTCCACGGTGGCCATTTTTATGGCGGCCATATCGCCTTTGCGATGGATTCACTGAAAAATACTGTGGCCAACTTAGCCGATCTTATCGATCGCCAAATGGCACTGGTAATGGACCCTAAGTTTAATAATGGCTTACCCGCTAACTTATCCGGCTCAACCGGCCCGCGCCGCGCAATTAATCATGGCTTTAAAGCGGTGCAAATTGGGGTATCTGCGTGGACAGCAGAAGCGCTCAAGCACACTATGCCCGCCAGCGTATTCTCACGCTCAACCGAATGCCACAACCAAGACAAGGTGAGCATGGGCACCATTGCCGCCCGCGACTGTATGCGTGTACTGCAATTGACCGAACAAGTCGCGGCGGCAGCCTTGCTCGCCATGACTCAAGGTATTGGCCTGCGTATCGCCCAAAATGAGCTGGACGAAGCCTCGCTCACGCCTTCATTGGCGAAAACCCTCGCCCAAGTGCGCGCTGATTTTGAGACCTTAATCGAAGACCGACCGCTCGAAGCCGTGCTGCGCCAAACCATAGCTAAAATCCAAGCGGGCGAATGGGAAGTGTGCCGATGAAATCATTGCTCACTATTGATATGGAAATGCAAATCCCCTTCCACGATGTGGATTCCATGGGGATCACTTGGCATGGCAATTACCTACGTTATTTCGAGATTGCTCGCTGCAAACTGCTCGATGAGCTGGGCTATAACTACCGCCAAATGCAAGCATCTAACTATGCATGGCCTATTATCGATTTGCAGATTAAATACGTCAAAGCCAGCACCTTCGAGCAAAAAATCACAGTGCGCGCCGAGTTAGTCGAGTGGGAAAACCGCTTAAAGATCAATTATCAAATTCGCGACGTTGAAACGGGTGCGCGCATCACTAAGGGTTATACCATTCAGGCAGCGGTCGATATGAGCACCCAAGAATTGTGCTTTGTTACCCCAGAGGTGTTCCGTAACAAAATAGCCATCCTGCTCGCTAAGGTTGAAGACTAATGAACTCAGTACTAGCCAAGAGCTCTGCGTTGACGAAGAATCCTGTGCTGGCGAAGTGTGCATTACTCCTCTGCCTTGCTTGCGGCTTGGCTTGTGCTTTGATAACCCTGCCACTCAAAGCAGAAACCTTAGCTGAGCCCGGTGTTTATCAAGCGCTCTTTAGCCAAAATGCGGATACCGCGCAGCTTGTCGCCCTGAGCCAAAAGCTTAACTTGGGCGAAACGGTGCGAGGCCAGTTTGTGCAATCTCGGCAACTAAAGGTGCTCAAAAAGCCGTTAATCAGCCAAGGTCAGTTTATCTTCGATCAAACCCAAGGGCTGATTTGGCAGCAGATAAAGCCCTTCGAATCCATGCTGATTTTAAAAGATAAGCAGCTTATTCAGCGCGATAGCCAAGGTCGAGTCCAAGTCAGCAAGGCCGATGCCTCGGCGAGCGCCGCCGCTATGGGCGATTTATTGCCCAGCCTAGTGCGCGCTATGCTCGGCGGTGATATTTCCGGTTTAAGTGAGAACTTTGAACTGCACTTCCTAATCGCAGACAGGTTGAGCACGGAAAAGTTAAGCCCAGAGAGGTTGAACACAGACGGTCAATGGCAATTAGGCCTAACGCCCAAAGATCCCTTAATGAAAAAAGCCATCGCCAATATGGTGTTAGAGGGGAGCGATGTGTTGCAATCCTTAGTGCTGCTGAGCGCAGCGCCGAGTGTGAGCCCACAGGATATGACCCGCATCGACTTTAGTGCGCTTTCCCAAGGTAAACTCAGCGAAACCGAATTGACGCAGTATGCTGTGGCGATAGAGGCGAATAAACCTTAACCATGGCCGCCAACTTCACCGCGCGCGCCAATCAAGCGCTAATACAATCATCCCCTAAATGGCGCCTCGCCATTTGGTTGCTATTGATGCTGTCTGCCAGTCTGTGGGCTTTGCAACTCTGGCAAAACGGCGCAAGGGTGCAGAGCGATATTCTCGCCATGCTGCCCCATTTACAGCAGGACAAACTCACAGAGCGCGCCCTTAACCAAGTTGAAGCGACGCTCGCCGACCAAGTCTATATTGCGCTCGTCGCCAAGGATGAAACTACGGCAATCGCTGCGGCTAAGCTGTTGATGCAAAAGCTTGAAACTGACCTTGTTGCTACTGGAAAAAATGCTGCATTTACAGATATTCGCAGCGCAGATATGCAGCTCGGTGAAGCGTTGGGGCAATATTATTTCCCCCACAGATTTAAATTACTGACAGCGCCACAAGCTGAGGCGTTAGCAACGAAAGACATTGGAAATCTAATTGAAGCGGCCACAGCGCAGCTTTACAACGCTTTTGGTTATGCCAATAGCAACTTGCTTGCCCAAGATCCGCTGCTGTTATTCCCAGCCAATTTACTCGCCCTCGCGCCGAGTTCAAAAGTCAGGGCCAGTCAAGGGATACTGCTCGCGAATCAAGGCGATAATGTCGCTGCGGTTGTTATGGCAAAGGGCCAAGAAAGTGCCTTTAATCCCAATGCGCAATTGGCGCAGATGACGGCATTAACCCTAGGATTGGATGCGGTTAAACAAAGCTATCCCGATATTACCCTGCTCAAAGCTGGCGCCCTGTTTCACGCGATTGCGGCGACCCAAACGGCTAAGAGTGAAATCTCGATCCTTGGTCTTGCATCCTTACTTGGGGTCATAGCTTTAGTCTGGCTGGCGTTTCGCTCCGTAATACCACTACTGTTGGCCATCGTTACCATTTCCAGCGGCTTGTTACTGGCAGTGACTTTTACCTTAAGCGTATTTGGCGAGCTGCATTTACTCACCTTAGTGTTTGGTACTAGCTTGATTGGCATTGCCATCGACTACAGCTTTCATTTTTACTGCGAGCGCTTAAGCGATACCGAACGGAGCGCTCAGGCGACGGTCGCGTATATCTTCCCCACTGTGACACTTGCCTTTATCACCAGTGCCTTAGCTTATGTGGGCATAGGTTTAGCGCCGTTTCCTGGAATGCAGCAAGTGGCGATTTTCTGCGCCGCGGGGCTGCTCGGGGCTTATCTCACCCTCATTCTCGCCTACCCACTGTTAGCGGGAAGTCGTTTGCCCTCGGGCTCCCGCCCATTAGCGTTAGCGGGGAAGTACCTTGCCAACCTCACTCAGTTATCCAACAGATTGACCACGCCTTTAGGCATGAGCATGTTTGCTTTAGTGATAGTAATGTGGTGTCTGGTTGGCGTAACCAAGTTAACCGTCGATGACGATATTCGTCATTTACAGCAAAGCCCCGCGAGCGTGACTGAACCTGAAAATAAGCTCAGGCAGCTACTCAGCGGCGGCACAGATAATCAATTCTTACTGGTACGCGCCGCGAGTGAAGAAGCACTGCTGCAACAGCTTGAGCGAGTGTCGCCACAGCTCGATGCCGCTATTGCGAACCAAGAGTTAGGCAACTACGTCAGCCTTAGCCGGTATCTTCCCAGCCATAAAAGGCAAGACACGGCTTATCGCTTACAGGGTGAAATCTATCAAACTCAGATAGATACTGTGCTCACAAGCCTTGGGTTGGATGAGAATTTAAAGCCAGAGCTGCAAGCAAGCTACTTAGCGGCTAAAGAACAATATATCGCCCCAGCGGATTTCTTTACGCTAGAGACAGGCAAGCAACTCGCACCGCTGTGGCTAGCACCAAATGGCAAGGCCACCGACTATGACGCTCTAAATGATGGGGCGAGCGCTGAGTATGGTGCCATTGTCTTGCTTGGTGGCATTCAGCAGATCGACGCGATCAAGGCGCGCTTTGCCCATGATGAAAGCGTACAACTTATCGATAAAGTCGCGGATATCTCCGCCGTCATGGGCCATTATCGATTGTTAACCCTAAAGCTGTTAGCCCTTGCACTTGGCATCGCACTCTTGTTGTTTAGCCTGAATTTTGGCATTAAAAAAGCGGCGGTTGTGGTTGCAGTGCCAGCCCTTGCGGCCTTGCTCACGCTTGCAACCTTAGGCTTAACGGGCTCGCCACTGAGTCTGTTCCATGCACTCGCGCTCATTTTAGTTTTCGGAATTGGGATAGACTACAGCTTGTTCTTTGCCTCTGCTCAAAACCACGGCAAGGCAGTGATGATAGCGGTATTTATGTCCGCCTGCTCGACCCTATTAGCCTTTGGTTTACTCGCCTTTAGCCAGACCCAAGCGATTCATTATTTTGGTTTAACCCTGTCACTAGGTATAGGTTTAACCTTTTTACTTTCGCCACTGATTTTAACGACTAAAAAGTCCTGATAACGACAAGGAACGTACTTTACATGCCTACACCCGCTCACGATTTATCGGCTATGCCAAATTCACTTGCCGTCGATGTGGCTATTATCGGCGCAGGACCTTCAGGCGCCATTGCCGCCAGCTTGCTACACCAACAAGGCAAGCGCGTGCTGGTGTTAGAAAAACAACATTTCCCCCGTTTCTCCATCGGTGAAAGTTTACTGCCCTGCTGCATGCAATTCATCGAAGAAGCCGGCATGTTAGACGCACTCAATGCCGCCGGATTCCAGCATAAAAATGGCGCCGCCTTTCGTCGCAATGGCACTTACACTACCTTCGACTTTACCGATAAATTTACCCCTGGGCCTGGCACCACATTCCAAGTGCAGCGCGCCAGTTTTGATAAACTGTTAGCCGATACCGCCCAAAGCCAAGGGGTCGAAATCCGCTACGGCGAAACCGTCGAGGCGATAGATTTAACCGAGAATCCATGCTTAATGGTGCGCAATGAACAGGGCGAGCTTTATCAAATCAGCGCCCAATATGTGCTTGATGCCAGTGGTTTTGGCCGTGTGTTACCCCGCTTGCTCGACTTAGAAAGTCCGTCTTGCCTACCACCGCGTAGCGCCATCTTTACCCATGTGGAAGACAACATCAGCGATCCTAACTTTGATCGAAATAAAATTTTAATCAGCGTCCACCCAGAGCATAAAGACATTTGGTATTGGCTCATTCCCTTTAGCAATGGCCGTTGCTCACTCGGCGTGGTTGCCGAACCGCAATTACTTGCGCGTTTACAAGGTTCGCTTGAGCAACAATTGATGAACATAGTCAATGAAGAACCAGGACTAAAAGCCCTACTGGCAAACGCTAAGGTGGTGCAAGAATGCGCCACACTCAAGGGTTATTCAGCCAATGTGTCACGGCTTGCGACCGACAAGTTCGCCCTACTGGGTAATGCCGGCGAGTTCCTTGATCCGGTATTTTCCTCCGGCGTCACTATCGCCATGCAATCGGCATCGATGGCAGCAAAATGTGTGACTAAACAACTCAATGGTGAAACGGTTGACTGGCAAGCCGATTACTCAGCGCCTTTAATGCAGGGGGTGAATACCTTCCGCACCTATGTGCAAGCTTGGTATGATGGCCGCTTTCAGGATGTGATCTTCTATGAAGAACCGAATCCACGCATCAAGCAAATGATTTGCTCGATTCTGGCTGGCTACGCTTGGGACCTCAATAATCCCTTCGTTAAAGACTCGGAGCGCCGCCTGAACATGGTGGTCGAATTGTGCCAAAACCAAGTTGCCATTCCTGAATTTGCAGAGGCGTAACCGCATGTCGCTCAACTTTAACGCGAAATGGCGAGTGTTCCCCGCGCTACTGATCATCAGTCTAGGGCTGACGGGATGTAGCGAACTGCTGTTCAGGCAAACCTGTGTCGGCCTCGCTAAAGACATGCGTTATTGCTTGGCGCCACTGCCCCATGATTTTGCCCCCGCAGCCGATAAGCCTCTGACTAAGCCGACGGCCAAACCTGCGGACATTAGCAGCCCGCAAACCGAGAGCAAAACGGGCGTATCCTCACCCCAATCCTTTAGCCAAAAGGTCAGCATTAAAGTGGGTGATAAGTCCCACGAGTTACTCACTCAATTAGAGTTAGAGGATGAGCGCATGACACTCGTTGGCTTAGCGCCACTCGGACAGGCTTTGTTTACCTTAGTTTATGATGGTAATACACTCAGCAGTGAACAAAGCGTGCTGCTAGGGGACAATTTTAAAGCTGAGTATTTAATGGCGATGATGCAACTGATCTATTGGCCTGAGCAGAGTATTCGCGCCCATTTAGAAGGTGGTCATTTAGTCACAGGTCTTTGCGATACGGTTGGGGGAAATCAGGGCGATACGCTTATAGGCACCCGAGTGAATACAATCCCCTGTCGCCAGATCTATAGTCAAGATACCTTGATCAGTAAAAGCGGCCAGCAAACCCATGTGGTGCAAATCCGTTATCAGCAAAATATCGGCGATGCTCTTTGGCAAGCCCACATCAGCTTAACTATGCCACAAGCTAAATTTGAGCTAGAAATCGAACCTATTTAATCTGTTAGCATCCGCACTTAACTGTGCCATGGTAAAAAGACACACAATGATGAACAGAGTAGCTATTACACAGATTGGATTGTGTACCCCGCTAGGGCAAGATCCCCAGCAGGTTTTAGACCGCCTGATCGCCGGTGATACCAGTGCGATGCTGCGCAGTGACACTCTCCTGTTCGAGCACCCAACCTTAGTTGCCCCCGTGACGACAGCGCTACCAACCATTCCCGAAAAACTCATTCAGTTCGATTGCCGTAACAACCAATTACTGCTGTGCGCCGCACTGCAAATTGCGACCACAGTTGAACAAGCGAAACGGGATTTTGGTCATGCCCGTATTGGTGTTGTGCTAGGCACCAGCACGTCAGGGATTTCAAAAGGAGAAGCCGCGCTGAGCTACCGCAATCAACACGGATACTTTCCGGCGGATTACCACTATTTCCAGCAAGAGCTCGGCAGCACCAGCGACTTTTTACGCCAATATTTTGAGCTAGATGGCCCTTGCTACACAATTTCAACCGCCTGCTCATCCAGCGCCAAAGTGTTTGCCAGTGCCAAACGCCTATTACAGGCTAACCTCTGCGATATGGTGATTGTCGGCGGTGTCGACAGTTTATGCCAACTCACAGTCAATGGTTTTCACGCCTTAGAGTCTGTCTCGAAAGGCCACTGCAATCCTTTTAGCATCAACCGTGATGGCATCAATATCGGTGAAGGCGCGGCGCTTTTCGTCCTGACGTTGGGCGAGTCAGAGGTCATGCTAGCGGGTATTGGCGAGTCGAGCGATGCCCACCATATGTCGGCGCCACACCCCGAAGGCGAAGGCGCGATCAAAGCCATGCACGCGGCGTTGCAAGATGCACACATTGCAGCAAAAGACATTAGTTACATAAACTTACACGGTACAGCCACGCCTAAAAATGATGCGATGGAAAGCCGCGCCGTGGTTGAAGTGTTTGGCGTGAACACGCCCCCTTGTAGCTCGACCAAGCCCTTAGTCGGCCATACCTTAGGTGCCGCTGGCGCCATTGAAGCCGCCTTCTGTTATTTATTACTTTCAGCACATAATCACGGCAAAGCCCTGCCGCCCCACCAATGGGACGGACAAGTCGATCCACAGGATCCGTCCATTGCCTTAGTCGAGCGCCATCAAGTCGCCGCTAAGGGCGCGCTTAATTATGTGATGAGCAATTCCTTCGCCTTTGGCGGCAGCAATGCCAGCCTGATTTTCTGCCGTAACGAGGCCTAGTACCATGCAGTTACTTAAGATCAATAAACCCTTTGCCGAACAGGATATTGCCGATTTTATTCCCCATAGGGCACCGATGATTTTGCTCGATAAAATCATTGGCTATCGGCGCGATAACCTAGAGACCGAAGTCACTATCACGGCCAAGAGCCCTTATTTCGATGATAAACATCGAGCTGTACCCAATTATGTGGGTATCGAATATATGGCCCAAAGTATTGCCGCCCTTGCTGGGGTTGAGGCAAAGCTTCGCAATGATAAAATCCGCGTCGGTTTTCTATTGGGATCGCGCAAATTAACCTTGTATGCAAAGCAATATGAGCTCGGGCGCACCTATCGCACCCAAGTCAGCCGACTCTATCAAGAGGAATCGGGATTAGCGGTATTCGATTGCCAAATTTATCTGCTGCCCGAAGCCGGCACTGAGCTAGAAAAGAGCTTAGTGGCCCAAGCCAATGTAAATGTGTTCCAACCTCAGGACACACAAGCCTACCTTGCAGGCAATCAAGACGCGGCAAATAGAAGCCTTGGGCACTAAAGCAATGATGTAGATAAAAAAGCCTTAAAGCGCCTTAACAAGCGACCTTTTTACCATAAATACATGAAACCCCATACCGACACATAACGATAAAATGGGGTGGAGAAAACAGATGAATAACAGAGTATTAGTTACCGGTTCGAGCCGCGGTATTGGTAAAGCCATCGCCCTAAAACTCGCCGCTGCGGGTTTCGATATCGCCCTGCATTACCACAGTAACCAAACGGCTGCCGATGACACTGCAGCGCAAATCCGCGCGCTTGGAGTGAATGCGAGCCTGCTGAAATTTGATGTCGCCGACCGCGCAACCGTCAGAGCCGCCATTGAAGCCGATATCGAGGCCAATGGTGCCTATTATGGCGTGATCCTCAATGCTGGTATCAACCGCGACACCGCCTTTCCTGCTATGACAGAAAGCGAGTGGGACAGCGTCATCCACACTAACTTAGACGGCTTTTATAATGTCATCCATCCCTGTGTGATGCCTATGGTACAAGGCCGCAAGGGCGGGCGTATCATCACCTTAGCTTCGGTTTCTGGGATTGCTGGCAACCGTGGCCAAGTCAATTACAGCGCCTCAAAAGCGGGTATTATCGGCGCAACTAAGGCATTGTCATTAGAACTAGCAAAACGCAAAATCACCGTCAACTGTATCGCTCCCGGCTTGATTGAAACCGACATGGTGGCCGATATTCCTAAGGATATGGTCGAGCAATTAGTGCCGATGCGCCGCATGGGTAAACCCAGTGAAATCGCCGCCTTAGCCGCCTTTTTAATGTCTGACGATGCCGCCTATATCACTCGCCAAGTGATATCGGTTAATGGAGGCATGATCTAAATGAGCAAAGCGACAAATCAAACCCGCTTAGGGAAACGAGTGGTCGTCACTGGCATTGGCGGCATTACCGCCCTGGGCCATGATTGGGAGGCGATAGCAGCGAGCCTTAAGGCGCAGAAAAACTGTGTTGTCACTATGGGCGAATGGGATAAATACGATGGCCTCAATACCCGCTTAGCCGCGCCCATTAGCGACTTTGAAGTGCCAAGCCATTATTCGCGCAAGAAAATTCGTTCTATGGGTCGGGTTTCCATCATGGCGACCCGCGCCAGCGAGCTTGCATTAATCGATGCGGGATTGTTAGACGATCCTATCGTGTCCTCGGGTGAAATGGGTATCGCCTATGGCTCGTCCACTGGCAGTACCGATGCCATCATCGCCTTTGGCGATATGTTGAAGACCGGTGATATGTCGGGCGTCACCGCCACGAGTTATATCCGCATGATGGCACACACCACAGCGGTGAATGTGGGGGTATTTTTCGGCTTAAAAGGCCGAATTCACACCACGAGCAGCGCCTGTACCTCGGGGAGCCAAGGCATAGGTTACGCCTATGAAGCCATCAAATACGGTCATCAAACCTTAATGTTGGCGGGCGGCGGCGAAGAACTCTGCCCCACAGAAGCTGTCGTGTTCGATACCCTGTTTGCCACTAGCACTAAAAACAGCACCCCCGAACTCACGCCACGCCCCTTCGATGCGAGCCGTGATGGTCTAGTGATTGGCGAAGGCGCCTGTACGCTGGTGCTCGAAGAGCTAGAACACGCCAAGGCGCGCGGTGCCAAGATTTACGCTGAGTTAGTCGGTTTTGGCACGAATTCAGATGGCCAACACGTCACCCAACCAAACGCGCAGACCATGGAAATCGCTATCAGGTTGGCGCTCAAAGATGCCCAGCTTGAGCCTAGCGCCATAGGTTATGTGAACGCCCACGGCACGGCAACGGATCGCGGTGACATCGCCGAGAGTCATGCGACCCATGCTGTTTTTGGTGCTGGTATGCCGATTTCATCCCTTAAAAGCTACACGGGCCACACCTTAGGTGCATGCGGCGCGTTAGAGGCTTGGGTGAGTATTGAGATGATGAATGCGGGCTGGTTTGCGCCGACACTTAATCTTGAAAGTATCGACCCACAATGCGCCGATTTGGACTATATCCGTAGTGATTTACGCCCAATCGACACAGATTATGTCATGAGTAATAATTTCGCCTTTGGCGGTATTAATACCTCGCTGATTTTTAAACGCTGGGCCCAATAACAACATATAAAAACCACATAAGGACATCACCATGAAACCACTGTTTGCAGGTATGCTGCTTAGCATCAGTTTATTAAGCTCGCCTTTATTGGCTCAGGAATATACGGTTGAAACCTATCAAGAAATCTTTAAGGGTGATAACCAATTCAAGCAAAAAGAAGCCATTGAATCACTCACCATCGCTGGTTTATCCGATCCTGCCATTTTTGATGCGCTCGAAGCAAAACTACTCGCATCTTTGCCCCAAGCCACTGAAAAAAATGCCATTGACTACAGTGCTTGGTTAGTCAAAGGCTTAGCTTATTCAGGCAATGATAAGTACAGCGAAACCATCAATAAGATTGTTAATGGTGATTATCCTAAAAAACTCAAAAAATACGCAGGTCAAGCTTTAGAGAACATAACAATATATAAAAAATGGAATGCGATTCTTGCGGATAAAAACCAATATATTGCCGATCAAAGTCAGCAAAATAATGCCTTTGCCAATGCCCTACGCAGCAATGATTTAGAATTAATGCGTCTCGCGGCTAAACGCATCATAGATGACCGCCAGTACGATGATTTTATCCTAGCCGTACTCAGTAACGAATTGAAAACACCACGCTTAATGGCCGATGACAAACTCGCCATCGATACCTATGCCAACATGGCAAAAGCGCTAGCTAGTTCGGGGAATACCGCTTACCGCGATGTGATTGAAAATATGGCAACCACGAGCTCAAACAAAAAACTCAAAAACTACGCCGAGAGTTATTTGAAGAAGTACTACTAAACCTACCCGTTTTACGCTTAATCGAGTAAATCATGGCCGAGCTTATCCTCGGCCATTTTTATATTCGTTTGGATAATGTTGAGAATCGGAAAGGATAATTAATAGTGAGCGGATTAGGGAACTCGCACAACGTGGTTGATCTTGTAGCCTGTGCCTTTTACTGGCGATAAAAATTTATGACGCGCTTGTTTTCGGAAAAGATCGCACGATTTAATCGTTTTGTGCGTTTCGCACAATGCACTATACTGCCACTGTATTTCCAAATAAGAGGGCTTAATCGTGCAAACATTAACAGCCAATGACGCCAAACGAAATTTCGGTGAGTTACTGCTAAATGCTCAACGCGAACCCATCAAGATCAGCAAAAACAATAAAGATGCGGTTGTCGTGATGTCTATCCACGACTTCGAACAGCTTGAGGCGATGAAAGCGGATTACCTTAAACACTGCTTCAACGCTGCTAAAGAAGACTTAGCGAAAGCTAATGTCGTTGATGGTGAAGATTTTCTTAACGCCCTGTAGCAACTTACATGAAAATAAACGCTATAAACTGAGTAAGTTAGCTCAAACTCACTTACTAAAGATTAAAGACTACACCATTCAACACTTTTCTGAGTCGCAGTGGCACAAATACAAAGAAAGCCTAATATCCGGCTTGCAAATGTTAGCCGATAACCCCGGATTAGGCAGAAGCTGCGATGATATTTACCCCAACGGATTCTACTTTCCTATCGGTAAACATACCACGTACTTCACAAAAGAAGACGACTTCATCCTCATCGTTGCCCTATTAAGCCAGCCACAACTACCACAAAACCACCTGAAATAGCCTCACCCCTTTCATAGAACTGATGTATTTGCCGTGGGAGTGAGGCCAACCATGGTACAGGCTCAACGACACGCCACGGAGTGAGGCCAACCATGGTACAGGCTCGACGACACGCAGCCAGTCCATCCTTGGATGCTCGACCGCCCCGTCCATGGGGCGGACGGTCGTCTCACCAATCACCATGGTTTGCCTTTCGAGCATCTGCGTAACCTGCTGGCTTGAAAGACTAGAGTCAGATTAACACTTTGAAAAATTGCTATTTACAACTGAACATTTAGGAAATTTAACAATGGGTAGCTTGTTAAATTTGGTGTCGCGCTTATGACTGTATAAGTACAGGTATAATAGAAAAGTGACAACCCTCGGGGAAAACGAGCCAAAGAAGTATCGTTTTTTATTTTCAAAAAACATTAAGTAATTGAAAATATCAGTCTTTTCATATTTTCTGATTTACATACCGCGCCAAAATACTTCTTGGTATATAAAGTCTCGCTTTTTCTGCATGGAAAAAGATTGGAAACTCACCGTAATGGATGCTAACTTACTGGCACTTTTGAATTATTTACTCTTATTTCTCAAACTTCGAGTCCATTATTGTTTGGGTTTCATTAGAAGTGCGGGTAATACACTGTTAGAACCTCTTTAGTATTCGGAGTATTTTTAATTGAATGATAATATTGATGAAAGCAATTTTGAAAGTTTTATTAAAGAGCGCAATAGAAGGCTTCACTATCAAAAAGCTGTCTTAGAGAGGATGTCGAAACAGAACAAGGCGATTATTTTTAATACTTATTTTAGCTCCATTAATATCGGCAATGACTTCTCTTTCACTTCTATTAATAGATGAAAAGACATATTTAGAGAAGGATGTCTTACAAAAAGATATTTCTACGATTGCCTTAAACGGCGGAGATCTTGACGCAATAAAACAATCATTGCGTTCACAGCCAACAGTAAGTGGTTGGAAGGCTGTTTTTTCAGATAAATCAAAATATTATGGAGTAGATGCTCCATTATCTATTGTATTAAATGATATTCGTGTCAACGCTTTTAGAGAAGGGAAAAAAGACCTATTACCAGTAATTGAACCAATAATTATTGAGTATGAAGAGGTAAATCCATTCGACAAATTACAAGTGGGTCAAAAAGACTATTTTGAAAATATACGTATAAAAGCAAGCGGAGCGTATCCAAATATAGTCAGCGATGTTAATAATATAGCTGATGAGCTTCATGAGAAAAATATGTTGGTTGAAGAATATTTATCGGATTCAAAAATGTCTTTCTGGATTTCGATTATTGCGGTCATCTTGTCACTTTTGATCGGTGGTTATCAGATTTTTGCAAGTAGACCGGAGGCCATGAAAAAGCTTTTTCTTGATGCTGCAGATGAACAAAAATTATCGTCCAGCAAAGGTTCTAACAAATCAAGTAACCCGGACGCTGAAAGCAGCGCCGGTTCTTGAAGCGTTATATTTTTTCGAGATTCACATGATCTACTCGCAAAAAAAGTGTTCGCTCTGTTCAATAAATGGCTTAGTGTGTTTCTGGGGCGACATGCCTCAAAAAAAATGGAAGCGACCAGTATTGGGTGTACTAAGCGCTGTTATGTTATTTGGCGGAGGTTATGCTGTACATCAAGTTATTATTAATGAAGGTGCACAGAATATTTATTTCAATGCGTTAGTTGGATTTCTTGGCTGTCTTGCTTTGCTAGGCTTAGTTACATCTATCTTTGGGTGTGATCGCTGTGTTGCCAAAATTTTCGGCAGTGCAAGGTAAATATAATCGGGTAGCCGGAGGTATCTAGCCTCCAGCCCCCACACCACCTTGCATGCGGCTCCGCAATAAGATCGAACAGGCATAACTTTTTTCATTCAAAATTTGACCAATAACACCTGAGCCTAAGGAATACACCACCCCCTCGGAGTTGCCGCAGGGCATTTGCGTTCGTTGCGTGATCGAGGCATGGTCGTTCTCGTGCATCCATGCCCTTCTCGACATTCAGGCGTCCTGCCTATCAGATGCCGAGATAGCGTCAGTCTAATCAGGGACGAGCGTCTGACGCGATAGCATAAGGACGCTTAATGCCCAAGGGGCTTTCAACTCCGTTGGGGACGCCGGGCCATGTTTTATAAATAAGCCAAAAGGGGAACAGGCGCTTTTCCCCTTTTGGTCGACTCTTGATTAAAAATCAGGGGGGTGAAACCCCACGACTTTGACTTTGATTCTGCGTTTAGCTTTAGCTAAAGCTAAAAACGCTTGGCCTAGCATTTGCTTATCCACCATGGCGCATTGGCAAACAGACGACAAAGCGCGATGACGCCATTATGGATAAGCCACAATAATAGGGAGCACCCGATCTGCCATGAAATCCACCATAAGAGCCATGAAAATAACCTTAGATGACCTTAAAGGGCCTGAGATTGCGGCTTTACTGCAGGAACACCTCAACGATATGCGGGCAACCTCACCGCCTGAAAGCGTTCACGCATTAGATCTTGACGGCCTGCGTCAGCCCAATATTCGCTTTTGGACCCTGTGGGATGGTAATAATCTCGCGGGCTGCGGTGCACTAAAATGGTTAGATACCGAGCACGCGGAGATCAAATCCATGCGCACCGCCGCGCCCTATAAGCAGCAAGGTATAGCGTCTAAAATATTGCAGCACTTGATTAACGATGCCAAAGCCGCAGGTATCAAACGTCTGAGCCTAGAGACAGGTTCGATGGACTTCTTCAACCCCGCTCGCCTGCTCTACTGCAAATTTGGTTTTGAAATCTGTGGCCCCTTCGCCGATTATCGACTCGACCCCAATAGCGTGTTTATGACGAAGAGAATCTAAAACACATGCGCCTTAGTCTTTGAAATTCATCTCTAAGGCACTTTGCTGCAGTTAAGTATTCGCTCGCTTAACTACTGATGCAGTTCTGTGCCCGTTCCACCAATGGATAATAAACCCAAGTAACAACCCCCAAAATGCACTGCCGATGCCCAGCACACTAAAACCCGAGGCCGTCACCAAAAAAGTGATCACTGCCACTTCGCGATCTTCGGTTTTAGCTAATGCAGCGGTCAGGCTATTGGCGATAGTGCCGAGCAAGGCTAATCCGGCGATGGCCAGTACTAACTCCTTCGGGAAAGCGGAAAACAGGCCAACCACAGTGGCGCCGAGTAACCCAGTGATAAAGTAAAATACCCCGCCCCACACCGCCGCCCAGTAACGAGTCGCGGGATTCGGATCTGCTTCTTTACCCATACAAATCGCCGCTGTGATGGCGGATAAGTTAAAGGCAAAACCGCCAAAGGGCGCGAGAATGACCCCTATTAACCCTGTGCTCGTGATCAAAGGTGAAATGGGTGGCCTGTAACCATTACCGTGCAGTGCAGCAACGCCCGGCATATTTTGCGAGGCCATAGTCACCACAAACAGCGGCAGCGCCACGCCAATCACACTCGCCAACGAAAACTCAGGTGTCGTCCACACCGGCATCGCCAGTTGTAACTGAACTGCATCTAGCTTGAGCAAATCTAATTGAAAACTCATGCCTATGCCCACCAGCAAGGTCAGCAAGATGATGTAGCGCGGCGCAAAAGGCTTAACGACGACAAACACCAACAGCATGATTAATATGAGACTCAGCTGGGTTTGCATCGCCTGAAATAGCCCTATCCCAAATTGCAGCAGGATCCCCGCTAACATGGCTGAAGCGACTGACTGCGGCATGATACGAATAAGTTTATCCATCCAGCCCGCCACCCCGCAAAGAGTAATTAACAGAGAACTCACCAGAAAAGCGCCTATGGCTTGATTGACGCTCAATCCCGCAAGGCTTGTCACCATCAGCGCCGCGCCCGGTGTAGACCAAGCCGTTAGAATAGGATTCTTGTAGTAAAGCGATAACCCTATGCTGGTCACGCCCATGCCCACACCTAAAGCCCACAGCCATGAACTGATTTGTGCTGGTGTCGCCCCCACAGCCTCCGCCGCTTGAAAGATGATCACAGCCGAGCTGCTATAACCCACTAATACCGCAATAAAACCCGCTGATATTTTTGACAAACTTCCTGCATCTCGCCACATACCCACTCCCTTTTTCTGCAATTGCTGTCGCCATTACTTTGTGCGCTATAACTTATAAAATGAACAAGATGGCTTTTGTGCGCTATAACGTACGAGATGGACAAGATAACACCTGTGCGTTATAACGTACAAACTAAATTTTCATAAAAATGATGGGGCCATTGTGCAGACGATAAACAGCTATCTCGCCACCACGCTTAAAGCACTTCGCAACCAAAAAGGATGGAGTTTAGATAAAGCCGCTCAAGAGACGGGCGTCAGCAAGGCCATGATAGGACAAATCGAGCGCGGTGAATCAAGCCCAACCATTGCGACGCTATGGAAAATAGCCAGTGGATTCAATATCTCGCTGTCGACCTTTCTCGAACCCACACCCCAGAGCCAAGGCGCAGTATTCCGTAAGCCCGACGAGTTACGCCAACAACCCGCCACCGACGGCATGCTAGTCGCCTCACTCTTCCCCTTTGAAGAGCGCTTCGGTTTCGAGATGTTTGAACTGACCCTGCTGCCAAACTATGAGCGGCTTTCTGAGCCCCATGAAACGGGTGTCACTGAGCATGTCATTGTCTTGAGCGGTACTATGGAAGTGCTAGTCGATGGCGAGTGGCAACCACTCAAGCAAGGTGAAGCGGTACGATTTGCGGCCGACAAACCCCATGGCTATCGCAATCTAAACGAGCAAGCCGTGGTATTCCACGACATCATTCACTATCAAAGAGCTAATGTGTCTAGCCTCTAACTACTTGCCTAGTGCCGGCAATGCCAAAAACCATTCACTGCCGATAATCTGCAGTGCTTGCACTCGCCAATTCATTAGAATAAACTTATTGAAAATTTTCTAATGGTAGGGGCAATGCTATGTTTCAATCTTTACTGGCTAAGTTATCCGGCAGCCACTCGGGCGAAAAATGTTGGCAATTGATTGAACAAGGCGCACGGGTGATTGATGTGCGTTCACCAGAGGAATTTGCCTCAGGTCATTTGCCCCAAGCCATTAATGTGCCGCTGCCAACACTCGACCAATGGTTACATCAAGTCGACAATAAGCAACATCCCTTAGTGCTCTACTGTGGCGCAGGGATTCGAGCACAAAAGGGCTGCGACATTCTCAAGGCCAATGGCTTTAGCTGCGTGGTAAATGGTGGTTCGCTTAAAGATTTAGTCTGCTGCCAGCCGAGCTAATTTAAGCCTTGGTTGTGCGGCGCTAATCAGGCCAGTCTGTACATTGTGATGACTTAAATATCTGCGAGGTGGTGTATGCATAAAACAAATCATGCCAAAGCGTTACAGTTTGAAGCCACACAGGGTAACACTGCTGAAAAGCCGCTTGAAACTGAACGCCATACACGCTTTAGCATCAGTCGTAATCGCGACCAAGCCAGCACTAAGGTGCGTTATGTTGAGACTAGCACCCTCACCAAAGGCTGCAGCCTTTGCGAATAAACAGCTTAGCGTGCCACTTAAACCTAGCCGCTCGAGTCTAGTTGCTCAAACCTAGCCACTTAAGCAAAGCGTGCTTAGCTGAAATGGACATACAAAAATGCCAGCCTATTAAAGGCTGGCATTATTTATTCAGCTAAATCAAATGACTCAGCTAATCAATGGGACAATTAAGCTTTCAGCTGATCGATACTGTGTTTCGCTTCGCTCATGCCTTTGTCGTGGGCTTCAGGGCCCATGTTCAACGCTTCGGCGTAAACCACTTCAACATTAGTGATACCAATAAAGCCTAAAACCGTTTTCAAGTAAGGTACAACGTGATCCGTTGGGCCATCTTTGTGAGCGCCGCCACGGGTCGTCACTAACACAGCGCGTTTACCTTCCACTAATCCTTTTGGACCTGTTTCAGTGTAAGTAAAAGTCACACCGGCACGGGCGACAAAATCGATCCAGTTTTTAAGTTGAACCGGAATCGTAAAGTTGTACATAGGTGCAGCGATAACAATCGTATCGTTCGCTTTTAATTCAGCGACTAAGGTATCTGATAAGGCGAGCATTTCTTGCTGACGTGCCGATAATTCTGCACCACCACGTAACCCAGAAGCGATTTCACCGTCTACCATAGGTAGTACGTCTTTACCGCCTAAATCACGCACTGTAATAGCGGCGCCTTGGGTTTCCCAGTGACTCGCTAAGTGGTCAATTAACACGGCAGATTGTGAATAACCGCCAAGAATGCTTGATTTTAAAATTAAGACTTTAGACATAATCTGCTCCGAAAATAGGTAAATGACTCAGAGTCAGATGGAATATCTCAACTCTATGACGCTAGTGTATTAGCCCATAAAAAAGAAATAAAGCGGATAAAATCTGAGATTAGCTTCGATTTTTTAGAAAGGTTATACGTCACCTTCGACGTACAGATACACTAAGTTGTTTTCGACGCATTCATGCTTTCGACGTACTAACATACAGGCCCTCAAAAACCGCACACAGTGCATCCATACAATACAATTGCACTTCCAGCTTCACCTTAACTCTGCGCCCCCTTTGTAACGGGCTGAGATCCACATCTGGCCATTGTACTTTTACCACAGGGTCACAAGTCACAGGAGCAAGATAACGAATATGGGCATCGGCGAGCACAATATCACCCGCCACGCCCACCAACTGTTGATTTAACCAGACTGCCCCCCAGCCTGTTAAGGTCATCAAGGTATAAATGCTGCCCGCAAACATGGTCTGATGCAGATTAATATTGGGCGTCATCGGCGCTGTGACTCGAAATTCTCCCTCGCTGTAATCGAGTGGCACTATCTGCATAAACTCGCTAACGGGGATCGTACTGTGCCAAGTCTGGCGTAATTTAATGAGTAATTGATCCATGTGCATTCCCTTAATACTCCCTTGGTACAAGCGACATTGATTATGCCTAGCACCCCATCACCTAGACCCCTAGATAAACTACACCTGCAGATTAAAGGTCACTGGGCCATCATTGACTAAGGACACTTGCATATCGGCGCCGAACTGTCCGGTTTCTGTATGAACGCCCTTAGCGCGGCAAAATGCGACAAACTCTTCATACAAGCCTAAGGCTTGATCCGGCGTACCCGCCCCTGAAAAACTCGGCCTCAAGCCTCGGCCTGTATCAGCGGCCAAGGTAAATTGTGACACGACTAATAAAGACCCGCCGACTTGTTCTAGATTGAGATTCATCTTGCCATTTTCATCAGAAAAAACGCGATAACTCATGACTTTAGTCGCCAACTTTCCCATCTTCTCGCGGGTATCTTCTTGCTCGACACCGAGCAGAACCAACAAGCCTTTATTGATTTCACCTAAGGTTTGGTTATCAACCACTACACTGGCGCGACTCACTCTTTGAATTAACGCAATCACAACTTTTCCTTTTAGATTAAGGCTTAACGGGAACCATTTGCGGCATTAGCGGGAGCGGGCGGATATATTGCTCTACGCCATCAGGCAAAGATTGTACGACCTGCGCTAAGCCGCCATTAGTCCACAGCATAAAACGACGTAACTCTTCTATTTCAATACGGTCGGCAAAGGTCACTGTACCTTGCACTTGGATCACTGCGCCTTGGTCCAACAACACAAACTTGGCAAAATTAAGCTTCTGATTCAAGGTGCCAATCACGGCAGGCAACTCTTGGCTGGCCTGCAATTGCGGATGCACTGCATAGAAGCGATTCATTAAAATACGGTCAATGCCCGCCGAATTGATACTCGGCTCAAGCAAGAATTGGTTATTGCCAAACTGCACAGCCACTTTAGTCGGCGCAACTTGGGTGGCGAGATAATTTGCATTAATCAGCGCTTGGTACAAGCGATCAGCGGCAGTTTCATTGGTCAACCCACCGAGTTCAACGACTTTGGGCGCGACAGGGGCACTCACGACCGCCTGAGTCGCCACTTGATCAATCGCGCTTGTTTGCGAGGGCGCCGTGGTAGCACAGGCGGTTAATCCGAGTAAAGTGGCACTGATGAGCAATGTTTTCATTGTATTTCCCTTTGATGTATCCACGACCACATAGCATGGATTTCTGCTGTAACCGCCAAAAACAAAGACTCACTATTGAGCATATGTCCGCCATCGACAACAGATTGAATTGTAATAGCATGCTCCAACCCAGCCACAAAATCGCGCAATAGCGCCGCTGGGCAAATCGCATCCTGCATTCCTTGCAATAACACACTACGCGCCTTCACTCTAGGCGTCACGCGCTGTAACACATTCATGGCATTGAAGTAATTATGTCGAGCAAAGTGTAACTCGATATTGGCTAATGCTAATACGGATTCGGGTAACAGCCTTGGTAGCACTAACCTCGCCCCCGCAAGCTGCAACTCCCACTGTACCCAACGCCGCGCAAAATGGTATCGCACATTTTCATCGGCCGATGCCAAACCTAGATGATATGAATCCAGTAATTCAGTCAGCGATAACTGAACCGGAAAAATGTCATTGAAGAGTCGATAAGCAGCAGGTTGCAATTTTGCAGCGCCGTCAGCGCCATAGAGCCAGTCGAGACCTTCTTTGGATGGAATAAATAACGCCCACAGTACCTGTGCAATCACCCGCTCTGGGAATAATCCGCTGTAAATTAAGCCTAATGTGGCCCCAAAAGAGCCACCTGCTAAACACCAACGCTCAATACCCAATGCGAGGCGAATCGCCTCAATATCGCTAATCAAACCAGTGAGATGGTTGTTGGCTAAATCGCCAAAGGGTAAAGATTGTCCAGAACCGCGTTGATCTAAAAGCAAAATCCAATATTGATCGCCATTAAATAAAGCTAAATCACCGATATCACAACCCGCTCCCGGACCGCCGTGCAAATACAGCAGTGGGATACCTTGTGGATTACCGTATTGCGCCAGATGCAATTGCTGACCATTGCCAACGTTAAACCAGTCGCGACGGATAAAAGATGGGAAGGATTCAGGCATTGAGTGTCATCGCCATTAATAATCCTCTAATGGGGTCATTCAGATTTAGCCACCGCCTTGAGTGCCGTCACCTCAGCCGAAGTTAACACCGCAGCGGAATTATCTTGGGAGGCATTTTCTAGGGGCTTAGCATTCAGAGCGGTTTCGTCATCATCTGAGCTCGACTCATAATCTAAATACTCAGGCATAGCGGCGGTAATTTCCGCGCCGAGTAATACTATCATCCACGATAAATACACCCAGACAAAGATAATGGGGATCACGGCTAAAGCACCATAAATCGCTTCATAACTCGGAAACTGAGTGACATACAAAGCAAAGGCTTTTTTACCTAACTCAAACAATATTGCGGCAACAATCGCCCCTAATAGTGCATGTAGAAACTTCACTTTTTGATTAGGCACCACCATATACAACAATAAAAATGCCGCCACAGAGAAAAGCATAGGTAAACGCTCAAGAAACACGGGCACCACACCCGACAACTGACCGTCAAAGACCTTCAGTGACACCACGTAGGAAGTGGCGACCAAACTGGCCCCCACCAATACCGGGCCCAAAGTGATGACCATCCAATACATAGAAAAAGCCACCACCACTGAACGCTTCTCTTTAGTACGCCAAATGTTATTGAGCGATTTATCAATGGCGGAAATTAGCAAAATGGCAACCACGACTAAGGCCGCAATCCCGACCGCAGTCCCCTTAGAGGCATTGGCCACAAACTCATTGATATACACTTGCACAGTATCGCCAGCGGCGGGTAAAAAATTCTGATAAACGAAACCTTCTATCTGTCCACGTATCCCCTTAAATACCGGAAAAGCTGACAGCATAGACATAGTCACCGCCACCATAGGCACGAGTGACAACAGTGTGACATAGGCTAAATGTCCGGCGCGGATATTGATTTGATCTTCAACTAAACGCCGTCTCAAATGCAGCAGGAAGTGCCAGATCCCGAGGAATAAGGCGCGAATTTGTGCCAGTTCTATCTTCTTAGTCACGGGTTTCTCTTGATTCTGTTGGTATAGACTCGTTATCTTCGTACAATAAACACTTAATTTACAAGTCTAAGGAGTGAATTGATGTCTCAACAAGGATCTGCAGGTAACGTTATTTCCGCTATTGCTAGCCTATTTTTTCCTGGGCTAGGCCAATTATTGCAAGGCAGAATAATGGCCGCACTGTTATTTTTCATTATCACAGTGGTGGGTTATGCCCTCTGGTGGCTGATTGTGCCCGCGGTAATAGGTGCTATCTTTCATCTGTGGAGCATTATCGATGCGGCTCGATTTAAAGCCGATTAATTAATTTCATTCAGCGACGGAACACCCAATGAAAAGACTGATAGCTTCAGGGCTGATTGCCACAAGTCTCCTGCTTAGTGGTTGCCAGAGTGCCTACTACGGCGCAATGGAAAAGGTCGGTTACCATAAACGCGATATTATGGTCGACAGAGTTAAAGATGCGAAAAAATCCCAACAGGATGCTCAAAAAGAGTTCAGCTCTGCCCTAGAAGAAATGCAAGCACTGCTCAATTACAGTGATGGCAACTTAGAAAAAGCCTATAGCAGAGCGAAAGATGAATACGAATCGGCTCAAAGTGCCGCCGATAACGTCAGCAACCGCATCAATAAAGTCGAAGATGTAGCCGAAGCCCTGTTCGATGAATGGCAAAATGAAATTAGCGAGATCAGTAAAGCTAATCTACGCCGCAACAGTGAAGCTAAACTCAAAGAAACGCGCCGCGCCTATGAACAATTGATCAAAAGTATGCGCCGTGCCGAGTCGAAAATGCCGCCGATACTCACCGCCATGAAAGACAATATGCTGTATCTCAAGCATAACTTGAACGCCCAAGCCATTGGTGCGATTAAAAGCGAATTTGCGAGTCTGCAAACCGATATTTCTGGCCTGATTAAAGAGATGAACACCTCGATTAACGAATCGAGCAAATTTATCGAAGCACTCGAAAAATCAAAAAATTAATCCAAATGCCCCACTGAACTCCTAAGCCCTAGCAAAATAAATTGCTGGGGCTTTTTATTCTTTGTGTGACCTCGCCCTATGTCCCTGCAAGCCATACTTTATTTGTGCAAGACTAAAACACTTAGCTTTGTGAGCTATGGCGCGCTTTAATTGATTGATAGCGCGAATCTTAGATCTGACGCACAATTTCACTTATTACTCAAAAACTTATCCTCAGTTCACCACTCAGAGCCTGTACTTGTAACTTATTAGCTGTATTCATCACTATGACTTTTATCGAATCACTCACGCTGATGTTGGCACTCATGTATCTCGCCTCCCTCAGCTATTGGAGCGGCCAGAAATGGGGCGCGGTCGCCACACTGTTGCTCAGTATCGGTGCGGTGGCAATGAGTCTTTATTGGCCACTGGCTCTCGGGCTTCTTATTGCACTGCCACTGATGCTACTTGGGCATAAATTTGCGCCTGATGCACTCAAGGGTGAAATTAAAATCAATACCCTTCGTGAAGGGACTCAACATGTTTTAGCGCTATCGCTCTTGCTGGTTGCCATACAATACACAATCAATACCGTACTGCTTAAGCAAGGAATCACACCTTGGCTAATGCGCCCAGACGTAGTCGATGCCTTTTTACCGATTGCGGGTGGCATTGAGCTTAAAGCCATTATCAGCCTCAATTTGTGGGATCAAACCCATCCTGCGGCAGCAGTCATGCTAGCGGCGGTATTACTCACAGGTTTACTCTGCAAGCGGGCATTTTGCGGTTGGGCTTGCCCATTAGGTCTGGCAGGGGAATATCTGTATTCCTTTAGAAAACGCTTTATTAAATCAGAGCTTACACCACCCGCTTGGCTAGATTGGCCACTGCGAATGTTGAAATATCTATTACTCCTAGCACTTTGCTACATAGTCATTGGTATGCCAGCACAATCCATCCCCCATTATCTTGAAGGTAATTATCATAAGATTGCCGACTTGAAGATGGCATTGTTCTTCCTAACACCCAGCCTAATCACGCTACTGGTATTTGCGCTGATCCTCGCTTTAGCTGCATGGCGTCGTCAGGGATTCTGCCGTTACTTGTGTCCCTATGGTGCAATGCTTGGGATCTTAAGCTTTGCGAGCCCATTAAAAATCCGCCGCAATACCCAGCACTGCCTTATCGAAGCAAAAGGGATGAAATGCGACAAGTGTACCCGCGCTTGCCCAGCAAACATCATAGTGCACACTAAAACCACGGTTCGCAGTGACGAGTGCCAAGCCTGCATGCGCTGTGTCGCGGCTTGCCCTAAATCCGCCGCCCTCGGCCTTGGGCTGAAATCAGGCCATAGACTCGGTCATAAGGGATTGCTCGCATTAGTGCTTATCGCATTATTTATCCTACCGCTGGGCGCTTACTTAGCAGGTTTCTGGCATAGCCAAACACCAGACAACATCCGCATGGAATTGATCCAAGTGATTAATAGAATTGGGCACTAGAACACCTAAAATGACACATATGATGGGATCCAATTGCGATGGAATAAAACACTAACGAAATTGAAAAACAGCAGCAGATAAGACTAGAAAACCTCAAAATGGAAACCTTTAGGTACAACTAAAGGTTGACCCACTTAGTAGGAATAATCTGAAAGGATTAAAATAAAATCATATAGAACAGATGCTTAATTGACACGAAATCTAATTACTGGTCTAATTCGCGCGCATTTAATAAAGGAATGTATTAACCAAAGGAATTATTGTGTGAAAAAATCATTATTGATCGCTCTTACTGCTCTGCCATTATTTGCTTATGCTGGCCCATTCGATTCAATCGTTAAATCAGCAACTCAATCTGTCACTGACACAGTGAATGATACGGCAACCAATGCGTTAGACAGCGCAACGAATGAAGCGATTAAAAATACATTCGGCATTAAAGAAGGCTCAACCAAGCAAACAATCACTGAAAAATTAGGTGCGCCTGCTAGTACTTATAATGAAGCGGATCTAGAAGTTTGGGCCTATGATCTTAGTGCGTTAAATGCAGCTTCTCCAATGCTGGCAGAAACCACTAAGACTTTGCTAAAAGATAATGAAGTCGCTCAGAAAAATGTGACTATCAGTTTCAAAGGTGAAAGTGTCAATGCGGTAAAATTGGCAGATAAAGCTAAGTCATAAGCTTGACTGCTCACTCGATAGGGCTCTAAGTCCTATCGAGTATCCCGACGTCCTCGGTCGCACCACAGCGATGATAGGCGTCAGCAATAAAGCCACTGCCAAGTAATACTATCCAGAAAAGACCTCACGTGCCGCCTAGTGACACACTCAGCTAACGCAATCCAGTAACCTCTCATCAGCAACCCCTGCTAAGCAATACCAACAAGCTTTGCCTGATTTTGAACTCGTGACGACTGCTGTGCTATTATGCGCCATTTCTCAATGTCTGATGATCAAATTAATCGTATGAAGTTAAGTCAATTTCGCAGTGTGTTGTTTCTTTATGTCTCAATGTTATTCATTCTCGCCTGTTTCCGCTTAGCCAATTACATTGCGTATCACGATTATTTTGCGGGAAGTATCGATGTCATGACGATACTGTTCACTTCAGTTAGATTTGATCTAATGACAGCAAGCTATGTGCTGCTATTGCCGACCTTACTTATATTAACCCCAGCAAAGGGCCGAATTGCCTCAATGATAAAAGGAACTGGACTGCAACTGGGTCTAGTTATGCTGATGCTATCAACCATCGCACTGATGGGTGATTTCATCTATTTTGGGGTAGTAAACAGACACACATTTAATGATCTGCCTCTACTCATGACAGAGACATCATTTATTATTCCGTTTCTAGTCAAAGATCATCTTGCTCTGACCATATTTAGCTTAGTGTTAGTTATTTCAGCCATCCTTTTTTGGCTAAAAAAATGGCGTACCCTTTTCTATGTCACCAAACCGCATAAATCCTTTCTAGCTCAATGTGGTACATTTTTACTCGCATTACCCTTATTGATCCTGTGCATGCGCGGATTGGACTTACACGGTAAGCCATTAGGGATTATCGATGCCTATGATAGCCAGAATGAGCAGCAAGCTAATTTGATATTAAATGGCATTTACACGGGAGCCAAAGGAACAGCACAGAGCTACCAACGCACAGATTACAAATATTTCAACGCAGAACAGCTTGCAGCCCGTCTGAACAAAACTGAAGATGAAGCGTATCAATATCCATTTCTCAGTCAATTCCCAGAAAATAGCCCCAATGGCCGTAACTTAGTCATTATTTTAGTTGAAGCATTGAGCTACGCCTATGTCGATGGCTTATCCGGATCAGATTATAGAGTCACACCATTTTTAGATGAATTATCTAAAAAAGCCGAAGTATATGACAATTTTTACGCCGTCGGTCAGCGCAGTAATTTAGGGGTTCAAGCCAGCTTATTCGGCCTACCGCCCCTAGAAAGTGTGGGCTATATTGGTGGTGGTCTCGAATTATCACGCCTCACAAAAATCGGTAATATCGCCCAATCACACGGCTACCAAACCCAAATGCTGCAAAGCTCAAAACGCGATTCCATTCGCCTAGATTCCATCGCTAACTATGCGGGTTTTCAGCAATATTTAGGTCGCAGTGATATCCCCATTACCCGCACAGATTATCCCGATCCCGATGGTGCTCAATTTGGTTGGGACTATGAAATGCTAATGAAAACACTCGAACTGGCCAATAAAAGTGACAAACCTTTTATCAGTTTTTCATTTACAGGCACCACCCACATGCCATACGTAGAAACACCGAAGCACTTACAGGTTTATCCGTATGGCCAAGATACATTTACAGATTTTTTGAACACTGTTAGATATACAGATGAAGCTCTTAAAGCATTTTTTACTGAAGCTTCAAAGCAGGACTGGTACGAAAATACGACTTTCATGATTTTAGCAGATCATACCTTGTTCAATACGAAAACGCCGGGCTTAGAAAGTGCATTCCATATTCCGTTATGGATTTACCGTCCAGGGCAAAACATAACCCCTAAACGGCATAAAATACTTGCAAGCCAACTAGATATTTTACCTACAGCTTTTGATTTACTCGGTTTTAATAACGAATTCGCATCTGTTGGACGATCACTTTATAGAGACCGAAAACCCTACAGCATAGTAGTAAAAGGGGACTTACTAGGCGCATTTACTAACTCGGGTTCGTTTTTAATTGCGGGAGATAAAATCATATCAGAGAGTGATAGTGCAGATTTTACTCAAAATGATGCTCCTAAGTATGCAGAACAACTAAAACTTGAATTCCAACTATCCCAACAGGCTGTGTTAAATAATACTTGGGCGAAATAATACATTAGGTGAATGCAAAATAATTTTGTCTCACAAAACATACTGCAGATAATGGCTTACATCACTCTCTGCAGTATTTTTAATATATACGTCATAAAATTGATTACAATCAGGCAACAGCTAGACTTTATCGCAGATAATATTCCTATACGGATATTAGAAAAATGGTTTTATGTTCCCCAACGGAGCTAACCTATGCGACCCGACCGACAGCAATTGATCCATTCGTTATTTGACGAATATATTGAGATGTATGCCTCCCGTGATGACAGGCTAACTCGTCGCTTTAGTGATAACTTTAGCGGCTATGCAGGGAGCAGTGACCAGCTTGTCACCAGCAGGGAAGAATGGGTGCGAATCACTCGTCAAGACTTTGCACAAGTGCCTGAGCGAATCCACATCGAAATGTTAGATCTTTCTTTACAAGATCTTGCCGACAACCTCGTGGTTGTAACTGCCTTTTTCCATATCCACTTACCTATCCCTAATCCTATGCTTTCCCGCGAGACAGCACGGCTAGTGTTGATATTTCACCGAGAAAACAACGACTGGATGATTGTCCACAGTGGCATATCCATCCCCTATGGCTTAGCCCACAAAGGGGAAATTTACCCGATCGCGCGATTAGAGGAACGTAACGTCGAACTTGAATCCATGATCACAGCTCGAACCTGTGAGCTGGCAGAAGCCAATAGGCAACTTGAAATACTCAGCAATACCGACGGTTTAACCAATATCGGCAATCGCCGCCTATTTGACATGATGTTACAAACGGAGTGGAGTCGGGGACAAAGGAGCAATTCCTCACTGGCCCTCATCATGCTCGATATTGACCACTTTAAACAATTTAACGATCACTATGGCCACCTCGCCGGAGACGATTGCCTTAAACAATTAGCGAGTACACTGTCCCAGTCCGGTCGCAGAGCGGGCGAATTAGTCGCTCGCTACGGCGGCGAAGAATTTGTCATTCTATTACCTAATGTCGATAATCAAACCGTACTTGAGACAGCGCAGCATATACATCAGTTGATCCAAGTCATTGCCATTCCGCATGCAAATACCGACCTTGGGATTGTGACAGTGAGCGCAGGCGTCGCCTATCTGCAACCCTCTAACAAACAAAATGCTTTAGAACTCGTTCGCCAAGCGGACGCCGCGCTCTACCGCGCAAAATCCGCTGGCCGCAATTGCATACGGGTGATGGATGAGGACTACTAATACCCATTACTCAATTTATCCCAACAAAAAGCCCCGCACAGTTTCCTATGCAGGGCTTTTTAAACCGATTGACTCACCTTAAGGGCGTGTCACCTGAGTTAACAGGCGGCATTAACCGCGGTTAAAGCGCTTACGATCGTTTTCAGTCAAGTGTCTCTTACGAACACGAATGTTCTTAGGCGTTACTTCAACTAATTCATCATCATCGATGAACTCAAGCGCTTGCTCAAGTGTCATTGTGATTGGCGTAGTCAACACTTGGGCTTCGTCAGTACCAGAAGCACGCATGTTGGTCAGCTGCTTACCTTTCAAACAGTTAACTGTCAGATCGTTTGAGCGAGCGTGAATACCAACCACTTGGCCTTCGTATACTTCAGCGGCGTGGCCGATAAAGAGACGACCGCGATCTTGCAGACCGAACAGTGCGAAGGTCAGAGCCTTACCCGTTGCGTTAGATATCAATACGCCGTTAGCGCGTTGACCGATATCGCCACCTTTGTGCGGACCATAATGGTCGAATGAGTGATAAATTAGACCAGTACCAGAAGTCGCTGTCATAAACTCAGTTTGGAAACCGATTAAACCACGGCTTGGGATGATGAAGTCGATACGTACACGACCTTTACCATCAAGCTGCATGTCTTTCATTTCAGCTTTACGGGTACCTAATTTCTCGATTACTGTGCCTTGATCTTCTTCTTCAACGTCAACAGTCAACGTTTCAAATGGTTCACACAGTTCACCGTCGATAGTTTTCAGAATAACTTCTGGACGTGATACGGCTAACTCGTAACCTTCACGACGCATGTTTTCAATCAAGATTGATAAATGCAATTCACCACGGCCAGATACACGGAAGCGATCTGGACTTTCTGTTTCTTCAACACGCAGTGCCACGTTGTGGACTAATTCTGTTTGCAGACGCTCCAGAATGTTACGTGAAGTCACATACTTACCTTCTTTACCTGCAAAAGGTGAAGTATTAACCTGGAAAGTCATGGTCAGAGTAGGTTCATCAACAGTCAAAGGTGGCATAGCTTCTACTGCACCAACGGCACAGATAGTGTCAGAAATTTTCAGCTCGCCTAAACCAGTGATAGCAACGATGTCGCCAGCGTTAGCAATTTCAACTTCAGTACGGTCTAGACCCATGTAACCTAATACTTGGCCCATTTTACCGTTACGAGTTTTGCCATCAGCGCCAATAATAGTCACTTGTTGGTTCGTTTTAACGCTACCACGCTTGATGCGGCCGATACCTATAACACCCACGTATGAGTTGTAGTCGATTTGCGAAATTTGCATCTGGAACGCGCCTTCGGCGTCAGCATCTGGGAAAGATACTTTTTCAACGATAGTTTGGAACAGCGGCGTCATATCATCGCTCGCTACATCCGGATCTAAAGTTGCAAAACCGTTTAACGCAGAAGCGTAAACGATTGGGAAATCTAGCTGCTCGTCAGTTGCACCTAAGTTATCGAACAGGTCGAATACTTGGTCAATAACCCAATCTGGGCGTGCACCTGGACGGTCAATTTTGTTGATAACAACGATTGGCTTTAGGCCTTGAGCAAACGCTTTCTTCGTTACGAAGCGAGTTTGTGGCATTGGACCGTCAACGGCATCAACTAGCAATAATACTGAGTCAACCATAGACAGAACACGCTCAACCTCACCACCGAAATCGGCGTGGCCTGGGGTATCAACGATGTTAATACGGTAGTCGTTCCACTTGATGGCAGTATTCTTTGCCAGAATCGTGATCCCACGTTCCTTTTCAAGATCGTTGGAGTCCATCACCCGCTCAGTGGCTTCTCCTCGGGTTGCAAGGGTGCCTGACTGTGACAGCAACTTGTCTACCAGGGTCGTTTTGCCATGGTCAACGTGTGCAATAATGGCGATGTTACGTAAATTCTCTAGCACGGATAAACCTCTTACCATCAAACAAAAATAGGGATATTTCAGTAATTCGTTATGGTGATCGAGCTCGATCTACCACAATAAAAAGCGTGCCATTCTACTCCAGAGCGGCCTTGGCGCACAGGATTATTTTTGAACACTTATAAAACAATTCGCCAATCCTTGGGTAATTTCCGCCAATCATCCACTGAATGAAATCCTCTATAGCCAGAGTTAACGCTCTGTTTAATTGCCATATTCGTAGGAAAAATCCGAGTTAAGCAGCTGAATTTGCTATTTTTCGTATTCAATGTTAGCACTGCTAATGTCGATTTAAGCATCAGCAAAATCGACTTAGATACAGAGAAATTACCACGTGAACGCACTGCAATAAATTCTGCGGCACACTTAATCTAACGTTCATGTTGGCGTTTACACCCGATGACATTAAGACTCACTTCATTGTCACGGGATACCTTTTTACGCATCACTGATTTCACTTGGTCTGTGAACAGCAAAGACATTTCGCACATGAGAACGAACTCTTTCCTAATAATATGATAATAAACCACTATTGGATTGATAATGCGTGGCATAGTTGGACAGACTAGCGTGGTTTTATGACAATTATGCGGTGGTAAATAGTCCCGATCGGCGCTGAAAGTATGTGTGAGCTTCACAGAGGCGGTACTTACTGAGACTGTGAAAGCCAAAGCGTTATTGCCATCTCAATGCCATATAAGCGGTGCATGTTATCGCTGTGCATCCCAGCTTAAGGTTTGCATGAATCAATTCAGTGCGCACCAAAATGGAGTAATGCACCAAAATGCCACAGACAAAAGCACCATTATGGTGCACACGCGAATCCAATTAAGTGCAACAAAGATTTTAAATCATGTTAATCAGTAAGTTAAATTATTGGCATGGATATCGCTTTATAGCTCGTAAGTTTGGCTCAAGATAAATCACTTGAGTTAAAAGATTATAGAAGGGGCATCCCTTTACCCTACCGGAGGCTTGAGAATGTCAGTTGAATCAGTTTTAAAGCAACTTGAAGAATTAGAAGTTAAGTTCGTTGATTTACGTTTTACCGACACTAAAGGTAAAGAGCAGCACGTATCTATTCCTTCTCATCAGGTAGATGCTGATTTCTTCGAAGACGGCAAAATGTTTGACGGTTCTTCTATCGCAGGTTGGAAGGGCATTAACGAATCAGACATGGTACTGATGCCAGATCCAACGACATTCGTACTGGATCCTTTCACCGAAGAAACCACAGCGCTGATCCGTTGTGACATTCTTGAACCCGGTACTATGACAGGTTACGACCGTGACCCACGCTCAATTGCTAAAAAAGCAGAAGCTTACCTGATCTCTACTGGTATCGCTGATACTGTATTGATTGGACCAGAACCAGAATTCTTCCTATTTGACGATGTCCGTTTCGGTACTGACATGTCAGGTTGTTTCGTTAAGATCGACGCTAAAGAAGCGGCTTGGAACTCAGGCACTAGCTACGAAGGCGGCAACACAGGTCACCGTCCATTTGTTAAAGGCGGTTACTTCCCAGTTGCACCGGTTGACTCATCACAAGACCTACGTAGCGCTATGTGTTTAGTGTTAGAAGAAATGGGCCAAGTGGTTGAAGCGCATCACCACGAAGTGGCGACTGCAGGTCAAAACGAAATCGCAACTCGCTTCAACACCTTGACGAAGAAAGCGGATGAAATCCAAATTCTGAAGTACGTAGTGCACAACATGGCACACGCTTACGGTAAGACTGCGACTTTCATGCCTAAACCCATCGTTGGTGACAACGGTAGCGGCATGCACGTTCACCAATCTCTGGCGAAAGACGGTGTTAACTTGTTCGCTGGCGACAAATACGCAGGTTTAAGTGAAACGGCTCTGTACTACATAGGTGGTATCATCAAGCACGCTCGCGCGCTGAACGCTTTCACTAACCCAAGCACTAACTCTTACAAGCGTTTAGTGCCACACTTTGAAGCACCTGTTATGTTGGCCTACTCTGCCCGTAACCGCTCTGCATCAATCCGTATTCCAGTGGTACCAAGCCCTAAAGGCCGTCGTATCGAAGCACGTTTCCCAGATCCACATGCAAACCCATACTTAGGTTTCGCAGCGCTGCTGATGGCGGGTCTTGACGGTATCCAAAACAAGATCCACCCAGGTGAAGCGATGGACAAAGATCTGTACGATCTGCCTCCAGAAGAAGCGGCTGAAATCCCACAAGTGGCAACGTCATTAGAAAATGCCCTTGAAAATCTGCAAGCTGACCATGAGTTCCTGACAAAAGGCGGCGTGTTCAGTGAAGATTTCATCCAATCTTATATCGTACTGAAAACAGCAGAAGCTGAGCGCGTAGCACGTACAACTCACCCACTTGAGTTTGAAATGTACTACAGCCTGTAATGGCTAGCGCTATACAACCGGCTCGCTTTATGTAATTGATACAGAAAATATAAAAGCCTCAATAGCAACGCTATCGGGGCTTTTTGTATTTTGAAGGTATATACAACTTTGATTCTGATTCAATCATCGCGTTGTTCTCTAAATAGGCATCATCGCCAACCACTCTTTTATCATTCAGAGAAGGCACGCCAGACACCGCGACAACAGCAACAATAGAGATAGATGGTTAAAAACCGATCTAAACTAAACATGGATGCAGCAGAAAAACCACCTATATAGTCGGAAGTTAACTACCGCGCCATTATTGTTAAGTGTCCACGCTTTATTCAACTAGGCTGGTTATTTTGTCAGGGGCAAAATCTACCAGTTGGGCAGGTTCGCCTGACTCAAATGACGCAAATGGTACGCCATCTAACACGCGCTCATTTTTAAATACACGGATTTCAGAATCAGGTAACTGCGTCATCAGTAATGACAAGATAATGTGCATCTTATCCAATGGGCAATGAAGACGAATACTTGCACGTAAGCCCATTGTTCGTACATCCGATTGGCAGGCAATAAATGGACGATTCCGCGTTATCTTAATCAAATGGCGATGCCCATTTTTTATAGGACTCTCGTAAGTTGTCTCTACATTTTTAAAACCAGTAAAGAAAAATGCCCCCAGAGCCATTCCACCTACACCAACCAGCGCTGCTGGGCCTAAAAAGGCCACCCCGACAATACAAACCACCACCCCAAACCAAGCCAGCCCCCGCACTACCGCATAGGCTGCATCCGGAATAGCATCATGATAGGTGGTAACTAACCCCTCGGTGGTGAGCCGATAATGGTACTGTTTGTCTGCAAACCAGAGGTAACGAGCAGATAAGCACATAATTAAAGCCATGATGATTAACCCTATACCCAAGCTAGTATCGCCAGATAGCAAATAGCACCCTATAAGTGCTAAGCAACCACACGGGATCAGGAAGGTTAACCAAAATAGACCATAGACAGTCGCCACCCGAATATCCCACTCATAAAGCGTGGGCGCCTCACGCACCCGCTGCTGACGTAGCTTATTGAGCCGGCTTTGCTCCTCTTGGGGTAATTGCAGGTACTCACTGCGCGGCAGGTCTTCATACCGACTGTCGTCCAACAGTTTTGTCTCTTGCTCTGTCGACGCCAACTGCTGCGGCGCTGCTCTCTTATTCATATAGCTATTCCTTTGCTGTGCCCACGGACTGCACGGTCATCGTTAACCTACCCACACAGCTCGTACTTAATGTCTTCTCGCTCTTGACGACCTTGCTGCTAAAGGTCTGTTAGCATCTTAGTGGCAAAGTTGCCATTGATGACACCGAATCTCGCGCCAATAACAGGCGCGAGAAAAAACGTTAACTGGGCTGGGGATTCTTAGGGGCGAAATCTGACAGTTGGGCAGGTTCGCCTGACTCAAATGACGCAAATGGTACGCCATCTAACACGCGCTCATTTTTAAATACACGGATTTCAGAATCAGGTAACTGCGTCATCAGCAATGACAAGATAATGTGTATCTTATCCAATGGGCAATGAAGACGAATACTTGCGCGTAAGCCCATTGTTCGTACATCCGATTGGCAGGCAATAAATGGACGATTCCGCGTTACCTTAATCAAATGACGATGCCCATTTTTTATAGGACTCTCGTAAGTAGTCTCTATATTTTTAAAACCAGTAAAGAAAAATGCCATCACGGCAAAACTACCCGCGCCGACCAAGGCGGCCGGGCCTAACAACGCCACGCCGACGATGCAAACAACTACCCCAAACCAAGCCAGCCCCCGCACTACCGCGTAGGCTGCATCCGGAATCGCGTCATGATAGGTAGTAACTAAACCCTCGGTGGTGAGCCGATAATGGTACTGTTTGTCGGCCAACCAGAGGTAGCGCATAAATGGCCCAAAAATCATCACTATGATGAGAAAATAATACCATTGCTCAAATCCATACCAGTATGTCACCAACCCAACTAGAGCCGTAATCCCGCACGGAATAAGGACCATGATCCACCCAATGCCATACACAGTCGCTACCTTAATATCCCACTCATAGAGGGTCGGTGCCTCGCGTACCCGCTGCTGACGTAGCTTATTGAGCCGGTCTTGCTCCTCTTGGGGTAATTGCAGGTACTCACTGCGCGGCAGGTCTTCATACCGACTGTCGTCCAACGGTTGTGTCTCTTGCTCTGTCGACGCCAACTGCGGCGCTGATCTCTTATTCATATAGCTATTCCTTTGCTGTGCCCACGGACTGCACGGTCATCGTTAACCTACCCACACAGCTCGTACTTAATGTTTTCTCGCTCTTGACGACCTAGCCGCGAAAGGCCTGCCAGCATCTTAGTGGCAAAGCAGCCACTGATGGACACCGAATCTCGCGCCAATAAATAATAGGCGCGAGAAAAAACGTTAACTGGGCAGGGTATTCTCAGGGGCAAAATCTGACAATTGGACTGGTTCGCCGTCACGGATGCCAACTTTAGAAAGGCCAACTATTCGTTCATTTTTCAATAAAAAGAGTTTCGACCCCGGTAATTGCTTCATCAGTAGCGACAACACTTTATGCATATCTTCGGGATGGCAATAACAGTCGAGATTTGAATAATATCCGAAATAAAACCTGTCTGTATCACACGATATATATGGCCTCTTGTGGGTCACTTTTATCATGTGGGGATGTCCACGCTTGATAGCACTTATTGAGGTGGTTTCTACATTTTTAAAACCAGTAAAGAAAAATGCCCCCAGAGCCATTCCGCCTGCACCAATCAGCGCTGCTGGGCCTAAAAAGGCCACCCCGACAATACAAACCACCACTCCAAACCAAGCCAGCCCCCGCACTACCGCATAGGCGGCATCCGGAATCGCGTCATGATAGGTAGTAACTAAACCCTCAGTGGTGAGCCGATAATGGTACTGTTTGTCGGCCAACCAGAGGTAGCGGATAAATGGCGCAAAAATCAGCGCCATGAAAAAAAAACCATACCATTGGTCAGACTCATACCAGTACGCCACCAAGCCAATCAGCACCATTATCCCGCAGGGAATAATGACAACGAGCCACCCCATGGCATACACAGTCGCTACCTTAATATCCCACTCATAGAGGGTGGGCGCCTCACGCACCCGCTGCTGACGTAGCTTATTGAGCCGGTCTTGCTCCTCTTGGGGTAATTGCAGGAACTCACTGCGCGGCAGATCTTCATACCGACTGTCGTCCAACGGTTGCGTCTCTTGCTCTGTCGACGCCGACTGCTGCGGCGCTGCTCTCTTATTCATATAGCTATTCCTTTGCAGTGCCCACGGACTGCACGGTCGTCGTTAACCTACCCACACAGCTTGTACTTAATGTCTTCTCGCCCTTGACGACCTTGCCGCGAAAGGCCTGTCAGCATCTTGGTGGCAAAGCTGCCACTGATGACACCGAATCTCGCGCCAATAATAGGCGCAAGAAAAACGTTAACTGGGCAGGGTATTCTCAGGGGCAAAATCTGACAATTGGACTGGTTCGCCGTCACGGGTGCCAACTTTAGAGAGGCCAACTATTCGTTCATTTTTCAATAAAAAGAGTTTCGACCCCGGTAATTGCTTCATCAGTAGCGACAACACTTTATGCATATCTTCGGGATGACAATAACAGTCGAGATTTGAATAATATCCGAAATAAAACCTGTCTGTATCACACGATATATATGGCCTCTTGTGGGTCACTTTTATCATGTGGGGATGTCCACGCTTGATAGCACTTATTGAGGTGGTTTCTACATTTTTAAAACCAGTAAAGAAAAATGCCCCCAGAGCCATTCCGCCTGCACCAATCAGCGCTGCTGGGCCTAAAAAAGCCACTCCGACAATACAAACTACCACCCCAAACCAAGCCAGCCCCCGTACTACCGCGTAGGCTGCATCCGGAATAGCATCATGATAGGTGGTAACTAACCCCTCGGTGGTGAGCCGATAATGGTACTGCTTGTCTGCAAACCAGAGGTAACGAGCAGATAGGAACATTATTAGGGCCATGATGATTAACCCCATACCCAAGCTAGTATCGCCAGATAACAAATAGCTCCCTATAAGTGCTAAACAGCCACACGGGATCAGGAAGGTTAACCAAAATAGACCATAGACAGTCGCCACCCGAATATCCCACTCATAAAGCGTGGGCGCCTCTCGCACCCGCTGCAGACGCAACTGATAGAGCCGGTCTTGCTCCTCTTGGGGTAATTGCAGGTACTCACTGCGCGGCAGGTCTTCATACCGACTGTCGTCCAACAGTTGTGTCTCTTGCTCTGTCGACGCCGACTGCGGCGCTGCCCTCTTATTCATATAGCTATTCCTTTGCTGTGCCCACGGTACTGCATGGTCATCGTTAACAGCTCGAACTTAATGTCTTCTCACCCTTGACGACCTCGCCGCTAAAGGTCTGTTAGCCTGTATCCAGATAATGGTCGTAATTAGCGCCAATAACAGGCGCGAGAAAAAACGCTAACTGGGCTGAGTATTCTCAGGGGCAAAATCTGACAATTGGACTGGTTCGCCGTCACGGGTGCCAACTTTAGAGAGACCAACTATTCGTTCATTTTTCAATAAAAAGAGTTTCGACCCCGGTAATTGCTTCATCAGTAGCGACAACACTTTATGCATATCTTCGGGATGGCAATAACAGTCGAGATTTGAATAATATCCGAAATAAAACCTGTCTGTATCACACGATATATATGGCCTCTTGTGGGTCACTTTTATCATGTGGGGATGTCCACGCTTGATAGCACTTATTGAGGTGGTTTCTACATTTTTAAAACCAGTAAAGAAAAATGCCATCACGGCAAAACCACCCGCGCCGACCAAGGCGGCCGGGCCTAACAACGCCACGCCGACGATGCAAACAACTACCCCAAACCAAGCCAGCCCCCGCACTACCGCGTAGGCGGCATCCGGAATAACGTCATGATAGGTGGTAACCAACCCCTCGGTGGTGAGCCGATAATGGTACTGTTTGTCGGCCAACCAGAGGTAGCGCATAAATGGCCCAAAAATCATCACTATGATGAGAAAATAATACCATTGTTCAAATCCATACCAATATGTCACCAACCCAACTAGAGCCGTAATCCCGCACGGAATAAGAACCATGATCCACCCCATACCATACACAGTCGCCACCCGAATATCCCACTCATAAAGCGTGGGCGCCTCACGCACCCGCTGCTGACGTAGCTTATTGAGCCGGCTTTGCTCCTCTTGGGGTAATTGCAGGTACTCACTGCGCGGCAGGTCTTCATACCGACTGTCGTCCAACAGTTTTGTCTCTTGCTCTGTCGACGCCAACTGCTGCGGCGCTGCTCTCTTATTCATATAGCTATTCCTTTGCTGTGCCCACGGACTGCACGGTCATCGTTAACCTACCCACACAGCTCGTACTTAATGTCTTCTCGCTCTTGACGACCTTGCTGCTAAAGGTCTGTTAGCATCTTAGTGGCAAAGCTGCCATTGATGACACCGAATCTCGCGCCAATAACAGGCGCGAGAAAAAACGTTAACTGGGCTGGGGATTCTTAGGGGCGAAATCTGACAGTTGGGCAGGTTCGCCTGACTCAAATGACGCAAATGGTACGCCATCTAACACGCGCTCATTTTTAAATACACGGATTTCAGAATCAGGTAACTGCGTCATCAGCAATGACAAGATAATGTGTATCTTATCCAATGGGCAATGAAGACGAATACTTGCGCGTAAGCCCATTGTTCGTACATCCGATTGGCAGGCAATAAATGGACGATTCCGCGTTACCTTAATCAAATGACGATGCCCATTTTTTATAGGACTCTCGTAAGTAGTCTCTATATTTTTAAAACCAGTAAAGAAAAATGCCATCACGGCAAAACCACCCGCGCCGACCAAGGCGGCCGGGCCTAAAAAGGCCACCCCGACAATACAAACCACCACCCCAAACCAAGCCAACCCACGCACTACCGCATAGGCTGCATCCGGAATCGCATCATGATAGGTGGTAACTAACCCCTCGGTGGTGAGTCGATAGTGGTACTGTTTGTCGGCCAACCAGAGGTAGCGGATAAATGGCGCAAAAATCAGTGCCATGAAAAAAAAACCATACCATTGGTCAGACTCATACCAGTACGCCACCAAGCCAATCAGCACCATTATCCCGCAGGGAATAATGACAACGAGCCACCCCATGCCATACACGGTCGCTACCCTAATATCCCACTCATAGAGGGTGGGCGCCTCACGCACCCGCTGCTGACGTAGCTTATTGAGCCGGTCTTGCTCCTCTTGGGGTAATTGCAGGTACTCACTGCGCGGCAGATCTTCATACCGGCTGTCGTTCAACGGTTGTGTGTCTTGCTCTGTCGACGCAGACTGCTGCGGCGCTGCTTTATTGTTCATCCTGTTACCTCTCGGTAGACTCTACTTGTAGCGTGGTCATCGCTAAGCAGTAAATCCAGCCATCCATTTTAAATCAGCAACATAATATGCTCTCGGCCTACCCTCAAGCGAATATTTACTGAAGCAGTTTTAAGGAAAGTAATAAAAGTAGCTAGATGACCAGTGAGGGAAGTGGAGACTGATTTTAAAGAGTATGTTCAAAACTCATCTGAGTTCTGCAAGGGCACGGCATACAAACCTCCATGATTAATACCAATCCAAAACAAGAGTCGCCGTTAACAACTAGGTTATTGAGGTTGGCTGTATCTCGTTTCTGTTGATGAATAATTGACAGATATAATCATATAGTTAGAATGCCAAGCTGTTGAAACAGAACAGGTTGGCGTCAAATGAAACCAGATCTGGTTCCACATCACTAACGCTCTCAGTTGATCAAGTGAGTAGATCATACCGAAGCAATGCAGTTTTTCACATATAAACAATGGAGTGGTTATGCGTTGGTTGACTTGGTTGGTCGTGTGCTGTTCTCTCACGGGATGTGCAACGATAACGTCGAGGATGGGAGAAGATTCAACTTGGGGTCATTCTTTCTCAAGTGTGCAAACGGCTGTTGATAATGGCGAGGAGTGTATGATTATCTCAGCGTTGGCGGCCCCGCCCTTGCTGCTCTTTACCATCCCGCTGACACTCGTTGATATGAGCAGTGCGTTGATCATCGATACTGTTATGCTACCTGCAGATTTAGCGATCACGCCCAGCGATCCCAAGCTCCACACCCCGCGACCTATGGTCTGCCGCTATGACTACAAGATTTAAGCATGATCGCCCCCAATAAATAACCTCAAGTTGCCTGTGTGACAGTGAGTTAACGCCGGCATACGGGAACGACCATGTCGCGGTTTGCCTCCCAGAGTGTTGTGCCTTGTTAGTTGTAATTACGTGGTACAACTTAGCCTAGCAAGCCATTTTAAATCATTTAAGTTAGCGATTTGCTTTAATCACATCAAGTAACAACTTGATATCAGCCATATTGTTATAAATATGCGGAGAAATCCGGATCCCCATACTGCGGGCGTCGACACTAATATTCGCGTTCGCCAATGCCGTCATCATTTGATGCTGCTGTTTACCAAACTGCAGAATAAGCGTGCCGCTGCGCTTTTCAGTATCCCGCGGCGACACAAACTCATGGTCGAGCTCTTGCGCCACAGCATCAATCAATTGCTGATTGTATTTACGCAGCAACGGAGTACCTAAACCAGCAAGATAATGAATGCTATGGGTGGCAATGGCATAAGGCGCGATTGATGGTGTCCCTCCCCAAAAGCGCAGTGCGGAATGCTGGTAACGAAAATCATGGATATCAAATTCGAACGGATTCTCGTGGCTAAACCAACCCACATCTTTAGGCTGACAACTATCCAATATGGCGGGATTAACCCAAAGATAGGCAGCACCAGGGCCGCCGCAGAGCCATTTCACACTCGAACCGATTAAAAAATCGGGTTGTAGGCGCGCAAGATCCAGCGGAATAATCCCCGCCGATTGCGCTACATCCACTAAGCTCAAACAACCTCGCTCACGGGCTATAGTGAAAATATTGGCTAATGGCGCCTGCTGCCCCGTATTCGAGTAAGCATGGCTGACAAACACCAGATCCACATCGCGGCTGATATGCGCATCCCACACATTAGGGTCGGTGATATCGAGCCCTTTAGGAATAAAGCGTACTTCGCAACTGGCAGGCAGCGCTTTTTTAAGGGCAAAACCCATGCTGGGAAAATCAATCTCACTCATTAACACAACGGCGTGTTCGCGGTTCAATCTGTCGAGGGACATGACAATTTTAGTCAGCGCACTGGAAAGATTGACCTGAGGGCAAAAATCCTTCTGGTGGCCGTTAAATAGTTTAGATAAAGCAAAGGTAAAATCATCAATCACACCCAACCACTGGCCCCAAGGTTCACGCCCCGACTCCTGCCAAGGCGCAAAAAAGGCTTCTTTAAAGACCTGCTCGGTCGATTTTAATGGCCGGCCAACGGAATGGTTTAATAGATATCCTGGACCTGCTAGGTAAAAGTCCTTTTTAAAATCTTCAAACATAGTGTTATCTCAAACTCTCTTTTAGTTTTTTAATATCACAATAACGAGTCCGAATATCGCTGCGCTGAGCGGCGGCGCGTCTGTCTCTGAGTCGCTCCAATGAGCCGAGTAGCACATGCAGTGGCGGACCACTCGCGGTAACCTTAGCTAAATGCTGCTGCTCCATACTTGTCGAAGGCTCAGCAATATATTTAGTTACTAACTCATTATGGTGCTGAATCGCAGTCTCGCCATGTAATTCGCAGACTTCGATAAAGAGTCGCAAGTTTTCTTGATACCAATCTTGGGTTGAGCAGTCTTTTGCCAGCAAGAAGTCATCCATCAAATTCGGCCGACGCATGCACTCGCGCAATATCTGTTGATCCTCCGGCATCATGTATAAAAACTTGTCCACCAGCATTTGTGAATAGGAGGCTTCGTTTGCAAAACAAAGACCTAGCGTTAAATCGATGACATTAATCCCCGCAAAATCACCTGCATTGGCACCGCGATAGATGACTGAACCCACCCGATAAGGTTTGTAGTAAGGACGAACACAGTAAAAGAAACGGTCAGTATCTAATCGGTTGAATAATTGAGTATTCGACTCAATCACATCTTGCAAGGCCTGTTTAGCGACTCGCAGTAAATCGTGACTGATGGGATGGGAAATGCCCAAAGGCTGGATCTTCAATAGCGCATCGGCGGCGCGTTTATAGGCCAAAATGCCCTTAGTGTTGTAATCCACAAACAGCTTTTCGGCGCTCAGATCGGTAAAGCGCTTATAAATGCCATTGTGGGCACGATTATGAGTAGTTAAATGTGCGGTGGCAAAGCGCGGCGTGACGCCTATTGAAGCGCCAATATGCATGGCGAGCGCAGAAGCCTCAGCTAATGGCGATGTCGTTTCCCGCGAGGGCTCGGTAATTTCATGGCGCCGACAGGCCGCCATATACAAGCCCACATTGCCGAGTAAATCGAAGGCACTGTCGAAACCTTCATCAGTATTCCCCTCATCGAGCAAGGTCTTAATCAACTCTCGCCCTTCGCTCTCCAGCGCCAACTTAGCTTCTGCGCCGATATCGAGCACATTGGCCCGATCTGTTTGTTGGTAGTAAAGCTGTTCTAGCTCGGAATTGAGTTCCACAAAGCGGCTGCGGATCCAATCATCAAAGGCTTCGGTATTAAAGGTGGCAGGTTTCACGGGCTTATCCTTGAGTATTGTTATCGTTCTTTTAAACGGAGTGAGCTCAAAGCGTTAGCCCAATCCGTAAAACTCGTAACCAGAATGCAACTTATCGCCACATGTTTCTAGCGTTAGGTCAAATTTCCGAAAAAACTAATGCCATTTTTTATTTACACCATGCGCCAGCGCAATTTTTCAAACACTTTTACTCCGCAGAATGTTCCTGAAGACACTCATCACTCAACTAATAGCTAAGCGGTAAGTTCCGCAGAGGTAAATCGGATGATTTTAATGGAATTTATAGTAGTGCTTAGCTGCCTACTGCTAGGTACCCGCTACGGCGGCATGGGATTAGGCCTCATCAGCGGTATTGGCTTATTTTTACTGATTTTTGTTTTCGGTTTAGTGCCGGGACAACCGCCAGTGCAAGTTATGCTAACCATACTTGCAGTCATTGGCTGTGCAGCCGTATTGCAAACCGCGGGTGGATTAGATGTGATGATGCAGTATGCCGAGCGCTTACTGCGCCGTCATCCACAATACATCACGATTCTAGCACCACTGACCACGTGGACGCTGACCTTCCTTTGCGGTACTGGCCATGTGGTTTACACCATGTTCCCGATTATTTCCGATATCGCGCTGAAGAAAAATATTCGCCCAGAGCGCCCAATGGCGGTGGCATCTGTCGCCTCGCAAATGGCGATTTGTGCCTCGCCCGTGTCGGTAGCTGTGGTGTCTATGGTGTCGATTCTGGCATCACAACAGGGTGTAGGCCGCGCTTACAATCTGCTCGAAATTTTAATGGTGTCAGTGCCAGCATCGCTTTGCGGTGTCATGGCCGCTGCACTTTGGAGTCTGCGTCGTGGTAAAGATTTAGATAAAGATGAAGAATTTCAAGAACGCATTAAAGATCCAGTCCAAAGAGCCTTTATCTATGACAAGAGCGAAACCCTGTTAAATCAAAAATATCCGAAGGAAGCTTACTGGGCAACGGGGATTTTCTTCACCGCTATCGCTGCTGTGGTACTGTTAGGTTCATTTAGTGAATTGCGTCCCGCCTTTGACGTTAAAGGTAAGTCGACCTTGCTCTCGATGAACTTAGTCATCCAGATGATGATGTTAATTGCAGGTGCATTTATCCTGATGACCTGTAAAGTCAAACCGACTAACATCTCTAACGGTCCCGTTTTTAAAGCGGGCATGGTGGCAATTTTCTCAGTATTTGGTGTGGCGTGGATGAGTGATACTTTCTTCATCAGCCATATGGATGTACTTCAAGAAAACTTGTCCCATGTAGTACAAAGCCAGCCTTGGACCTATGCCTTAGTGCTGTTTCTCATCTCTAAGCTTGTTAATAGCCAAGCGGCAGCACTTACTGCAATCGCACCTATGGGACTCGCCTTAGGGGTAGATCCAAAACTCTTAATCGCCTTCCTCCCTGCAAGCTACGGTTATTTCGTGCTACCAACCTATCCAAGTGATCTGGCCTGTATCGGCTTTGACCGTTCAGGTACGACTAAAATAGGTAAGTTCATCATTAACCACAGCTTTATCATTCCAGGCTTTATCGGTGTAGCGACAGCATCGGCTGTCGGTTATCTACTCGCAACCGCTTTACTCTAAGCGCCACAAATAACAAAGGCCGCTGATGCGGCCTTTGTTTTAGATAACCTTAGATCACACAAAAGTATTAACCTGTGCCAATATAAAACCCATACCCTAGACGTCCATGTTCTTCAGAACATAAAATACGCAGCCCGAAAGTGAGATAAGTATCTTACTCAACAACTCTTTTTAGCTTGCCGTACTAAAGATGATTAGACGCTTATCCATTCTATTAGCTTTTTTCGCGATACTGATGGGGCTCGTATACTGTGCCTACAGTCTGATAACTCGGATTAACTTTAATTCCCACCATCAAGTAGGAGAAGTCATCGACACTCTAAACGGGGTTAATATCTATTATAACGGAGGAGTTAATACCCATTCAGGACGCAACCTATCTATAGATGGTTATAACTTAGGTATTCAATATCAATGTGTTGAATTTGTTAAGCGCTACTTTTACCAACGCTACCAGCATAAAATGCCTGACGCTTTAGGCCATGCTAGAGACTTTTTTGATAACAAGTTAAGCGATGGCATGTGGAATGAAAAACGCGCTATGCGGCAATACACTAATGCGAGTCAGACCAAACCTATGCAGGATGATCTACTCGTGTTTTCTCCATGGATATTTAACCCCTATGGTCACGTTGCGATCATTGCCTCAGTTACCGATAGCAGTATTGAAATTGCTCAGCAAAATCCCGGCCCCTTTGGCCCATCACGCGAACGGTTGGCATTAATTCAACAAAACGGCCTCTGGTATATTGATGCGCCTCGAGTAAAAGGTTGGTTAAGATGGCAGGCCCCGGAAATCACGGCATCCCCGATTGCAGAATCCGCAAATACGCCATTCCCCAGTAAGGTTCACTGAGAAATAACAATAATGTCAGTATTAACTTGGATTAAACAACGCCTTGCACGTAATAGTGATAGCTTCAAGCAATCTAGGCCACAAACTGAGTTACGCACTGTTTTTCATCAAACCCAGATGCCCAATATCAGCTTGCCAATCATACAAACCTATCCACTCGTTGTACCTATGGACAGAGCAGATATTTTTGCTTATCAATTGCATTGCTTGCTGACTTACCAAGGGAAAGAGGCCTTAAACACTTTACTTAGCCAGGCAGGCTTTAACATATTGCCCGAGCAAACGGTCAACTTTAACGGTTTTATCGAACATCCAACCCAAGCGACCTGCGTATTACTGAACCAATATGACGATTTTGCGGGTGTGTGCATAACCTTAGTGACCAATGACAAACCCTTGCTAGAAGCATTAATCAGATTCAAATCCACCCCGCCCAATCCATGGGAAAGCTTTCCTAATATCGATCCCGATACCCTCGGCAGTCTTCAAGGTAATATCGACTTTTGGTGCAGCTATTTTTGGCGCCCCTATTGGCTATCACTCTCAGAAACTGAGCGCTTGCAATATCCTGAAAATTGGCGGGAATTTAGCGAGTTTCATTAAAACTTAAGGTACGCAAACACTTAATGTAGGATAAAAAATGAAATTGAAATATGTTGGATTAGCACTGACGTTACTGCTACTTGGTGGTTATCTGATCCCTGAGTCACCCGCGATCCCAGTAAAAGGTGCCAGCAGTAAAGATTGGAACAGCCAAACCTTTTGGTATGAACCTTGGGGTCCATCGGGCGTTCACAAGGGGATAGATATTTTCGCCGCCAAAAACACCGCAGTGATTGCGCCAACGCCTATGCTGATCTTGTATCGAGGTGACTTCTTCAAAGGAGGAAATGTGGTGGTTGGTTTAGGTCCTAAATGGCAAATTCATTACTTTGCCCATTTAGCCCAAATTGAATCAGCCACAGGATTGATTACCTACCAAGGTGACACTTTGGGCACTGTCGGCGATACGGGCAATGCACAAGGTAAACCGCCCCATCTGCACTATTCCATTTTGAGCTTATTGCCTAAACCTTGGCTGATGGATACTTCAACCCAAGGTTATAAAAAGGCCTTTTATCAAAACCCTATCGAGTATTTAACTGCACTATAGGCTTAACTACTTACTTTAATCAGCTTATTGGCAGTCCAATATCAAGCTGAGGTTCTGCGGTTTTTGATGGGGTCTCATGCTCAACTGCCGCAGCTAATGCTTCTCTCTCTGCCTTTGCAATATATTTAGGTTTATTGCTAGATTGCAGTTTGGCATTGGCCTTTTTTGCCTTGCTCTTCAAGGTTTGATTAATCTTCTTTTTACGGTTCATCAGAGTACCAATGCAAGATACGATATAAAGGGGCGCGATTATAGCCTTCCATCAACACGCCAGACAATCGAAAGCACTAAGGCAAACGCGTAGCCCAATCAAATAATCAAACCTGCGACTAAAGCATAGGTCTCCTAAATCAAAGACAAATGCCAAAAAAGGTAATGCTTTACCGACATGAACTCGCACTATATGCATGGCCTTTACAGTAAAACCTCTCGATACCGAGTGCTGTGTCGCAATTTATTCATACTGTCGTCAAATCATGCAATTTCCTGTATGGCGTGACTAGACAAGCTGTAATTCCTCCCCTAAAATCGCGAATAATAAAAATCGTTATCATTTGTAATACAATTTAATGGAATATTAACCTATGCCAAGGGAGCCGGTGTAACAAACTCATTCGCCCTTAGCAGGAAGTTATATGACATTCAAAACCTCGTTTGTTGCTTTAGCCGTATTGGCAGCGTTAACCCAATCCGCTGCGGCCCAAGATGCCACCGACAACAGTCCAAACAACAAAAATAAAGACATAGAAAAAATCACTGTCACCGCAAGTCGAATGGATAAATCCCCCAGCTCGATCCCCAATACTGTCACTATCATCGACCGCGCCCAATTAGAAGAACAGTTCCGCACCACTAAAGATTTATCGACTATTATCGGTAACTTAGCGCCTAGCTTTTCACCGAGCCGCCAGAAGATGAGTAACACAGGTGAAACCCTGCGTGGTCGTCCGCCATTGATTATGATCGACGGAGTGCCTCAATCGAACCCACTTCGCAGTGGTGGTAGAGAGGGACAAACCATAGATCCTGCCATGATTGAGCGCATCGAAATCATTCACGGCGCCAATGCAATGCACGGTCTCGGTGCCCAGGGCGGTATCATCAACTACATCACTAAAAAGCCTACAGGCGACAGCGAACAGGTTGCTAGTTTCGATGTCACAGTGCCTGATTCAATGAAATCCAATGGCTTAAGCTTTGGTGCTAGCTATGCGTTTTCTGGCGAGTCAGAATTTATCGACATGATAGGTTCGGTTAGCTACCGCAATAATGGCGTCTATTACGATGCCAATCATAACGTAGTGGGTGTCGACACGACTCAAGGCGAGTCGATGGACAGTCAAAGCAAAGATTTCTTCATCAAGCTTGGCCATAACTTCGATGAGTCACGCCTTGAATTAATGGTTAACCATTACAATGCAGACAACAATGGCGATTGGATGCCCGTTGCAGGTGACAAGCCCAATGGTGTACCCACAGGTGCAGTTAAAGAAACTCAGCCATGGGAAGCCGCCAACAACCAAGTGACCACCACAAGTTTGACTTACACCCACGCCAACATTGGTGGCCAGCAACTTAGCCTGCAACTCTTTAATCAAGATTTTAAAGCGGTTTATGGTGGCGGCTGTTTCGATAGCTTCTACGATCCATCCTTCGAAGGCAGCGATCAAGTCATCCAATGCGGTATAGGCAGTAAAGGCGAAAGCTTGTACTACGAGCAATCGCGTAACTCTTCGGTTAAATGGGGTTTAAAAAGCGCCTTGATCGCTAAGGATATTGCCGGCTCAGGAATTGATGCGGCCTACGGTGTCGACCTTTTCCGCGACACCACTGAGCAAGATTTAGTAAAAACTGGCTTTTCATGGGTTCCCGAAAGTACCTATGACAACGTTGCGCCATACTTGCAGTTAGATTATGACTTAATTGAAAATTTAACCTTATCGACTGGTGTTCGTTACGAACATGCCGAGTTAAGTGTCGATGACTACAAAACCCTATGGGGTGCAGGCAATAAGCAAATTGCGGGCGGTTCAGCCACCTTCGATGAAACCTTATTTAACGTCGGTATCTCTTATAAAATCACTCCTGACATTCGCGTTTATACCAGCTATAACCAAGGTTTTGGCATGCCGGATATCGGCCGAATTCTGCGTGATGGTAAAAGCTTCCCCGGCGACAATCCCAGCATAGATGGCTCACTGGCGCTCACGCCAATCGTCACAGATAACGTTGAAGTCGGCGCCGATTACCAAGGTAAATACTTAAGCGCTAAGCTAGCTTACTATCGTTCCGCTACTGATTTTGGCTCACGTTTGGCCTTAAATAGTGATGGTTTCTACGACGTGAAGCGCGAAAAGAGTGTGATCGATGGTATTGAAGCCAATGTCACCGCCTACATTACCAGCAATGATGATCTCGGCATGAATATCGCCTTCCAGCAGGGCGAATACGATTCAAATGGTGATAGCCAAGTCGATACCGATCTCGATGGTGCAAATATTTCACCAAACCGTATCAACCTGTTCTGGACCCATAGCTTCGATAATGAAATGTCGACCCGCGTTCAAGCCAATTACTACATGGACCGCGATTTTAAAAACGCGGCGGGCAACAAGTATGCGGAATTTGATGGCTACACGACAGTCGATGCTTCCTTCTCTATGCCGCTTTACACTGGCACCCTGAGCCTAGGTTTGCAAAATCTATTTAATAAGGATTATTTCAATTATTACTCACAAACCATGGGTACAAATGATCGTTATTTCAAAGGGATGGGGCGTACTGCAACAATAGGCTACACCTTACCTTTCTAAGTGAAAGGCCCATTTTGAAACATAAAAAAGCGCAATTACATTGCGCTTTTTTATTGTGTGGAAGAAAGCAAATTATGCCTTGGTCACGACCCAGAGTGCGTGTAATAAACCAGGGAACCAGAACAGTAAACATAACACTATGTTTATTAGCAGATCTTTACCCGCTCCCGCCTTCAAAAATACAGCAACTGGGGGCAATAAAATCGCAATAATGACTAAAAGTAGTTTATTTGTATCCATAACAGAACATCCTCAAAACGGAGATTGTAGGCAAATCAACAAGATCTAACTTCGCAGGAAGACTCAGAATTTGCAAACCTTTTAGTTTGCAAGGCGTAAATAATCCCAGTAGCAGCCTAAATGAAGGTCCTTACCATTTCCTAAAATGAAAAGGGATATTCAACCCATTATCTGTCCAGAGTAGACTAAGATATCCAGTAAACTCCAACCGAAAATCCCTAAAAGCATCTATAGTTAAAGAAAAATATGAAGTAAAAGAATGATATTTGATCCCCAAGCCTTATTACTCATCAAGTTTATTTGCCTGCTGACTAGCACGGCTGCCGTCGCATGGGGACTCATTGCACAACCGTTAAAAATTGCCACTCAAGCCAGTATGCGCTTTTCTCTGGCGAACTTGTTCGTCCTCCTTGGCATCATACTCAACAGCCAACGCACCGAAGCCTCCAGTTACTTTTTTTGGTTCTGCTCGGATATGGCGATTTTATTTGGCTTCATTCTAGCGCGTTGGGGAACGAAGGCGCTTTTTAGACTCAAGCCCAGCGTAAAATCGGATCTTATTCTTTTAGCACTCACCGCTGGTGTGATGCTTTTGGTTCCACCTAATTTCAGCTCCGAACGCATTTTGGCCATCGTATTCTCAGCCTGCGCCGCGCTCATTTTCGCCATGTTAACTCGAGATAACTATCTTGCCATCAAACGCGATACGGGAAATCGAGTCGCCATCGCTATGGTCATGCCCTTAGTCGCCATGGTGGGTATTTTTATCATTCGTATCTTTATCGCCTTACTCTCTCCCGAAGAAAGTCCGATGTTTATCGCCATGCACACGCAAGAAGCCATACCTGTGCTTTGGTTCTATGTCTTTCTGGCCCTATTGATCAATATCGTGATGATAGGTAATGCCATGACGCGGCTTGTCAGTAAAATCCGCATGTTAGCGGAGCGGGACCAACTTACAGGCCTGTGGAATCGCCGTGCTATGTATAAGTTTTTAAACAATATCCATCAACGCTGGCTGCGGGATAAAGTACCTTACAGTATGATTTTATTGGATCTTGATCATTTTAAAGATATCAACGATCAATACGGGCACGATGCGGGCGATCTCGCCCTGCTGACGGCGGCGAGACTGTTTGGATCGGTATTGCGAGAAAATGACGCCCTATGTCGTCACGGTGGAGAGGAGTTTCTGGTGATTTTACCCGCGACTGATGCACCCGCGGCCAGAGTCGTCGCCGAGAAATTGCATCAAGTACTTAAGGATAATTCATTTATATGGCAAGGTGTTACGATAAAAATCCATGCCAGTTTAGGTTACGCCACGATTTATCAAGGATGCCAACCTGACAAACTACTCATTCAAGCAGACCAAGCTATGTACCGCGCAAAATCTGAGGGCAGAGACCGTATTTGCCAAGCTTGCTAGGCTTTCGCAACATAACGCTGCAAAGATTAATCTCCTTTCGCAGGCCAAGCCAAAGTATCGGGCTCACGCCATGAAACTAGCGCCTCAGTGACACCTTCTGCACCAAAATGCTCACCTTGAGTCGGCAAATCCCGATAAGCGTAATCATGCCAACCTGTCACGTCATCACCATAGCGAAAATGCAGACAATAGGCATGCAGATAACACCGATCAGCTGCCTCACCGCCGTATAAATCATCCCCTAAAATGGGTACACCTAAGCTCGCCAAGGCAACTCTTAATTGATGGGTTTTACCTGAGTGGGGTTTAAGCAAATATAAACGCAACCCCTCACCAACACTCAAGGAGAAAAACTGCGTAATCGCTGGATTCTCTTTAGTCCGCAGTAACTTAAACATGCTACGACGCGACTTTGCCATGTCACCAATCACCCAGCCTTGCTTCTTCTTCGGCTTGCCTTTCGCGAGGGCGAGGTAAAATTTCTGCACTTTATGGGTGGTAAACAGCTCAGTAAATTGCTTGGCGGCGACCGCGCTCTTAGCCAGAATCAACAGACCGGACGTGGGTGTATCGAGTCGATGAACAGCAAAAAGCTTAATCCCTAAATCTTGCTCAGCCTGCGCCACCACGCCTGCAGTCCCATCCTGGCTGTGGAAATGCACTTTGGCTGATTTGGAAATAACAATAAAATCAGCCTCATCGGCTATGATTCGATACATGGAGTACTCGACGTTGTAATGCGGATCATCGACTTAAAACTGAATAGTGACGACTAAGCCTGGATGATTATCCGTAAGATTAATTTTGGCATTGTGCCGTGAGAGAATCGCTTTGACCATAGATAATCCTAAACCAGTGCCCTGTAAATGACGGCTAGGGTCGAGGCGCACTAAACGTTCGAACACTCTTTCTTTACTCTCATCTGGAATACCAGGGCCATTATCACGGATCTGAATTTGTGGGCCTGACTGAATAATCTCAATCCGCGCACCTTGGCCAGAATACTTCATCGCATTATCGACAAGATTATATAAAGCTTGGAATAATAAGTATTTATCACCAAAAACCTTATGATCTGTCAGTAACGATAAACTCAAGGTTTGCTCGTTAGATTCAGCCACAGCATCGGCCATATCCAATAAGTCAGTACACAGTTGCGCTAGGCTTAACTCCTGCAAATCGAGTGTCTGCTGACCTTCTTCGATACGCGTGAGCGACAACATGGCATCAAACGTCGCTAAACAATGATCGAGCTCCTCGGTCAAAATGGCGCAACCTTCGCTAATCTCGTTGCTCGGCTTACTCGCTAACTCTTCAATACCAATACGGATATGTGACAGTGGAGTACGTAAATCATGGGCGATATTATCGGTCGCACCACGCACTGCCATCAGGTTATTTTCGAGAATATCCAGCACATTATTAAACTGCAGCGCCAACATATCGAACTCATCCTGACGCCAACTCAAGGGTAAGCGGGTGTCGTAGTGACCGCGTTCAATCTGTTCACTCAAGCGGTTGTATTGCACTAATCGACGTAAAATCGCCTTAGAAAACAGATAGCCGAGCGCTAAAGTCAACACTACGGTAAGCATGACAGCCGTTGCAGCGGCACTGATAAACTTATCAATTAATGTCGCTAAGTTATCGGTACGGGTCGCAATCAACACTGGGCCGTAACGGGTCATCACTAGGCCGCCGGTAAGAATATGCAGCTTATCTGGGCCACCAGTTAAGATAGGAAAATCCCGCGTTTGCGGCAGCATGGGCATGCCTTCGGGCATAAAGCTCAAGGCACCGACCATATCGTAGCTATTACGCCAAGCGATCAGGGCAGTTTGTGGATCGGCGGCGCGGATTTGAGCGGCAAAACTACGGCGATCAACCGTTAGGGCAAGTTGCTGATAACGTTGGGTCTCTGACTCTAAATATTGAGTTACTTGATACTGTTGCTCAATAATCAACTGCCGATAGAGGGCAAATAGCAACGCCCCGATGATCACTATCACTAAGGTCGAAAAAACGATTGTGATGCGCCAGGCGCTGCTTTGGTAAGGCTTAATGCCTTTGTCGTAAGCGATAACCCGCTCCCCTCACAGTTTCGATAAGCTCGCCATGGCCTAACTCTTCAAATTTACGGCGTAATTTTGCGATATGCACATCGATGACGTTCGTGCGCGGATCGAAGTGATAATCCCACACTGCTTCGAACAATAAGGTGCGGCTAATAACTTGATTAGCATGCTCCATCAGATACTTAAGTAACTGGAACTCTTTTGGCTGTAGCATCAACTCCTGCCCGTCTAAAGTGACATTACGGGTCAGTAACTCCATCTTCAAACCACCAACAACGAGATCAGTTGTCACAGGCACAGATTGCCCACGGTGCATCAGTTTTTCAGCGCGGACTAATAACTCGGAGAAAGCAAACGGCTTAGTCATATAGTCGTCGCCGCCCGCGCGCAAGCCTTTTACTCGCTCATCAACGTGCGCTAAAGCGGATAAAATCAGCACTGGTGTTTGATTACCCGTTGCCCTTAAGGCGGCCAGCAATTTTAAGCCATCGAGCTGAGGTAGCATGCGGTCGAGGATCACGAGATCGTACTGACTACTCGTCGCGAGTGACAGGCCTTGATGACCATCGCTCGCTGTTTCGATATTGTGGCCCTGCTCAAGAAATCCTTTGACGATGTAATCAATCGTCGTCGCATCATCTTCAACTAAAAGTATTTTCATCTGTATGTTGCGCTCCTCAATCTTAAGCACTCGTGTGAGCACTCGATTGACTTAGATATTTCAATCCCACTTGAGTAAAGGTAACGGTCGTAAATTTTCGACATCAAAGGCCAACTTAAACTTACCCGTATCGTCTAGCAGCTTAAGTTCTAAGTAACTGATACCTAAGTCGTGGTCTAACTTTGCTTCGGTTAAGAAGGCTTTATGATCTTTAGTGGCCTTAACGATTAGACCTGAAAAGGTTTGATCTTTTGCCGCGATCATACGCGTTGCCTCAACCTCACCCAGATCATCGGCGCTTACTTTACTCGCCTTTTGTTTCAGTAACTTACCATCACGGGCACGATATTCAAACCGCGTTATAGAGTTTGCTAAAGGATTAATCAACTCAAATTGATAGACTAATTCACCCTCTTGCTCTTCCATATGAAATTCGGCAATCACACCGGAGAACCCTTTTTCAATCTGCTGCATAACGCTCAACGGCGGTACATAGTCTCCACCCGCAAACATCGAATACATGCTCTGAGCCGCCGTTGCGACACCAGATACCAACATGAATCCTAGCAACCATAGTCTCATGGCCCCTCCATATAAATCAGCTAAGTTTGTATCTTATGAGACAATCAGTTAGAAGTCGATGGACCTATTGCGCCTGTATGCAATTCCAAGCTAATCCCTCACAATTTACCACTGGATATAGCATCACACTGTGTCAGCGTTAACTCAGGTTCGGCCATCAATTGATCTGAAATCCAACGTCAACAGAACCTAAATCGCTGATAAGCCAAACACTAAATCATTTTGTGGCTAATGTGTAAAGTCTACCTAATACCAGCTTAAACACCGATGGAAACAAGATTAAGCTTTGATCATCTGAGGATTTTTAAACATGACATTTTCAGTGATAACCCTCAATTTCGCCATTTAGAATCAAGAGGATTGAATTTTAGCGGGTATTTTAGTCTATCTGTGTCATTAAAAAGTGGGATTGGCAAATAAATCGCCCTCGACTAAAGTCAGATAACTTAGCATCAGGTAACGGTATTTTTTAATCGGAGCGAAAATGAAACCAGTCATACGATGGATAAGCTTAAGCTTGTTATTAATAGCAGCATTAAGCGCTTATGCCTATGGCAGCGCCACCTGTGCATTGGTGTTCATCATCTTAGGCATGCTATTGGAAGGGACATTTTGGATTGGATTACTCGGTAAGCGAAAAACGAAATAAACAGCCTCAGTTAATTTGCAGCTAGTGCGTGATTCGTCCTAACTATCCCAGTGTGAAATCGGCGCAGGCATAGCATGGGCATACCCCTGTTGATAATCGCATCCCAATAAGGTTGCCACATCAATGTGCGTCAAAGTCTCCACACCTTCACAAACAACCTGCATTCCTAATCGCTGTAAATACTCAACTAAGCTCGTCAACATACGCATTGAATGTGAAGAGCGACAAGCTTGCAGCAAAAGGGAACGGTCTAACTTGATGACATCATAGGGCAATACCATCATACGTAAGAAATTACATTCTTGGGTGCCAAAATCATCCAGTACGATGCTGGCTCCTCGTGCCCGTAACATTTCAATCAATTCATGCTGTTTATCGTCTAATAAAGTGTGTTCTAACACTTCAAACCAAATTTTGATGCACAGCACTTTTGCTTGAAGTAACAGCATTTGTAATAAATTTTGATAAGTCACACTATATGGCATGGGATTTAAATTAATGGACAGTATGCCAACGCCTTGATCGGCTAATCGAGGTAAGTCTTTGATAATCGACCTCAACATCCATATATCAATATGCAAAGAAGCATTTTTATCTAACAATAAAAAATCAATACCTGTATATGCATGACACTTGGCATCCCAACGGCGTGCAAGTGCTTCATATCCTATAACGGTTTTATCAACCCCGATAATAGGCTGATAAAAAGGCATAACCACATCAGACATAATGCAGCTTGCAATATCTTCACTCACTTTTTTACGCTTAACTGACAGCATAGATACCTACAGAATATTAATATATCTGACTTATTTTTAACTAAATTGGCACTCGCTTCTATCAGATAAATCCTAAAAACAAAAAATCACTGCACTTTAATTATAGGACTATTCCTATTAACGCATAAAAATCACCCATATAAAATACAGCTAAAATGTTTTTCCAATCTAACAGCAACATCAACCAAAAATGAAATCAAGGCAACTCAATACAAGGTAACTCAATAATAATGCGATTATATTTAGCGCTTTTTGGTATTATTTTTTATAGCTCTCAAGTTTATGCTGCGGCAGAAATAAGCATAGGCACCTTATTTGACTATATGCCTAGCAATAAAACCACTTATTTGAAAAAAATAATGAACATGGGCGATTCAACTGCATTTATTAAAATATCGATTAACGAAATAAAATATGATGAAAATGGCCTGCCCTATGAAGTACCTGAACAAGAGACAGAAAACCGCGCCTTGATAGCTAGCCCGTCTCGCTTAATTATTCCAGCCAAGGGAGTACAAGCAACGAGATTGTTATTCTTAGATAAAAAAGACACAGAACGTTACTTTAGAGTTCGCTTTGTACCAGTGCAGCCAAAAAACAATGATGGATTTGATGAGCAAAAAACTGAAAAAACGCATGAAGAACTCACTGCCGGAATACAAATACTAACAGGTTATGGGGCATTTTTATTTATCACCCCAGAAGAACCTAAATACTCGACTGAAATAACGGAAGACACAAATAACGCAGAAATAAAAAATAACGGGAATACAACTATTATTTTAGATTTTTTTGAATCATGTAACAAAAAAACCAAAGAGTGTTCCACAGCGACCAAATTGCACATCTTACCCGGTTCAAAAAAACAACTGGTAAAAAATAGTAACGAAAGCTATCACTTTCAATTGATTGAAGGTGATAAAACCAAAAGCATAGTTATTGGTAACTAATGCATCCCTAAAAGGAGACTGTAATGAAAATATGGAAGGCGGCCCCAATAACCTTATTAGTGGCCATGAACTCATTTGCGGCTGAAAAGATTGAACATCAAGTCACTGTGATTGCACAAATTCCGTCAGAGAACTTTTTTGTGCAACCAACAGGCAATGATAACTGGATCAACAGCCAGCAAAAGTTAGCATATAACGTCCATACAAAAAAGCTAGATCAATTAAATAAGCAACTAGAAGTGAAAAGTACCATTGGTGCTATTACGGGTTACTTATCAAACCCAGCCATTATCGCCAGTGGCAATGATAATATTGCACTAACAGTTAAAGTGGGCGGTATTGAACTGAAGACATCTGCGACAGAATTAGTCGATGTCGACAATGCTAAAACGGGTAAAACCCTTGCACTAGAGATCATTCCAACTGTCCCAGCAAGCGGCTATGTCGCAGGTAACTACCAAGGTATGGTCAATATGATTTTCGAATCTGAAACACCACCTAAAAAACCATAGAGATTTATTAAGTTAAATTTCAAAAAAGCTCCCGCAAAGGGAGCTTTATTAATTTTCAAGTTAACGACTCATGCTTTTCATTTTTTCGATATGAGGCAGCACACTTGTCATCTTTGATCCTGACGATTCTGATCGCAACGCTAATCTTTAGCTCTTGCTCTTTAGCTAATAATACGCCATCAGACTCACTCAAGCTGCTAAAGCAATATCAAGACTTGCCTGATGGATTTTATGAGCATTTTTTTAATGCCCCATTAACAGTAAGAATCACCATCGATAATAAATTGCTTGGCGAAGGTGAAATAGTGTTAGGACTCGATACCAGTGTGCAACTATTAAAACTCGTTGACGTGAGCGAAAGCGAGCTTGACGAACGTCAGCAACAATTATGGATAGCGCAATTAAACCAAAAACATAAGTTGGGTTTGTGCCCAAAAGGCTGTCAGGGCGGCATATTAGCGATTGAATATAATTTGGAGAACTCTCAATTATCTATTTTAACGGCCAATATCGAAAAACAACCATCAAGCTCGCACTACTATGCCTTGCCTGAACAGGGAAGCTACGGCGCGCTATTTCGACAACAACTCAATTGGAGTCAATCCAATGAGAGCGATTACGCAGGCCGTTATAATTTGCAAGCCCAAGCAAGTTTAGGCCAGTGGACCACACTGCTTGAAGGTGAAGTCACTCAAAATAACGATCAAGCACTAAACTCGGCTATTCAACAGTTGTATACAGAACGTCAAAACGAAGGACGCTTCTATCGACTCGGGTATTTCTCCCCTTATGCCCAAGGTTTAGTTCGTCAGCCCATCATTTATAGCGGCAGCTCACAAGCTGTGATGGGGGTGATGTTGGGTGACTCTAATCAGTTATTGGTCGATCAAGCCTATGCCAGTGCCACACCCATTTATGTCACTCCGAATCGTGCAGGTATGGTAGAAATCTACCAAAATGGGCAATTGATCAACTCGCAACAGATTAACGCAGGCTTACAAGCCATTGATACTAAAGTATTACCATCTGGCATATATGAAGTTGAAATTCGGATTCTAGAAGATGGCCAAGTCACTGAACGTCGTCGAGAAATCATTAACAAACCCATTCAATGGCAAAACACTGAAGAACCCTTTCGGGTGAACTTGTTTGCTGGAGAAAAGTTACAAGAAATAACGAATTGGGATGATGAAAGCAGACGCGGACTCAGCACGGGGGTACTCGCAAACTACTTATTAACACCGGCGATCATCCTTGGCGCTGCAGCTCAATTTATGGATAAAGGTTGGCACTACAGCATTTCGGCTGATTGGGACTGGAACCAACAACTGCGCTTTTTTGGTAATTGGGTGATGAATGAACAACAGGGCAGCGATTTTGATTTGCAAGCAGTTTATAGCTACAGGCAAGGTAGTTTTGTACTTAGCCATCAGCAACAACTCAGCCAATCGCAAAGCAGTGATATTACGAACTCTAATCCCAAAAAGACGAGTGCATCTCTGCAACATAACCTAGGAAGAGGTCACTCTATTTCCGCCTATTTGTCACATCAATCCGAGCAAGGTCAAGGTATTGACTTAGGTTGGCAGTACAACGGCAAACTCTGGGGACGCCAAATGAGTTGGAGTTTAAATGCGTTCGATCGTCCCGGCAGCATTAACACTTCAGGCCAGCGCGACCAAGGCGGAGCACTTTATTTCAGTATGAACTTAGGCGATCAAACGCGTCGAATGGGTGGTGGCTTAGGCAGCAGAACTTCACGTTCTGGCGGGCAAGAACAGCATGCCTATGTTGATTACCAACAGCAACTAGACTGGCGTGGCATTGAAACCATAGGGATGGGACTAAACACGGATAGCTATGGGGTTGGCGCAACCGCCAATAGCCGCTTTAGCAACAATATTGTTAGCGGGGATGCCTATGCACAGTCATCGTCCTATAACAGCGGCATCACCGGCGGTATCAACCTCGATAGTATGGTTGCACTAGGGCAACAGGGTGAACTCAGCATCTCAGGCCAAAGCCAAAACCACGATGCGGGCATGATAATCGATGTCATGGCTGATACCCCAGACATCCTTTTACAAGCAGAAGATGAGCACGGTGGCAGTGTCACCTTAAAGCCTGGGCGCAACTTAGTGCCAGTGACCGCCTATCGCAGTGGTAGCGTACAGCTCGCCATACAGGACTTTGATGACACACCTTCAGTTATCCAACCGAGCGTATTGCATTACCACCTCAATAAGGGCGGCGTCAGTTACCAACAAATCAGAGTCATGAAGACTGTCACTGTGATTGGCCGCTTAGTGAATCAACAGGGATTGCCGCTTAAAGGCGCGCTCATAGCCAACCATGCGGGGCGCAGCTTGAGTGAGGCCGATGGCTTTTTTGCCGTTGAAATGAGTGAACACCATCCGAGCTTGCAAGTGGAGTATCAAGGTATACAAGAGTGCAACCTTGAACTCGACTTACACCGAGTGAAACGTGAACAGAACCTATTGCTATTAGGCAATATCACTTGTAATACCCAAACATGGGCACAACAAACATTAACAGAGAACCTAGCCAAGTGAATTATCGTTACGCTTTATATGTTTTGATGGGATATCTACTACTCAGCCCATTAACAGAGGCCGCCACCATTCAGGTTACTGCTGAATATAAACCTGCACCCTATGATATTAATGGTAGTAAGTTTATTAATACCACCCCTTGCTCAGTATCAACAAACAGCTCAGGTCCTGAATTTTGGTGTAATGGCACAGCATCTTTAGACAAAGAACAAGCAATAAAAGTAGAGACTAAAATATTAGAAAAATTAATAAAGAATGATCAAAAACTCGAACATGCTATTACCTATCAGAAGTTTTCTGGTGAAAAAACAGTAGAGCTAATAAAAAAAGGGAGCAGCACAACACATAAAATGAAGTTCAAACTAACACAAATTGGGGCATCTCAAACTCCGAATGCAGTTAAAGAAGCTGGAAATACAGGATCATATTGGTTGAATAGCGTTCAAGGCGATTGCAATCTTAGATTGGAAATATGGGCAAGCATTGGTATTTTAGATTATTTTTATGATATAAAAAATGCTAACCAACAGTCTGGAGGCATTTGTTACAACAATAAATTTAACCCGAAATTCACATCATCAAAGAATGTCACCCTTCAAAGGATTTATATTGGTTATAAACTGCAACCTCCCGATCCTTTAAAAATGGAAAATGGCACTTATAAGGGCAGCTTAACCTTGAGCCTTGGACGCAATAAAGATCTCGACTTTGGTGATGCAACCTATTCAGACTCAAACGTAACCATAGAATTTACCTTAAGGGTCACGCATCAACTTAAGGTTGAGTTCCCTGCTGGTAGCAATAAAGTGATCTTGCAACCACCCAAAGGTTGGGCACCATGGATTAACAGCGGTAAAACACCCACCAACTTGAAAGCTGAATTGCCGTTTAAGCTTTGGTTTAGCGCACCATTTGATGTTTCATTGAGTTATTGCCAATATCAAAACAATGGCCAGTGCCAACTTAAAAACATTAAAAACAGTCACAAAACAAATATAGAAATCAGTTATATAAATGGTATAGGAAAATCAGTGCCGCTATCGACATCAAAGTACCATTTTACAAATACAGATGGGGAATATATCAATGTTGCAAGAAAGCTATTGTTTGAAATTAACAAAACCAACTTAACTGAAATGATGAAATATCCAGGAAGCACTTACCAAGGGGATGTAACTATTATGTTCGAGGCTGAAATCCCTCCATTTTAACATTAAAATAATCCCTGTTGCTGTGCATAATGAAACAATTCACTGTCACTTTTTAAACCGAGTTTTTGCATCGCATTGGTTTTTTGGGTACTTATGGTTTTTACACTGCGGTGTAAATAGCTGGCAACTTGAGTCACTGACATGCCGTTTGCCAGTAAACGTACCACTTCTATTTCTTTCAGTGAAAGTTCAACTGGGATGGTATATTGATTAATACCTTGTTCATTTAATAATTCACGGACAGTTTCGCCAATGTAAACAGAACCTAATAATACTTTTTTAACTGTTTTCTCTAATTCGGCAATGACTGATTTTTTTAATAATAAGCCTTGTATTCCAATCTGTAACAGCGCTTGTAATACACCTAAATTATGTACTTGGGTCAATACTATTATGGGTAAATTTGGATATTTTCGTCTTAGCTGTTTAATCATGGCCATACCATCGACATTGTCATCATTAGGCATACTAAAGTCTGTGATCAATAAGTCACATTCATGTTGTTCTAATGTACGCCATAATTCGGAAACATTATTTGCTTCAGCAACAATGTCACAACTTGGCTGCATTTCAGCCATCAAACTACGCACGCCAGTGAGTATAATAGGGTGATCGTCGGCAAGGATGATCTTAAAAGCCATATATAACTCCTCGTGATAATGTGAACTTATGGATGCCTTATCTATACTACTTGGCATCGGTGTTTTTTTCGAGACTTAATACACTTTGGTCATAGAGATGAGTGCGACTCAAAAATTGCGTTACCAACTTCTTTGCATCTTCAGTTGCTTATCCCTGCTATGCATGACTTTTATCACTCATGCCGAACAGCCCAAAACCACAACAATTAGAGTAGGCGTACTCGCCAATGGCTGGGGACCTTTTCAACAAATTAATGACCAGATAACAACGGGATTTAGTGTCGAACTCATACAACTGCTCGCCAAAAATCTTAATTACCAAATTGACTGGAAGGTTTATCCCAATTGGATGAGCCTCTATTCTGCTGGTTGTAATGGGGAAGTCGATGTCTTGCTTGACGCTTTTCGTACTGTTGAACGTACTCAATGCCTTATGTTTAGCCGCTCATACTACACCTCCCCCACTGTTGTCGTTATTCGTTACGACAGCCGATTTTTTCGCGATGTGAGTGAATTTGGCCAAGCTCGGATTGCCGTTGAAAAAGGATTCTCGACGGAGAAATTAGTCAAATTGCATTATCCAACCGTAACAGAAGTAACATTTTCTAATACAGAACAAGCACTTTCCTCCGTCATTGATAAAACGACCGATGCCTATATCGGTAATCTTCATGTTGCTAACCAATACATTAGCGCACACCCTGAACTTCTTATCGTTGCCCAAGCCCCCCTGATGATGGAAAACTTACATTTAGGGATCACGAAGAACAATAGCCTGCTTGTAACACAACTCGATAACGCCTTAATGGCTCTGAGTGTAGAAGAGCGCAATGCTCTCGAAGTGACTTGGCTAGGTATGGGCGATCTTCATTTTTTAGGCCACAGTAATTTTCTACTTAGACCCAATGAACGCGAATGGCTGGCAGGTTTACCTTCACTCAGAGTCGGATTTGTAAGTCATTGGATGCCATTCTCTTCGGTTAACAATAAAGGCATCTTGGTTGGTTTACTTGCTGATTATCTTGAACAGTTCAGAGAAAAACTAGGGCTTGATTATGCGGCACAAAAAACCAGAACGTGGGATGAAATCCAAAGCGCACTCGTTAATCATGAGATTGATCTCGCCATTATTCCAACACGATTGAAAGCACAATATCCAGACTGGCACATGAGCGAAGTGTTTACGTCTTTCCCTATTGTTATAGCCACTGCCCGCAACAGTCCGCGAATCGCGGGGCTGTCAGAACTGAACTTTCAACGCGTGGTCATCACAGATAATCTACTGCTGCCAAGCATTAAAAAAGCCTATCCGAATATCGATGTTGTAGTTTCAGCCAATCCTGACGAAGGTCTGACCTTAGTCGCAAAGGGCAAAGCAGCGGCTTACATAGGTAATTTGGCCGTTGTGACTATGCTCATCGACGACAAATTTGACGATGAATTACGAGTAGCAGCACCAACGCCTTATAAAGATGAACTCGCTGTTGCCGTTCGTGAACCTTATTGGCCACTTATCCCATTAATTAACCGTGTTTTCTCCAGTATGAGTGAGAAAGAAAAACAGCAGATCCGCAATACTTGGCTAGCCGTAAATTACAGCGAAGGCATCTCTTGGCACACCTTACTCAAAACACTACTGCCGATTGCGATAGGTTTACTGCTTTTCATTGGCGGCTTAACCATAGCCTATTTAAAACTCAGGCAAGAAATCAATAAACGGCGCATCGTCGAAAATGCTCTAGCCATCGCAAAAGAAAACGCCGAGCAAGCCACTAAAAGAAAAGCTGAATTTCTCGCAGCCATGAGCCATGAGATCCGCACGCCCATGAATGGACTCGTGGGTATGGCAGAGCAACTCAGCTTTACCCCTCTTGGCATAGAACAAAAACAAATGGTGCAAATCATTAGTAATGGCGCGGAAGAAATCCTCCAAATCATTAATAATATTCTCGATTTTTCTAAAATAGACATGGGAAAAATGCGTCTAGAATCGACACCAATACTATTGCGTGAAGTTCTCGATAGTACGCTTAATATGGTCATGAATGATTTACGCACTAAAGGCTTAAGCCTCTACTTACACGTTGACCAAGGCGTAGCAGCACGGGTAACAGGAGACAGTCTTCGCATAAAGCAAATCCTATTCAACTGGGTAAATAACGCCATTAAATTCACTGAACGCGGGTTTATTGAAGTCTCAGTCAAGCTTGAAGCCGAACAAGAAGGTCAACAATTACTGCTCATTGGCGTACAAGATACGGGTATCGGCATGAACACTGAGACTCAAGCGCGAATATTCAATATTTTTGAGCAAGCTGACGTCTCGACAACACGTAGCTATGGTGGTGCAGGTTTGGGCCTTGCCATTAGCCATACACTCGCCGAAATGATGGGCGGCGACATCATCCTGAATAGCGCCCCTCATTTAGGCACATTTATTGGTTTACGCATTCGCTTACCTGTGGTGGCTCAGAATGAATTTGATGAGCAATTACAGGGATTAAAAGCATATATCGCCATCGGCGATATAAAACTACGTCACACTTTATCTTGGCATTTAGCTTCATTAGGCATTGTATTAACAGAGAATAAAGCCAATGCAGACCTGTTGTTTACTGATAATGCTTCGGATGATCGGCAACACATACTCTGCACTCACTTTAATGAAGCACTGGGTTATAGATATCAAAATGAGCAATGTTTATTGAATGCTAACCCCTTAACATCGCAAGCTGTGAAGGATGTTTGTTACATCAACATGGGGTGGATTGATACTATCGTCTCAACCCCGCAAAGGGATATTCAATTTAAGTTTAACTGGCCAGAATGCAAAATATTATTAGTTGAAGATCATCAACTTAATCAGATATTGGTGCAGCGACAGCTGAAACAGTTACGCCTAACATGTGATATTGCAGATAACGGTGCCCAAGCGCTCGCCCTCATGCAAAAGACTCAATATGACTTAGTGTTATGCGATTGCCGCATGCCAGTGATGGATGGCTACACTTTTTGCCAACAAGTGAGATCGCAGGAAATCGAGGGGCAACATATTCCCATCATCGCACTCACGGCCAACGTGCTAAATGAGCAGAAGCAAAGGTGCATCGCAGTTGGGATGGATGACTTACTGGCAAAACCACTGCACTTAGATGAGCTGTATGAAATGCTTTTGAAATGGCTACCGTCTGCAAAACCAGCACTTATCGATATAAAAATATTAGAGGATGCCTTTGGTCGGGAAGAGACATTAAGCAAAATGCTATTAATGTTTAAAACTGAGCTCGAAACCTCACTTCAGGATATTCAACTTAAAACACCTCAACTTGCGGATAAGATCCATAGATGTGCAGGAACTATCAGTATGTTAGGGCTCACATCAATAGCAGAGCACGCTTGGATACTCGAAGAAAAAATGAGGCAACAGGGAAATAATAATGCTGAAGCGGAATTGGCTCAATTTCAAACGACAATAGCCCAATTGATAACTGAGCTAGATGCGATAATGCGAAATCGCACCTAAATGGTGGCTGGTTTACTCAGAGTTATCATGGTGGACTAAGCTATTCCAAAATATGAATTTGTTCGGATTTGAGTGCCACCGTAGTTTGCATCCCCTTAGTAAGAGCAAGCTTTTGGGCAAAATGCAGCGAGACTTCGGTGTTAAGTTGTAATGGGGTGCCAGTGACGTAGCAGATAAGCCGAACGGATTCGCCCATCACCAGCATAGCGTCGATCGTGACATCTAATTTATTAAAACTGCGGCATAAACGCCCTTTGGAAATCGAATTAAAACGAATACCTTGATTGGGGATAACCCAACGGACTCGACTTCCCACAGGGCGCTCTTTGCCATAGTCACAAGCAATAAGCTGCTCACCAAATTTAAGCCAAGTGAGATTTTTAGTGCTGTCTTGAAATACCACTTCACCATCAAAAATATTTCTTAGCCCCATCTGCCTAGCCACAGCTTCATTTCGTGGCCGCGACAATACCTCGAAAGGTGCACCTTGCTGTAGCATCTTGCCTTGGCTGATCAAAATCATCGAATCAGCCAGCAGTAAGGCTTCATTTAAGTCGTGGGTGACCATAATCACTGGGCAGAGTAACAGCTCTTTGAGGCGCGCAAGCTCAAGGTATAATCGCTCACGGGTTTCCCTGTCCACCGCAGAAAAAGGCTCATCCAGCAACAAAACCGACGGTTCACGGGCAAGCGCTCTGGCAAGCGCAACGCGCTGGCGCTGGCCGCCCGATAAATGCGCCGGTAATCTATCGGGTAATCCCTGTAGATTGACCCGTTCGAGCCAATCTTTCGCGCGCGGTATGCGCTCCGATTTGGGGATATGGTCAAGTCCAGCGACTACGTTTTCTAAGGCAGTGAGATTCGGAAATAAGCCAAAATGCTGCGGCATATAACCGATATGGCGTTGCTGCGGGCTTAAGGCGATACGCGCTTTATCATCAAACCAAGGCCGATCGCCAAAGTGGATTTGTCCCGTATCGGGATGATTTAACCCAGCGATCATCCGTAGCAGCGTGGTTTTTCCACCGCCAGACGGCCCTACCACAGCAAGTACTTCACCCGCTTTACAGCGAAAATCGGCGTTGAGTTTAATGTGTTTATGATTTTGGATCTGACACTGCAGATCAGCGATGATTTGCGCCACGCTGACCTCCTAAACGCCGCGATAGACTGGTTGTTAGTGCTAACGCCGTCACGGCAAACAGCAATAAGACTAATGACATAGTGCCAGCGGCATTAAAATCGAATGATTGCACACTGTCATAAATTGCAATCGAAATCGTCTTAGTCTCGCCAGCAATATTACCTCCCATCATCAGCACAACGCCAAACTCCCCAAGCACATGGGAGAAGCACAGAACTAATGCCGTTAGCACACCCGGCCACACCATAGGCAATTCAATTTTAAGTAGAATTTTAAGTCGACTCATACCGCAACAAGCCGCTGCGTCGCGAACATCATTAGGTACAGTTTCAAAGGCGCGTTGTATCGGCTGCACAGCGAAGGGAATATTGACTAAAACGGAGGCGATAACCAGACCAGAAAAGTGAAACACGAGTTGCTGACCCATGACTTGCTCAATCCATTGTCCGAGCCAACTTTGACTGCCAAGCCCCACCAGCAAGTAATAACCAATCACAGTTGGCGGTAATACTAAGGGCACCATGATCAGCGCCTCGACCCAAGATTTGCCGACAAATTGACGATAGGCTAATGCCCGTCCAGCCAATATAGCTAGAGGAATCAACACTAAAACTGTGATGCCACTCAGCTTGACCGATAACCAAAGTGCCTGCCAATCCATCATGGTTGCTCTGGCAATGAAAAACCATAATCGGCCAAAACACGACAAGCACTATCGGCTCTTAAATAATCGTAAAAATGCTGAGCAGTTTCACCCGCCTTGGCCATTAATGCCATACGCTGAAACAGTGGACTATGCATTTTTGCTGGCACTATGGCGTAATCGCTATGTTTGGCAAAAGTAGGAGACATAGCTAAAGAGAGCGCAATAATCCCGCCCTGGGTTGAACCACTAATCGCAAACTGCCCTGCTTGGGACACATTTTCCCCAAGGATCAATTTAGGTTGAATCGCATCCCACAACTGCACAAACTGCAATGCTTCTTTGGCCTTTTCGCCATAGGGAGCGTGATCAGGATTAGCAATAGCAAAACGGGTAATTTTTCCTGCAGCGAGTGCTTCGGCTAACCCCTTAAGTTCAGGATCAACGGACAAACGACCGGTTTTCGGTACAACAATAGCGAGTTGCCCTTGGGCATAAAGAACGCCGACATCGCGGGTAACGCCAGCACTATACAATTGCTGAATATATTTTTCATCCGCAGATAAAAATAATTCATAGGGCGCACCATTTTGGATTTGAGTAGCAAAATTGCCCGATGACCCATAGGATATTTTTACTTTTAGCCCAGTTTCATTGGTAAATTTTTGGCTAATATCATCGAGGGCAAAACGTAAATCTGAGGCAGCGGCAATTGCGGGAATCGCTGTATTATCAGCCGCTCGGCTGCTAGATGGCGCGACCGCCAAGCACCAGAGTAATGCAAAAACACAGGTATGGAAGAAACGGGTCAAACTCTGCATTGGGTCACCTTAGTGCAATATTCGCGCGGGACTTAAACTGGCAAGCTGCGTTGCGACTACGAGTATCTCTGCCACGCGACTAGTCTTTGTGTTGCCATAGCTTAGCCGCTTGTTCATCGGCATCTTTCGCTTCAACCCAACTTTTACCTTGCTCGCCCGCTTCTAATTTCCAGAATGGCGCTTTGGTTTTTAAAAAGTCGATTAAGAATTCACAAGCAGCAAAAGCGGCCTTGCGATGGGCGCTGGTTACGCCGATAAACACAATCTGCTCACCCAGAGCCATAGTACCGACACGGTGAATAACCGTCACTTTATTGAGCGGCCAGCGGCTACGCGCCTCGGCAACGATTTGTTCTAGCACGGCTTCGGTCATGCCAGGATAGTGCTCTAAGGTTAGGTCTGTCACCGCGGCGCCATCGTTAAAATCACGCACTTTGCCGACAAAAGTGACTACGGCACCATCGCTATCATCTTGAGCTAGCTGACGATATTCTTCAGAAACACTAAAATCGACCTCTTGCACTCGAACTGCGGGTAATAAACGCATATTAACCTCCTGTAACCGGTGGGAAAAAGGCGACTTCATCACCATCGTTTACAGGCGTATCCCATTGACTAATGGTCTGATTTACCGCCACCAGCAATTTGTCAGAGGTTAATACTTTAGCCCATTTGTCGTCGGTTGCCGCCAGCGTTGCCCGTAACGCTTCGGCAGTTTGAGTCTGCTCGCTCGCCTCTAGACTTAATTTAGCTGTGCCCAATAATTCTCGAACTTGAGCAAAAAACAACACGTTAATCATAGTCTTATCTCGTTTTTGATCCGCTAAACCTTAAAGTGTCCCGACTTGCCGCCACGCTTTTCCAACAGACGGACTTGGGAGATCACCATATCTTTTTGCACGGCCTTGCACATGTCATAGATAGTTAACGCCGCCACTGAAGCTGCTGTTAACGCTTCCATCTCTACGCCCGTTTTGCCGGATAACTTGCACAGGCTAGTAATACGCACGCGGTTATGTTCAGGTTGTGCCTCTAAATCGACTTCAACTTTCGTTAGCATCAGCGGATGGCAGAGAGGGATAAGGTCTGAGGTTTTTTTCGCGGCTTGAATGCCCGCAATACGCGCGGTCGCAAACACATCACCCTTGTGGTGGCTACCACTCATGATCATCTCGAGTGTCGTGCTCGCCATCTCGATAAAAGCTTCTGCACGGGCTTCGCGCTCGGTAACGGCTTTTTCAGTTACATCGACCATATGGGCATTGCCATCGGCATTAATATGGGTAAATACATTGCTCATCGGAGCGATCCTTTAATTGAGGTCAAAACAGGGTACAAGGGAAATTGAGCTTATACTCGCGCTAAATTGGCTATGGCAACAGACCTAAAATCAGGTCTAGCCGCCAATAGAGGCAAGATGCTGAGTGACACCTGTGATGCCTTGATGCAAGTAATGGGTTTCTTTCTTCTGGGCTAATTGACCGTGCAGACGCTCAATTAATTCCGCTTGCTGGTTAGAATGCTGTAGCAGATCACGTAAATCGACACCGGATTCCGTAAAGAGGCACAAGTGCAATTTACCCTTAGCAGATACCCGTAAACGGTTACAGGTAGCACAAAAATTATTGGCATAGGGCATGATCAAGCCGATACGGCCCTGATAATCGCTGCGGCTGAAATTTTGGGCTGGACCATCGGAGGCACTTGGCGTATCTAATTGCCAGCCATCTGCCAGTAACTGTGCTTTGATGTCGGCGCCCGCTAGGTGATGTGCTTCAAAATACTCACGACCAAGACCCGTTTCCATCAGCTCGATAAAACGCAGGTCGATTGGCGTGTGTTTAATCCAGTGTAAAAAACGTGGCAAATCTTTATCGTTTAAGCCTTTAAGCAGTACGGCGTTGATTTTTACTCGCTCGAAACCTGCTGACAAGGCGGCATCAATCCCCCGCATCACTTCATCAAACTTATTTTCGCCGGTGATCTGGTAAAACATTTTGGGATCTAAACTATCCACGGACACATTGATACGACGCAAGCCAGCATCGAACCATTCTTTGGCATGCTTTTCGAGTCGATATCCATTAGTGGTCGTCGCAATAGTATGAATGCGCGGGTTATCGGCGACGACACGAATGATGTCGGTAAAGTCTTTACGCAGGGTAGGTTCACCGCCTGTAATGCGAATTTTTTGGGTGCCGACGTGGCTAAATGCGGAGACTAAGTTTTCTATCTCATTGAGAGATAAGAATTTTGGTTTACCTTCAGGATGATAACCATCAGGGAGGCAGTAACTGCATTTGAAGTTACAAACGTCAGTGACTGACATCCGTAAATAGTGAAATTTTCGACCAAAGCTGTCTTGTAATTGAGACATGATCACCTTTCCAAGTGTGGGAGGTGAGAGCATTTCTTATCCCACCCCGGTGGCATTATTACCACGGCTACACCTCCATATCTTTCGACTTAGGCAGGCAAGCTCGGAGAACCGTCGTCGGTGATTATAGGCCGAAAGTACTCACTAGCTATACCCCTAAACAGGTATTTATTAACCTAGATCACGCTAGCGTGAATAATCTGTGACAGTCCTCACCTAAAGATTTGTATTGAATTAGACTAAACAGCAGCTTAATCCACTGTGACCTTATCTTATTTTCAGGTAAGGTGGTGCAAGCAATAAAACGCCCGTTTACAAACTACAACACTCGATAAAAATCGGGGAAACGTGAAGGAAGAGGTGAACTGATGGAACGCGAATCAATGGAATTCGATGTTGTTATCGTCGGTGCTGGTCCAGCTGGCTTGGCCACGGCATGTCGATTAATGCAAATATCACAGGATTCAGGTAAAGAAATTACCGTCTGTGTGGTAGAAAAAGGCTCAGAAGTGGGCGCGCATATTCTGTCAGGCGCAGTGTTCGAGACAAAAGTGCTAGACGAGCTATTCAGCGACTGGCGCGAAAAAGATGCCCCAATAAAAACCGCTGTCACCCACGACGAAATCTACCTACTCAGCTCAGCCACCGACGGCAGAGTCATGCCTAATGCTTTTGTGCCAAAAACCATGCACAACGACGGCAATTTTATTATCAGCGTCGGTAATCTGTCCCGCTGGCTTGCCAATCGCGCAGAAGAACTCGGTGTCGAAATATTCCCCGGCTTTGCCGCCAGTGAACTGCTATTTAACGCCGATAACAGCGTTAAAGGTATTTTGATTGGTGATATGGGAGTGGGTGCCGATGGCGAACCCAAAGACAGCTTTATGCCAGGCATGGAGTTGCACGCTAAATATACCGTTTTCTCCGAAGGTTGCCGCGGCCACTTAGGCAAGCAACTTATCGAAAAATACCATTTAGATAATGGTAAAACACCACAGCATTACGGTTTAGGCTTCAAAGAAATTTGGAAAGTCCCCGCCGAGCAACACGAACAAGGCAAAGTCGTTCACACAGGTGGCTGGCCATTAACCGAGGGCGCATCGGGTGGCGGCTTCCTTTATCACATGGAAGATAATCAAATTGCGGTCGGCCTTATTATTGATTTGAACTACAAAAATCCGCATCTGAGCCCATTTGACGAATTCCAGCGCTATAAAACCCACCCTGTGATTGCTAAGTATTTAACGGGTGGCGAACGCCTTAGTTATGGCGCCCGCGCGATTACTAAAGGCGGCTTAAACTCGCTACCTAAGATGAGTTTTCCTGGCGGTCTTATCATAGGCTGCAACGCGGGTACGTTGAACTTTGCGAAAATCAAAGGCACTCACACTGCGATGAAGAGCGGAATTGTTGCAGCAGAAACCTTAGGTAAAGCCATGATGGCTGGGGTTGAAGGCGGTAAAGATCTCGACTGTTACCAAACCCACCTTGAAGAAAGCTGGCTATACGAAGAATTGCATAAATCCCGCAACTTTGGTCCAGCGATGCACAAATTTGGTACCTATTTAGGCGGCGCATTCAACTATATAGATCAAAACTGGTTTGGCGGAAAGTTCCCTATCACACTGCGTGATGAGCACCCAGACTATGCGCAAATGGCACCTGTGAGCGCTTACAGCAAGATTGATTATCCAAAACCCGATGGCAAGCTTAGCTTCGATAAACTGTCCTCAGTGTATCTATCGAGCACTTATCATGAGGAAGATCAGCCCTGCCATTTACGTCTCAAGGACAGCAGCATTCCACTGGGCATTAACTTGACTCAGTTTAATGAGCCAGCACAGCGTTACTGCCCAGCAGGCGTGTATGAAATCGTCGAAGAGGCGGGTCAACCCAAGTTTGTAATCAATGCGCAAAACTGCATTCATTGCAAAACCTGCGACATTAAAGATCCGAGCCAAAACATCACTTGGGTTACACCGGAAGGCGGTGGTGGTCCAAACTACCCCAATATGTAACATTTGGATGATAAATGTAAATAATGGCGCTCAATGGAGCGCCTTTTTTTCACCTTTTACACGAATAGTTCACTTTTTTTGCTTGCCCTTACTCGCGACATTGGCCACAATTGCCACACAAAAAAGAGTTCGTTTTCAATCACCATCTCATTTCCATCTATACTCTACATAATTAGATCTACAGCAAGACCAACAGGTTAGGCCAAATAAGTGTTCTATACGCTGTTTTATTCGGCAACCGGCCTAGACTAAGGTTAACTTTTAACATTTCTGTCCGATAATCTTTTACCGTACAAGAGTGCGTTGACCGATAACTCAAAATAGTCCAACACAGGCATATTGATATTTATGATATTTAATAACCTCACCATTAAGCAGAAAATTCTGTTAACAGTGACATTTGCAGTACTGTTGTCGACCATACTCGTCGGCGTATTAAGCCAACGTAGCGCGAAAAATGTCGTACAACAAAGGATGTTAGGTTCGGAATTACCGAGCTTAATGATGCAAATTCGCAATAAGATCGATCTCGACATTTCCACTTTAATGAATGCTGCAGAGCAATTGGCCAGTAGCCGCATGTTACTGCAATGGCTCGAAGACGGTAGACCACAGGCCCAAGAACCCCAAGTCGTAGCCCAACTCAAAGACATCACTCGTCAGTATAAGCTAGCGCAAGCTTCCTACGCAGATAGACAAACTGCCGCCTACTACACTCAGGATGGTTTTCTGCGCGTGCTCACTCCTGCGCAGGATGGCTGGTTTTTTGGTTACCGAGACAGTGGCCAAGAACGTATGTTGAACGTATTTACTGAGGCCAACGGCGAAGTCAAACTCTTCATTAACTACCAACAACCCAATGGTCGCGGCTTAGTCGGGCTCGCTAAATCACTCGATGACATGGTGCGTTTGCTGAGCTCGTTTAAGATTGAAGAAACCGGTTTAGTCTACTTAGTGGATGCTAAAGGTGAGGTGAAACTCCACCCAGATACGAGCCAAATTGGTAAGAGCAGCCTAAGCAACTTATACAAGGATGCGAGTTCAAGCTCATTATTAAACCGCAGTGATTTCAATCTGATCAATACCAAAATCAATGGCGAAAACATGCTGGTTGCCAGTAGTTATATCGCATCTATGGATTGGTACTTAGTCGCACAGGTGCCAGAGGCCGAAGTGTTCGCACTATTAACCGAAGCGGCTTATCAGATCTTAATCTGGACGCTAATCATTGCAGCGGGCTTTATTGTACTCGCCATCGTGGTGGCAGGTTCAGTGAGTCGTCCAATCGCCCAAGTTGCCGCCATGTTCCACGACATAGGCGAAGGTGAAGGTGACTTACGCCAACGTCTACCAGTCAATGGTGAGGATGAAATTGCACAGCTCGCTAAAGGATTTAACAGCTTTATCAGTAAGATCCAAGATTCGGTCATCGAAGTGGCACAAACCAGCGAACAGCTCGGTTTCTCGGCTAAGGATGTGTCGAATCAGGCACAGCAAACCTTAGAAGACAGCCACGAGCAGAAAGATCGCACTATGATGGTGGTAACGGCCATTAATGAAATGGGCGCGACGGTTAACGAAATTGCCAGTAATGCCGCCCAAGCTGCGGTTGCCGCGAGAGATGCAGATACTGAAGCCAGCAGCGGCCAAGTTGTGGTAACCCGTGCCCGCGATACCATTAACCAATTGTCAAAAGACGTTGGCCAAGTGGGTGAAGTGATTGAGTCCCTCGCGACCCACACTAAATCCATCGGTGGTATTTTAGATGTGATCCGCGCTATCTCTGAGCAGACTAACTTGTTAGCACTTAACGCGGCCATTGAAGCAGCACGTGCCGGCGAAGCTGGACGCGGATTTGCTGTCGTAGCCGATGAAGTGCGTAACTTAGCCTCACGCACAGCAGCATCGACTAATGAAGTGCAAGGCATGATCGACAAGCTGCAATCGGAAGCCAGCCGCGCGGTTAATGCGATGGCCCAGAGTCGTACCCGCTCCCACGAAGGCGTTGTGGCCGTCGATGAAGCCAGCAAATCGTTAATTGGCATTAGCGATCGCATTGGTCTTATCAGCGACATGAACATTCAAGTTGCTGCGGCAACGGAAGAACAATCCACAGTTGTGGAGGACATCAACCGTAACGTCACTGAAATCAATGACATTACTCAACGTACTGCCAATACTGCACAAGCGGCGGCACAGGCGAGTTTAGCCTTGAATCAACTGTCACACCGCTTAGATACCTTAGTGGCCAAGTTTAAGGTGTAAAACCTTAAAACTTACGCCATAAAAAACGCCTTAGATGTTTCCATCTAAGGCGTTTTTCTTTAACTCGCAGAGGCAATTAATCCATAGCAATAAATTTAATCGTTAATGGATAGCGATACACTTTACCTTCGCTGGCCTTAATAATCGCCAGCACAGTACACACCAGATCGAATATACCCAGTAAGATCAATAAAATGAAACCTATTCCGACCAAAGCTAATACGGCACTGATGATCACATAAATCAACAGGCTCAATTTAAAGTTCAAACAACTACGGCCACATTGATCGACAAATGCGGACTCTTCACGCTTCATCAGCCAAATGATCAAAGGACCAAGAATAGAGCCCAACGGCACTAAGTATCCAATAAAACTTGAGGCGTATACCAGTAAGCCAAAATCTTTATCACTTTTTGTAACGGGTTCAATCATAGGTCATCCCTGTTTTATCATTTTGAATATAAAGCCTTATTTTCCACTCGGCCCATATAAACGCATTTGCCAATCTTCTACTGTCTGTAATGCTAAGCGGCGTTGTAGGCTATTAACCCAACTCAGCGCTAATCCCTCGCAGGAAGCTAAACGATCATAGGCACTGGCATTAAACGTTGGCGAGAAATAGAGTGACATGGCCTCGGCAACACTGATATCAGTACGACGCTCAACTAATTCAATCCTATCGTTTAACTGAATAATCCCTGGGGTTAAGATTCTATAAAACCAACCACATAATTGGCTTTGCTGCATAGCGAGGGCGAATTCTCTGTGGCCAAATTGCAGATTCAATTTAAAACAAGGTGAACGCGGCTGAGTCACTTGCACTTTTACTGCGCCAATTTGCAAGATATCGCCAATATTGACTTGAGTTTCGTTCAGTCCAACTGTGCTAATGTTCTCTCCCATGCTGGGCGCATCTTCGAGCTGGGTGATTAAGTCCCAACGACGATATTGGCCGTAGTGCTCGCGGGGGAAATGATGTAGCACGCGATCAAGGCCGCCATGGTGTTTTGGATCGGCCTGCGCGTCCCCTTCAACATGGTCGATATGCACTAACAGTTGTTGAGCCGCTTGCTTACCATCAATCCCCGTAGCAACACCGGACATTTCTTGAAGATGAGTTCCTAAGTACAATCCAGACAACTTATTAATCAACAACTTTGACATCTGCAACTCCAAATCAATGACCTATCGCGCATTACTGTCAGAGTGTAAACCGCGATACGCCAATAATACAATCAACCCGCGCCATAACCCACAAAGGTAGGCTAAACATTGCTGCCAAGAAGAACCGAGTAGAGTCTATGAATGATTTAACACCACTTGATTTCGGCCCGCTTCTTTTGCCTGATACAAGGCCAGATCGGCACGTTTGATAAGGTCCTCTGCGGGCTCTTGCACTTGATGCTCAGCAACACCAATACTGGCAGTAATAGAAATGTGTAATCCATTCACTTTAATTTCCCGCTGGGAAATGAGGTCACGGATCTGTTCTGCCAGTTCTGCCGCTCGAGATAAATCCATCTCAGGGAGTAAAATTAAAAACTCCTCACCGCCCCAGCGACATAAAATATCCTGTTGTTGTAGTAAACCACGCAGCATATTAGTCATGGTTTTTAATACTAAGTCACCAATCCCATGCCCATAACTGTCGTTCACTTTTTTAAAGTGGTCGATATCCAGCAAGAGTATTGAAATCGGCGATTGTGTCAGCTTAGCTTTATCTAACGCCTGCCTAAAGTACTCATCAAACACCTGACGGTTAGCGGCGCCAGTGAGCTTATCAGTAGACGCCATAATTTCTAGTTTGCGCTGATAACGACCTAAGGTCATGTTGGAGATGAATAAAATACCTAGGGTCACCATTAGGCTTAACGCCAAATTACCCCAAAACGTATTTAACAGTTCCCGCTCTTGTGGCGCATCCTCCTGCTCAACAATCAAATACCACTTAAACTCAGGAACTAAGCGACTATTGAGATAAACCGTTTTCCCGTTTTTCTGATAGCTGAAGGCGGCACTTGGGCTGGTTAAAATACGCGTAGCCAAATTATCAAGCCCTACGTTCGTTTGCAGCGAATCCGTACCGTCATATTGATCGCCATGCAAAGTGACATTACCTTGCCGATCGGTAAAGAACACTCGGCGGTTATAACGCTTTTGATATAACTCAATTAAGGCTTTAACCTTTTCAACCGCCAACCCCACACCGGTAACACCAATAAATTTCCCTTCAAAATCAAAAACTTTATAGTTAACAAATACGGTTGTCTTACTGCGGTCTGCCGTATCGGCATCAATATTGACCTCATAATGTTCAGATTCAGGTAAAGAACGCACTCGAAAATACCAAGCATCGTCAGGCTCTACATCTTGGATTTGTTTTAAAATGCCCGTGGAATGGTAATAATTTCGACTTTTCTCAGACACAAAAAAGCTAGTGACTGTACCGTATTTCTCTTGGATTTCCTTAAGGTAACGAATGAGTTTTTCGGGCTCTTGCTCATGACTTAAGGTCCAATCCCGAACAAAGGTATCCTGCGCCATCAAGGATGAAATAAAGATGGGTCGTAACAAATCCTGTTGAATTTCTGAATAAATATTGTCACTTGTGAGCGGTAAGGTATTGCTCTCTATTTGTTGGCTCAGTGAATCATGAGCCACTTTGTAACTGATACCGCTGGTCACTAAAAAGGCGACCAAAAGCAAAACAGACAGAAGCCAAATAAATTTATTTTTATCATTCCAAGCGTTATTGCCCATTCTCAACTCCAAAGACTACAGAACACCTTGAGTGGCTTATTATTTTAATTTAACGATAACTATTTTAGTTGAATAAATGTTAACGCAATTGCGCCATGGCCGCACAAGATTTCTGTCGTATTGGCGTTCTACGATGGAATAACTTTATTTTGAGCAAAAAAATGCCTCGTTGGGGAAACGAGGCAAAAAACATACTAACCAATAAATGGGAGAAAAGTACAAGAAAACGTTAAGGGACAAGCTATGCGCCACAAGACATACTCTAGCAAGGACGTATGACAAAAAGATGACTCAAACTGCTCGCCCGCAGATTTTCATGCGATTTGCTTCGCCTCTAAATACTGTTTTAGTGCCTCACCCGGAATAGAACTATCAGTTGCCACCGCAAATGCCGCCCAAATCGCCCCTTCTGCCATGGCCTCAGTAATCGACTGGCCGATGCAGAGACTGTGGATCAACCCTGCCGCATAGGCATCACCCGCGCCAGTGGTATCAACAACTGTGGCAGGGATAGCTGCAACATGCTGCACTTGATCATGCGTGTAAACCTTAGCCCCATTGATACCATCGGTGACAATAAAGTAACGCAGACAATCGCCGCCAATGCTTTTGCCATATTCCCAAGATGCGCCATCACAACGCCCCTGAATATCACTCATGGAGGCCAATAAAATATGACAAGGTCTCTGTCTGTCGTCCTTAGCTAATTGCGCGACCACAAGACAATGTTCTAAAGCTGTTTTTGCCCAGCTGACAGAGCCTTCAGCGGAAGTATTAAAATACAACGCGTCCCATTGCTGCCATTTCGGCGGTACAGATAATTCAAATATGGGTCTTTGTGGCCGAATAATGGTGCGCTCGCCATCTGGCGTCATTACAAGCAGCATTTCGCATGTATTGCCGGCGCGGCGCTGCACTAAACGACAATCGAGACCTTGCGTACTGGCTTCTGCAATGAGCCAATCCCCCATGTCATCACGGCCCACTTGACTCACCAACGCGACGCTATGCCCTGCCCAGACTAAACCTAATCCGGTATTTGCCCCACCGCCGCCGAGCCTTTGGCCGCCATCTTGATAATGGAAACGTCCACCCGTTTTTAAAGGTTTATCAAGCAGTAAGATTCGATCACAGTTGAGATTGGCAACTAACAGAATATTAGCCATTACACGGCTCCAAAGGGCAAAAAAGCATCAAGGCCAGAAGATAAAAACAAAGAAATATCAATCTAGAGCAAAATGCTCACAGGCACAATCCAATCATCAAGATAGAAACACTATAAGGATATGGCAGCGCCTTGATGTAAGCATTTGTCCCGAAGAAGACGAGGAAAAAAGTTATACACCCATACGGTATAACACAGCTGTTAACTCTAACACTTTGTTTAAAATCGATTTATAGAAAAGATAACGTCTCAGGACAAAATGAAGCGTAACCATTTTGAAGCCGACTCGATTAATTATCAGTAGACATAGTTAAAATGCATGCTGGATACATATATTAAATTTATGAATGGAATCAAACGCTATGCTAATGGAAATATGGGATACCGCCGAAGAAAAATCTGAGCAGCTACGCCGTTATCAGCTCTGTATAGAAGAATTTAATGAATTGAATTTTCACGATGTTTATATTGCAGAAATCAAACAAGAATACCAACAACTTGCTGAACAAGTAAAAGTGCAGTCAACCTCGGATCCCGAGCGCTAACTGCACTTTGCCATCTAGTTACTCACGATAAACCTTCAATTACTTTATTGGCGTCAATGGTGATAAAGACGCAAATTGTACTGTTAATGTCCAATCTGTAATGACCATATCTGAAGGCTGCCAACTGTCATCAACCCACTCATAAACCAAGCCAGGGTTTTCCTCTGCGTTGACTAACAAACGCCGTCCATCTTGCAACACAAGCGTATAATCGAGCCCCTGCGCATCGACACTTTCAATGTCCCCCAAGACATTGTGCTTAATGGCCGAAATAGTTCCGGTTGCCTTAACGGCATCGTTTTCCTTTGCACCGCTGTAAAACTTTAACGCCTCGTTTGCGGCAGTCTTGTGAAAAACAAACTCCTCAGTCACACCCACTACGATCGACGGATCAAGCTCATACCAGGCGGGTATCCATAATGCGTTAATTGTCATCCCGTTATATCCTGCATAATAATTTTACGGACGGGATCATTCTGCCTTAACCCCGACAGAGAAAATACTCTTCAGGGATAAAATAATTTTAATCCCTGTAAGGGATAGCATCACTTTCTTTGTAAGATAATCCCAAACCAGAGGGTCATACCTGAGATGCTTTAAGCTCCAGCACTGATGTTGGACCCAATTGGTCTTTCTGTTAGTTTGTAAAACACTTTGCCTCAAACCGACACATTAAGCTGACAAAGTGATCCTGAGCTCAGTAATCGCGTATAGAGTCACACACGATAGATTAATCTTCCCATGCTTGCACCGCAGGCCGATAAATACGGAGTTTACTTGTCTATGGATAAGCCCATAACGCAACCCCCTCAAACCCTTAAGCTCATTGGTGAAACTGAGGCCGGAAAGCGTCAAGAGCTTAAGCAATACTTTAATCAGACATGGGCTTTATACGAATCTCTGTATGATTTGATCCAAGAAGATAGCGCCTATTACCTCAAAGCCGAGCGGCTGCGCCATCCGTTAATCTTTTACTTTGGCCATACGGCCACTTTCTATATCAACAAACTCAAACTCGGTAAATTTCTCGATGAACGGGTAAACGACAACTTCGAATCCATGTTCGCCATTGGTGTCGATGAGATGTCTTGGGATGATTTGAACGAACAACATTATCCGTGGCCGGATGTGGCAGAGGTGCGAAGCTATCGCCAACAAGTTAGTGCTGTCGTCAATCGTGTTATCGATGAAATGCCTCTAGCGTTACCTATCACTCAAAATAGCCCAGCTTGGATAATTTTGATGGGCATTGAACATGAGCGTATTCATTTAGAAACCTCATCGGTGATCATCCGCCAACTGCCGCTGGAATATGTCGCGCCCAACCACCTCTGGCCTGCGTGCCAAGACACCGCCCCTGCCGAGACTAACAGTTTATTGGCTGTAAAAGGGCAAAAGGTGACCTTAGGCAAAACAGAACAAGACCAAACCTACGGTTGGGACAATGAGTACGGCCATAAAATATTTAACGTTAACGACTTTAAGGCTGCTAAATTCTTAGTCTCGAATCAAGAATATCTCGCATTCGTCGAGGCTGGCGGCTATCGCTCACCCCAATTTTGGAATGAAGAAGGCCAAGCTTGGCTTGCCTATACCCAAGCACAAATGCCGCGTTTTTGGCGCTTAAGACAAGATAAATGGTGGCAACGTAACTTAGTGGAAGAAATTCCGCTGCCATTAAACTGGCCTGTTGAAGTGAATCAACTCGAAGCTAAGGCCTTCTGTAATTGGAAAGCCGAACAAAAGCAAAGCAATATACGTCTATTAACTGAAGCTGAGTGGTACATCTTACGTGAGAATGTGCCCGCCGATGCGCCCGATTGGCATGAAGTACCGGGCAATATTGCTTTGGCTTATTACGCCTCTTCTTGCCCAGTGAATCGCTTCGAACATAATGGCTTTTTCGATATTGTCGGTAATGTTTGGCAATGGACAGAAACCGCAATCGACGGTTTTGACGGTTTCGCCGTACACCCACTTTACGATGATTTCTCCACCCCAACCTTCGATGGCAAACATAATCTCATCAAAGGCGGCTCGTGGATCTCTACGGGTAATGAGGCAATTGCTTCATCACGCTATGCGTTTCGTCGACATTTTTATCAACACGCGGGCTTTCGCTATGTGGAATCCACCCAAAATCCAGCTCAAATGGCCGAGGTCAATGTGTACGAAACGGATGAACTGATTTCCCAATACCTTGAATTCCACTATGGCGCCGAATATTTCGGGGTTGCTAACTTCTGCGTCAATGGTGTGCAGCAAGCGCTGAGTGAAATTCAATTGACTCATACAGCTAAAGCCCTTGATATCGGCTGCTCCGTTGGTCGCGCGAGTTTCGAGCTGGCAAAAGTGTTTGATCATGTTGATGGTATCGACTTCTCGGCGCGCTTTATTCAACAGGCCTATGCGCTGACAGAACAAGGTGAAAAACGTTACACCATACGCACCGAAGGCGACTTACAGGAATTTAAGAGTGCGAGTCTCGCAAAACTGGGATATGAGCTTGAGGCGAAAAAGGTCAACTTTATGCAAGGTGATGCCTGTAATTTAAAGCCCATCTACACAGGTTATGATTTGGTTTATGCCTCAAATCTTATCGACAGGTTGAACGAGCCTAAACACTTTTTAACCAGTATTGCCCAGCGAATTAATCAAGGTGGATACCTTGTGATTGCCTCGCCATACACTTGGCTTGAAGATTATACGCCCAAGGATAAATGGTTAGGTGGCGTTAAAGTCAAAGGAGAGAACTTCACCACCTTAGATGGTTTGACCGAAACCTTGATCGGCCAATTTGAGCTGGTCGCAGTGAAGGAAATCCCCTTCGTGATCCGCGAGACTAAACGTAAATTCCAACATTCCATCTCAGAAATGACAATTTGGCGTAAACGTTAATGCTCACTTATGGGATAACCAACTGAAGTCCTGATAAAAATATCCGCCAGAAATCCATTTCTGGCGGATGTGTAACATCCAGCTCAGTCACATTTACAGCACCAACTAAGGTGAGAACACTGTAAATGCAGCGAAAAATATCTACACCTTAAACTGTGCCGTTGTTAAACCAAGCTGATTTGCTAACCCCAACAGACTCCGCGTACTCGCTGCCACTTGGCTGATAGCAGCACTATTTTCCTCCGCCGCCACGCTTAAGCCAGCAATCCCCTGCGCAATCGTCGCCGAAACCGTTGTTTGTTCTTCCGCAGCGGTTGCAGTTTGAATCATTAATGCCTTTAAGGTTTCTAAGCGCAAAGCAATATCATCCACCGCGGTCTGCATTCCATCCGCATCTTCTGCGGTTTTAGAGGCTTCAGTGGAACAAGTCACACTATGCAACGCCAGCACACCTGACTGTTGCTGAATACCTTTTAACACTTGCCCAATATCCTGAGTTGCTAATTGAACCTTCACTGCTAACTGACGCACCTCATCGGCAACCACAGCAAATCCACGACCATGCTCGCCAGCTCTCGCTGCTTCAATCGCCGCATTAAGAGACAAGAGATTAGTTTGTTCCGCAATCGCATTTATCACAGCCAATACTGAGCCGATTTTCTGACTATCCGCCTCAAGACTGCCCACCTGTTGATGAATAGTTGCAAAACTACTCAAGGTCACTTTTAAGCTTTTACGAGTACTGGCCAAGTTTTGCGAAAGAATTTCACTCGAATGGGTACAGGCGGACACTTCATCGGAGGATCTCATCGTATTCGTGCTGATTTCAGCTGCGGCATAACTCATTTCTTCAACTGCAGTAGCCAACATATCGGTTTCTTTGGCCTGCATCTGAATACTGCAATCGGCTTGTGTCATGGCGGCAGAATTTTGTTCGGCGGCAGATTCAAGTTCATGCCCAACGCCCACCAGCTGACTGATGATTTCTTTGAGCTTAGTTTGCATCCGCGCCAACCAACTCATCAGGTGATTATCCGTTTGAACATGCGGTAAATTATGAGTTAAATCGCCAGAGGCGATCATACTGGTCAAGTTACACATGTCCTCAGGCTCACCGCCGAGCGGCTTTAATACAAACCCTGTAACTAACTTAGCGGCAGCGAACGCCAACACTAAGGCTGCTGCACAAACAGATAAGCCGATAAACATCATACGGTAGGCGGGAGCTGCTATTTCACTCACATCAATTTCAGCCATCAAACCCCAACGTAAACCGAGCTCAACGACAGGAGAATAAGCGGATAAAACGGGATTATTGTTATAATCATTCACTTGCATCACACCCGATTTACCAGCCAGCGCCTCCTTTACCGCCAGCGTATCAACACCATTCTGAGCTACCGTTCCCGCAAACGAAGCCGTAACAGTGCGATTAATGGGGTCGAGAAAGGAATCAGAACGCATACGATTATTTGGGCCAATAAGATAAGTTTCACCACTTTGCCCCATACCCTCACGAATTTGCATAACTCTGTTGATGCGATCGATTGATACTTGAGCCGCCACCACCAATCTTTGTTGATTAAACTGAATCGACTGGCCAATAAATGCCGCCGGTTGACCGTTTGAAGGCGCGTATGCGGAGAAATCTTGTAGTAATACTGTGCCCGCCGATCCCAATGCCTTATTGAATAACTGTGCTAATCCCGAATCATGGAAGGGTCCAGTACGCAAATTGGTGCCGAAATCAGACTCCTTCGCCACTGTATATAAAACGGTGCCGTCGTCACTAATAATAAATAGGTCATAAAAACCGAGGGATTTATTTAATGACTGCAAGGTTTGATCTATGTCAGTAAGAGTATCGAGGCTTTTTTGGCTGGCAATTACGGCGCTGACGGCCTGCAGGTTATCGGAAAAGTCCTGAAACATGCCAACAATCTGCCGTTGCTTGATCTCACGCACAGCCACTAAACGAGACTGAGCCTCGGCAAACAATTCATCGCGAGCAATGTAAGTCACTATTGCGGTGGCAAATATGAGGGGTAATAGGACAATCAATAAACTGATAAGCTGAATTTTACGAGTAAAACCCATGGTGAGACTCCTTGTCGCGCGTCGAATTCCATTCCTTCAATCTTTGCAGAATCAAACCTGCCTTAAAACTATAGGAGAAGAATCTCAGCTAAACAAAGCGGTGCCGACTATTTTCATCAAAAGTTCACTAAAATGCCGACAACTCATTATTTTTAAGTAAAAAAATGATTAACAACTTTAAATGACAGCCACGCCATACCGACCATTTCAAATAAAATGATATAGTGGGAAATAAGCGATAAACCGAACGTTAGCATCAACTGATATTGAATGCGCACATCCATGCGACAATGATGCATTGAAATTTATTAAATATGCATATAAATTCATATCAAGCCAATTTATAGAGGATTAATAATGAGTTTACTCGAGCAAGTGTCAGTATCTAAAAAAGCCAACATCTACTTTGATGGCAAAGTGGCTAGCCGTAGCGTATTTTTTGCCGATGGCAGCAAGCAAACCTTAGGTGTTGTATTACCAGGGGAATATGAGTTCTCAACCTCCCAAGGCGAAATCATGGAAGTGACTAGCGGCCGTTTTGAGGTGTTACTTCCAGAAACAACGACTTGGCAAGAATTTAGCGAAGGAACTCAGTTTGAGCTGGCTGCAAATGTTAGCTTTAAAATTCGTAACACAGCCATTGCCGAATATTGCTGTAGCTACCTCTAATCATCTCGATTGAGTGGCAGTACGATTAATATTTCACATCAATCGTGAATCGAATGCTCACAGTGACGGTTTATCTCAGCACTGTGAGTATGTTGTCCACCCGACCATTTCACCATCAGAATGCCTTATCCGTCTAACATTTATCAATTTGGCAATTTTATTAACTTGGCTCAAGGCAGCGCAAAAGTCACAATGCAAAGCATACTAAATCGAATATGTTGAAATCGTCGATAAAAACAACACTAGACGACCGGTCTAATTTGATTTATCCTAACCCCCATGAAAATTGAAACTCAATCCACTCGCCAGCATATTCTCGACATCGGCTACAAGCTGATCGTACGCAAAGGCTTCTCCAGCGTCGGCTTATCCCTACTGCTGCAGGCGGCCGAAGTGCCAAAAGGCTCGTTTTATCACTACTTCAAATCCAAAGAACAATTTGGTGAAGCGCTTATTACTGATTATTTTGAAAAATATCAATTAGATTTAGACGCATTATTCAATGACTCAACACTGACAGGCCATCAACGCTTGATGCAATACTGGCAACAATGGTTGCACGTACAAGCCGATGGCTGCGTAGATCAAAAGTGTCTGGTCGTGAAACTCAGCGCCGAAGTGGCCGATTTATCCGAAGCCATGCGTGTTGCCTTACTTAAAGGTTCCGCCGGCATCATAGAGAGATTAACGACTTGTGTTCAAGTGGGCATACTCGACAGTTCAATCGCCCAGCAAGATCCGCAATCAACCGCAGAAATGTTGTATCACATGTGGTTAGGCGCCAGCTTAATGAACAAGTTGGGCCACAGCCCTGCGGCACTCGAACGTGCACTCGTAACGACTGAATCCATTTTAACGCCTAAAACGGCCCTTTAACCTAATACCGACTCAAAACTAATATTTGCTGATATCGATCAGCCCAGATTTTTAAAGAATACATTTTCACGCCCAAAAATTAGACGACTGGTCTACTAATTTAACGGGCTATTAATTAATGCAGCTCAATTAACGCTGCTCATTTAAAGTAATAATAGGAATAACATCATCCATGCTAAATTTTAACTATTACAACCCGACCCGTATCCGTTTTGGTAAAGACACTATCGCCGAAATTGATTCTCTAGTACCGAGCGATGCTAAAGTGATGATCCTCTTTGGCGGCAGCAGTGCTAGAAAAACAGGCACGTTAGACGAAGTTAAACAATCATTGGGTAATCGTTTCGTTGTCGAGTTCGATGGCATTGAGCCAAACCCAACCTATGAAACCTTAATGAAAGCCGTCGCCCAAGTGCGTGAGCAGAATATCAACTTCCTCCTCGCGGTTGGCGGTGGTTCGGTTATCGATGGCACTAAATTTGTGGCCGCTGCAGCGGTATTTGAAGGCGAACCTTGGGACATTCTCACTAGCTGGGGCGCAAATGTAACTCAAGCTATACCTTTTGGCTCAGTGTTAACCTTACCTGCGACCGGTTCCGAAATGAACAACGCCAGCGTAGTGACCCGCAAATCACTGCAAGCTAAGCTGCCATTCCGTAATGACTTGGTTTATCCACAATTCTCAATACTTGATCCGACGAAAACCTTCACCCTACCAGAGCGCCAAGTGGCCAACGGTGTTGTCGATGCTTTTGTACATATCACAGAGCAATACCTCACTTACCCAGTTAACGCCGCCGTGCAGGACAGATTTGCCGAAGGTCTTTTACAAACCTTGATTGAGCTTGGTCCACAAGTGCTAGTTCAACCCGAAGATTACGACATTCGCGCGAACTTAATGTGGGTTGCCACTATGGCACTCAACGGCACGATTGGCGTCGGTGTTCCACACGACTGGGCAACCCATATGATTGGCCATGAACTAACTGCACTTTACGATATCGACCATGCGCGCACATTGGCAATCGTACTGCCTGCTCTGTTGAAATGTACAAAAGAGGCTAAGCGCGAAAAGTTACTCCAATACGCAGACCGCGTGTGGCATATCAACACGGGTACAGATGACGAGCGCATCGATGTCGCTATTGCAAAAACCAAGGCTTTCTTCGAAGCCATGGGCATACCGACACATTTATCTGCCTATGATCTCGATGCCAGCCATGTTGATACCGTAGTGAAGCAGCTTGAACTGCACGGCATGGTGGCACTCGGCGAACATGGCAACATTGACCCAGCCATGAGCCGTAACATTTTGACCTTAGCCCTATAACGTCAAATGAACTAAACCCAAAGCTCACACGTATTGATGTGAGCAACTTAGGTAAAGGTATGAAAATGAATATATTAATGGTACTCACGTCGTATGATAAACTCGGTGATACCGGTTTAAAAACAGGCTTTTGGCTCGAAGAATTTGCCTCACCTTTTTATGTTTTTAAAGATAAAGGTTTTGACATTACCTTAGCCTCGCCACTGGGCGGTCAACCACCACTCGATCCAAAAAGTGATGAGCCAGACTTTCAGACCGAAGCCACTGCGCGCTTTAGCAAAGATCCTGAGGCTCAAGCACTGCTAGCGAATACCACTCGCTTAAGTGAAATCAATGCAGCCGATTATGATGCGGTTTTCTATCCGGGCGGCCACGGCCCACTGTGGGATCTTGCCGAAGATAAGCATTCTATCGCCTTAATTGAACAGTTTTATCAAGCCAATAAACCCCTAGGGCTCGTATGTCATGCGCCTGCTGCATTGCTGCACCCTAAAACCAGTGATGGCAAGCCATTGGTCAGCGGCAAGCGTGTTACCGGTTTCAGCAACTCTGAAGAAGAAGCCGTGCAACTCACTCATGTCGTGCCATTTTTGGTTGAAGACATGCTGCAGAAAAATGGTGGCAATTATGTCAAAGGTGATGACTGGACAAGCTTTGTCGTCGCAGATGGCCATTTGATCACAGGCCAAAATCCGGGATCATCCGAAGCCGTAGCCGAAACCATAGTTGCGCAATTGAACGCGAGAGGCTAAGCGATAAATACGCGACGCTCAGCTTGAAATGAACAAAGACAGGCGCACAAGTGTGCTAAATGCGTTAAAAAGAGCTGTCGCACCATAATAGTGCGACAGCCAAAATGTACTCTCACTGTCCAAAGGAAAGCCCATGATCACCTTGCACCATCTCAATAAATCACGCTCTAAACGTATCATCTGGTTGCTAGAGGAACTCGGTCAACCCTATGAAATTAAAAGTTATCAACGTGATAGCCAGACTTTTCTCGCGCCACCCGAACTTAAGCAAATTCATCCGTTAGGTAAATCACCCGTTATCGAAATGGACGGTCAAGTGATAGCCGAATCGGGTGCGATCACCGAATATCTTATTGAAAAATATGCGGCGGATACCTTAGCCCCCGCCAGAGACAGCGCAGACTATGTCAGTTATCTGCAATGGCTACACTTTGCCGAAAGCTCAGCCATGCTGCCTTTGTTACTGCGTATGTTCGTGCAAAAGGACGGTTGTAAAACCAATTTCCTTGAAGGTTATGCGGCGATAGAAGTCAGTAAGATAAGCCATTACTTCAATGATATGTTGGCCGATAAAACCTATCTTGTTGCAGACAAGCTCACGGGTGCGGATATCATGATGTCCTTTGTGGTAGAACTACTGGCGAACAGTGGCGATCTCGCGAAATTTGAACATATTCAACGCTATGCCACTCAATTATCCCAACATGCCGCTTGGGTCAAAGCGAGTGAGATCGAGAAACAACTCGATGCAAGCCTGTAATTGATGGATAGAATTCGGGCACATGTTAGTGCCCGAGCTTAACCCACTTTAACTAACCCCTGTTTCTGCCGCCCCATTTTCTGTCGACTTTATACCTTCTCTGTGATGACATCCTTAACCACTTAGTGCAACAAACACCATGATTTTTGATGTCAAAGAGACTAATCTTGATTAACTCTATCTCAAGGCTACAGGGACTTTAGCATGCGTTCACTCACACTCATCGGCTTAGTGCTATTTAGCATGTTAGCGCAAGCGACTGTTTATAAATGGGTCGATAAGGATGGCAAAGTCCATTACTCCGATGAGCCGCAGCCAAATGCCCAAGTCGTTGAGCTAAAAGATAAGACCTTAAATCAAATTGCCCTTCCTCTGCCCAAAACAGACTTAAACAGCTCAGTTCAAGCAATTGAATCTATTCAATATCAAGTCAATATTACCTCTCCGACCGAAGAGGAAACCGTCAGAGATAACAATGGCGATTTCGACGTCGTTGCGACTATCACCCCAGAGCTAAAAAGTCAGTATTTGATGGCCCTCAAGCTCGATGGCAACCCCGTCGGTCAGCCGCAAATTGGCGGTACCTTCAAACTCAAAAACATCGACCGAGGTGAACATACCTTAGTCGTTGACGCTTTGACTCAAAACGGCAAAGTCTTTGCATCAAGTTCACCAAGAAAGATATTTCTTCATCAAGCAGCTAAGCGTTAATGTCACTATTTGTATAGTAAAAGTTAGTATAAAAACTTTAAATACATGAAGTTAGATTAACTCCTCCTGACTAAACCGTTTGATGAAGACAAGTTGCAGCTTGCACCAGATTGGTGCACCATAGTGGTGCAACCCTATTTCTAGGAATGGTCGATGGATAAAGAGACACTGCTCAATCATTTAGTTACCGCTGTACTTGTCATAGATAAGGATCTCAAGCCTTGTTATGCCAACGCAGCAGCAGAGCAATTATTAGGTGTTGGTAGCCATAGACTCGTAGAACAAACTTTGCCTGAGCATTATCAAATCCTCGGTGTCGACGCCAAGCTATTAATGGATGCAGTAACAGCCGGCCAAGGCTTAACGGTCAATACGGCAGCACTAGTCACGCTCGATGGCCAACATCATACCGTTGATTTAACCCTTATTCCCCTCGATGATGAGGCAGAGCTCAGCCTGCTCGAACTGCGCCAAGTCGACCAACAAAGACGCATTCATCAGCAACTGAGTCAAGATGCACAGCAACAAGCGGCGCAGTTTTTGGTGCGCAACTTAGCCCATGAAATCAAGAATCCTTTAGGCGGCCTTCGCGGTGCGGCGCAGCTATTATCGCGGGAGCTGGATGATCCGGCGCTGAAGGAATTCACTACGCTCATCATAGAGCAGGCCGATCGGCTGCGTAATTTAGTGGACCGTCTGCTCGGCCCTCAAAGGCCGACACAGCACAGTCTGCACAACATCCATCAAGTGGTGCAAAAGGTCTATAAGTTAGTTGAAATGGCGCTGCCCGCTAACATTCAGCTCAAACGGGATTACGATCCATCCATTCCCGATATCGAGATGGATCCTGACCAAATGCAGCAAGCTGTGCTGAACATTTTACAAAATGCGGTGCAGGCGCTTGAGCATACGGGCGGCGAAATTTTGATCCGCACTCGCACTCAACACCAAGTCACTATAGGTTCACAGCGCCACAAGCTAGTGTTAACCCTATCGATTATCGACAACGGCCCAGGTATACCACCTGAGCTAATGGACACATTATTTTATCCCATGGTGACAAGCCGTGAGCAAGGTTCAGGTTTAGGCCTCTCGATTGCTCATAATATTGCCCGTTTACACTCGGGAAGGATCGATTGCCTCTCCAGCGCAGGGCACACAGAATTTATCATTTCATTACCAATTTTAAGCGCTAAATAATTTCGACTGTACCTACCCATACCGTATGAGGAAGCAAGATGCGAATTAGTGAACAAGTGTGGATCCTCGACGATGACAGCTCGATACGCTGGGTACTCGAAAAGGCACTGCAAGGTGCTAAGCTCAGCACCGCCAGCTTTGCCGCCGCCGAATCCCTGTGGCAGGCATTAGAAATATCGCAACCGCACGTGATAGTGTCGGACATCCGTATGCCCGGCACGGACGGTTTAAGCCTGCTCGAACGATTGCAGGTGCATTATCCCCATATTCCCGTGATCATTATGACAGCGCACTCAGACTTAGACAGTGCAGTCAGCGCCTATCAAGCGGGCGCATTTGAGTATCTGCCTAAACCCTTCGACATCGATGAGGCGATCTCTCTGGTCGAGCGCGCACTTACCCATGCCACTGAACAGAGCCCTGCACCCACGCAGGAAACCCAAGTCAAAACACCCGAAATCATAGGTGAAGCGCCAGCGATGCAGGAAGTGTTTCGCGCCATAGGCAGACTTTCACGCTCATCGATCAGCGTGCTGATCAATGGTCAATCGGGAACGGGTAAAGAGTTAGTGGCTGGCGCGTTACACAAACACAGCCCACGTAAAGACAAGCCATTTATCGCGCTGAACATGGCAGCGATCCCTAAGGATTTGATCGAATCTGAGCTATTCGGCCACGAAAAAGGTGCCTTCACTGGCGCAGCCAATGTGCGCCAAGGTCGCTTCGAACAAGCAAACGGTGGCACGCTCTTTTTAGATGAAATCGGCGATATGCCGTTAGACGTACAAACACGGTTACTCAGAGTGCTCGCCGATGGCCAATTCTACCGCGTTGGAGGTCATAATGCGGTACAAGTCGATGTGCGTATCATAGCGGCGACCCACCAAGATCTTGAATTATTAGTACAAAAAGGTGGCTTTAGAGAGGACTTGTTCCATCGCCTCAACGTGATCCGCGTGCACTTGCCGCCACTATCACAAAGACGGGAAGACATTCCCCAACTTGCCACCCATTTCCTCGCCTCGGCAGCGAAGGAAATTGGCGTAGAAACTAAGATCATGACCAAGGAAACCGCGGTAAAACTCTCCCAATTACCTTGGCCCGGTAATGTCCGACAACTCGAAAACACCTGTCGTTGGTTAACCGTAATGGCATCGGGGCAAGAAATTTTACCCCAAGATTTACCGCCAGAATTACTGAAAGACCCTGTGAGTGTCACCCACACGGCGAAAGGCAGCCAAGATTGGCAATCGGCACTGACTGAGTGGATAGACCAAAAACTCTCGGAAGGCAACAGCGATCTGTTAACTGAGGTGCAGCCCGCATTCGAGCGCATACTGCTAGAAACTGCGCTGCGCCATACTCAAGGCCATAAACAGGAAGCGGCGAAACGTTTAGGCTGGGGACGAAATACCTTAACGCGGAAATTAAAAGAACTGTCGATGGATTGAGTAGATAAAATAACGTTCTCATCAAGGCTAACTATACAAACGCATTAACCTTAAGCAACAAAAAAGGGATATTCACATATCCCTTTTTTATATCTAGATTGTGCTAACTAACATGACGACCACTAGCCCAAGCAGAATTAGAACTGATAATGCAGACCCACAGCAAACTGTTTAATATCAGTATCGATATCTATAGAGTTGTGACGATCTGCTTCTAGATCACCCGTAGTCACATCGTAGCTTACGCGGATATTTAAGTGCTCTGTTACCGCAGCATTAACGCCAACACCATAGGTCCAACCAAAACCGGTGAAGTCTTCATCATCGGAGCCGTCATCAATCACCAGCGCCATAGAAGCGATGCCCACTTTCGCATAAGCAGAGAAGATATCATTGATTTGTGCGGTAAATTTAGGCGTGAAGCTTAATGCGCCGGCACCTATATCAACATCTCTGTCGCCAAGATCTCCAGTGGCGAACAGGTTGGCTTCTAAACCAAACCACTCATTGAAGTTGTAACCACCGTAAACGCCAAAGCCAGTACCCGACTCTGATTCATCTAAAACATCGACAGTCACTTTATTGAGGGCTCCGCCCACATAAAAGCCAGTTGTGTCGGTGGCAGCAGATACTTGAGTCGCCACAAATGCAGACAATAAAGCAGCGGCAACAATTGATAATTTTTTCATCATAATTCCCTAATGATTTAACGAAAGTATTAAACGGCGTGGATATTACAATAAGCAGATCTGGGGTGTCATCGTTTAAATGAGCAAAACACTAGCCGTACAGCATTTATTCAGCTTGAGTCAAAAACGAAAGCTATAGTTGATATTTATAGAGGGAAATCATACTCACTTTAGACATTATCTTTTTATATCTAAAATCATTAACGGCTTTAACTTAGCACCCGCAACAATCCTATAAAACTTGCATATAGCCAACGGATGAGGGAACGACGCCTTCTCACATCCAAACATTCGGATACGACAACTCTGCCAGACGCCACACAAGTAATACGTGTACGCCAAAGAAATAATGGCCAGACATGGACTCGATAAGCTTGGTTAGCAATGTCGAGATCAATTTTCTGCGGTAAGTAATAAATATGTTTACGCAGGACTAACTGACTCCAAGCCCCCGCTATCACAGGAGATACGGTACTATCCGCTTGATTTACTATCGAAGGTTTCTGTTCCATCAGGAGCGTGATTTCTGTACTCATAGGAATGCTAATGTCAGAAATCACAGATTCGGCTATCAACTCAAAGCGAGTCGATAGCCTATGATAGCGGCATATCAATCGAGTGGAATGATCCCATCTGTGACTTTGCTTCTGCATCCATGCCATAGCTTGCCCTTAATTTATGTTTCGTTTACGTCAGGTTTAACCGGATCTTGGTGAATAATCACCTCAGCATCTTCGAAGGCGGCTTTGACTCTTATCCCTGTTGTATCGGCAATATTGTGGGCTTCATTCAAACTCAAATTGCCATCGAGTTCTAAATGAAATTGAATAAAAACAGTTTTGCCTGCTTGACGAGTGCGTAAATCATGCAGCCCTTGCACCCGTGGATCTTCCATCGCGATTTGCGTGATTTGCTGGCGAGTTTCTTCGTCTAGCTCTCTGTCTAACAAGGCTTGAATTGAGCGATAACCTAAGCCAAAGGCTTGATGACCAATATAAAATGCAATCATTACCGCAAATAAACCGTCAGCCCACCACCAACCGTATTGCGCTAATACTAGTGCCAACAATACCGCACCATTAAGGAATAAATCTGATTTATAGTGCAGCGAATCAGCTTCAACCACAGTACTTTTTGTCGCCGCTAATGCGCGTTTCTGCAACATGACTAAAGCTAACGTCATCACAATCGCTATGATAGAAACAACTACACCTATGGTGGCATTTTCAACCGGAACAGGTGTTAATAGACGCTCGCCACCATAGAAAAGTAATAAAAATGCGGAGCCCATAATAAAGGCGGATTGCGCTAGAGACGCTAACGGCTCAGCCTTACCATGGCCATATCTGTGGTCATGATCCGGCGGCACAAGCGCGTAACGAATGGCAATAAAATTGATAATAGAAGCGAGAGCATCGGCAAAGGAATCCGTCAAAGATGCCAACATACTGGCAGAGCCGGAATAAAGCCAAGCGAACATCTTGATAAGAATAAGGATCAAAGCGGTAGCCACGGAAGCGCGGCTAGCCAGTTTGACCCAAAAATCGTATTGGGAAGTTTGAGTCATAAGGGATCTATCTTGGGAAGCTATGACCCTATTGTATATCAGCTAAGACGCTTAACCGCGAGGTTCTTTACCAGCTTGTGCTTCAAATCGCGCTTTAAACTTAGCTTGCTGCTCTGGTGTCAGCAGATTAAATATTTGATTATGCAGCTTCATACGTTCAATGGCTTGAGTTTGACGCTGCTCTTGCTGCGCACTCATCAGTGCCTTTGCTTGTGTTTCATCAAAACTAGGCGCGGTAATTAAGGCCTGCATCTCAGTGCGATGGGCCAAGCGTTCCTCTTTCGTTGGACGATTATCAGCGCGCGTGGCTTTCTGATCGGCAAACAACTTTTTGACGTCAGCTTTCTGGGCATCCGTTAAATCGAGCCCTTCAAACATACGATGCATGCCACCGTGGCCCATATGTCGGCCGCCATGTTCCATGCGGTCGCCTTTATGGAATTCAGATTTAGAGAAGTCGCAGCCAGCATCCTTAGGTGCAGCATTAACTGCCGTCGCGAAAACCGCAGAACTCGCTAGAATGGCAAACAGGCTCGCTTTCAAAGGTGATAATGTTTTCATAGTGTTAACCTCGATGGTTCAACTTTAATATGGCAAGTAATAAGACACAGTGACGACCCTTTTAAGCCGAGTCACTTTCGACCCTTCCAGTCTAACCCCCTATATGTAAGTGAGGACGTTGCCTGAGTAAATCACTGTAAAGTTGCGGCAATAACTAACAGATTCTCTATTCTTTACTTTGGCTTACATTGCTACACAGCAATTGACATCAAAACAGGTATACTCAGCCAAAGCGCTAAAAGTGCCTATGATAAACAGGCATACGAGGCCACATTACAGAGATTAAGGAACAGTATGAGTCGGATATTATTAATCGATGACGATCTGGGGTTATCTGAGCTACTAGGGCAACTGCTCGAGTTAGAAGGGTTTCAATTAACCTTGGCCTACGACGGTAAACAAGGTTTAGATCTGGCACTGACCGCAGATTACGATCTGATCCTACTCGATGTCATGCTGCCTAAATTAAACGGTTTTGAAGTGCTACGCGCACTGCGCCAACATAAACAAACCCCAGTATTAATGCTGACCGCTCGCGGCGATGAAATCGATCGCGTGGTTGGGCTTGAGATAGGCGCCGACGATTACTTGCCAAAACCATTTAATGACAGAGAATTAATTGCCCGTATCCGCGCCATTATTCGCCGTTCGAACTTAACAACCCAAGAAATCCATGCCGCCCCCGCCCAAGAGTTTGGCGATCTGCGCTTAGATCCATCGCGCCAAGAAGCTTACTGTAATGAGCAATTAATCATACTCACAGGCACCGAATTCACTCTGCTGCACACCCTAGCACTGCACGCTGGAGAGTTGATGAACAAGGAAGAGTTAAACGAGAAAGTGCTCGGCAAAAAACTCATGCCCTTCGACCGCAGCTTAGACATGCATTTATCGAATCTACGTAAAAAACTCCCCGAGCGTAGCGATGGTCGGCCAAGGGTGAAAACCATCCGTGGCAAAGGTTATATTTGGCTTCCATAACGGCGGTATCGACTGTGCCTAATCGTTTATTTATCAAATTATTGCTCGGATTTTGGCTTTGCAGCTCGCTAATCATTGCCTTAGTGGGTCTGTTACCATTGCTGCAACAAAATCACGACCGTGCGCCACTGCCACCTCACCTTGAAAAAGTCCTATCGACTATAGCTAAGCGCATTCAAGAAAACCCCGCCTTACTGGAATCCGATTTTCTTCGGCGCTGGGAAAGACACAGAGACATGGAAGGCAAACCTCTGCGGGTCTATCTTGTCAACAGCCAAGGCCAAGTGATCAACACCCACAGGGTGAGTCGCGGTGTGCGCAGCTTTATGCTGATGGCAGATGAAGAAAAACAACCGATTAGCCATCAGTTTAAAGATGAGCTGGTGTTTGGCCCCTTTCAATTCAATCTGGGCGCCGAGATGTATTCACTTTATGGCCGCTTACCGGATAACCATCCACGGCCTTGGTTCTTCTTCTTCGCCGAAAATAAGTTATTAACCTTAAGCCTAGCGATTTTCCTTTCGGGATTATTATGTGGCTTGCTCGCGTGGCATTTAGGTAAGGCATTAAATTCACTTAAAAAAAGTGCGAATGCCCTCGCAGAGGGCGACTTAAGTCACCGAGTCGATAAGTCCACCACTCAGCGCAACGATGAAATTGGTCAGCTCGCCACGGCTTTTAACAGCATGGCCGACTCCATCGAAGCTATGGTTAATAATCAGCAGCGGCTCATGGGGGATATTTCCCATGAACTACGCACCCCATTGACGAGGCTACAGTTATCCCTTGCCCTCGCCCGTAAAAAAGGTCAGCAGACCACCGAAACGGAACGCATAGGTTATGAAGCTGAGCAACTCGAAAAGCTTATCAGTGAATTGTTAGAGCTCTCGCGGGTCAAGCTCAGTACTAACGAAACTAAAGTACATTTAGGCTTGGCTGAATCCCTGAGCCAAGTATTGGACGATGCGGAATTTGAAGCAGAACAGCAAGGTAAAAGCATTACTATCGATATCGATGAAGAAATTGAGTTAGCGCATTTTCCTAAATCACTTTCCCGCGCGATTGAAAACCTGCTGCGTAACGCGATCCGTTATGCCGCAAGCGATATTCACCTGCAGGCGAGTGCGACGGCTGATCAAGTACAAATTACCATAAAAGACGATGGTCCAGGCATAGATGCCGCCGAACTCGATGCCATTTTTAAACCTTTCTACCGCCCCGACTCGGCAAGACAAAGAGAAAGTGGCGGCTGGGGACTTGGGCTGGCAATCACTGAAGCGGCGATCACCGCCCACAAAGGTAAGATTAAAGCCGAGAACCGTATACCAACAGGCCTTAAAGTGACGATTACACTACCGAAAAAGCCGATATGAAGAACAAGTATAGGAGGCAGAACTAATTAGTCGTAATTGGCAACACCTCAGTGTTGCCATCGTGTTAAAACGTAGGAAACGGGATTACAGCTTAACTAATACACGTCCAGTGACTTGGCCTTGGATAATTTTATTCGCAAAATCAGGCACCTCTGCCAATGATATCTGCTGACAAGCTTGCTGATAAAAATGTTCGGGTAGTGCTTTAATCACAGCTTCCCACGCCGCTTTTCGCTTCTCAAATGGGCAAGAAACGGAGTCGATTCCCAGTAGGCTAACACCCCGTAAAATAAACGGCATAACGGTTGTTGGTAATGCAAAACCGCCCGCTAAACCACAGATAGCGGCTGCGCCACCGTATTGCATTTGCGCTAATGCTTTGGCGAGGATTCTGTTGCCAACGGTATCGACCACACCCGCCCAGCGCTGCGCCTCAAGCGGCTTAGCATCTTGTTCAAGTTCACTGCGATCAATCACTTCTGCGGCGCCAAGCTCCTTCAATAAAGGCGCATTCTGTTCAACTCGACCACTGCAGGCAGCCACACGATAGCCAGCATTGGCGAGCAAAGTCACCGCCACAGAACCCACACCACCACTGGCACCTGTGACAAGAATATCCCCACTTTGCGGTGTTATCCCAGCCTGCTGCAGCGCTTGCACGCACAACATCGCCGTAAGCCCGGCCGTGCCTATCATCATGGATTTAGCGGCATCACAACCTTGCGGCATGGGCACCAGCCAGTCGGCTTTAACTCGCGCTTTTTGCGCCATACCACCCCAGTGGTTTTCACCCACACCCCAGCCCGTCAAAATCACCTGATCGCCAACTTGGTATCTTGCATCCGTCGATTCGCGCACCACGCCCGCAAAATCGATGCCTGGTACCATAGGAAACTGACGAATGATTTTGCCAGCACCGGTCACAGCTAAACCATCTTTATAATTCAGCGAGGAATAGGCGACATCAACCAAGACTTCCCCTTCAGGTAAATCAGCTTCTGTGATCTGTGAAACTTGAGCAAACGTACGTTTATCTTCTTGCGTCAGTAGTAAGGCATCAAACATAAATCGCTCTCCGAAGGCCAAATCGTATTAAACGATATTCAAAAAGTTACCATAAAAGGCATAGACATCATTAACAAGCAGACTTATTGCTAATAGTAAATGCTGAGATCTAAACAGATTAAAGATAATGACCAAAAGTGATCGAGCGCAAGGAGATAGCAAGATCTAGCATCTTTATTGCTTTAAACTCGCCTGCTGTAAAGCGCCGCTTTGACCCCAGTAGCGGGCAAACTCAGTCAAGGTCATTCCGGCATTATTCGTTAGGTTCGCATCGCATTCTTTCGCGTATAGCCGCTTTACGATAGTGAATTCGGCCTTAATCACTGCGCCCATCATTGCCGTATTACCACGCTTATCTTGCAAACAAGCATTAGCACCATGCTCAAGCAATAAATCCGTTGCAGCCTCTTGGCCGTTATAGGCCGCCACCATTAGCGCGGTATAGGTTTGACTATTTCTCTGGTCAATAGGGAAGCCTGCATCGAGAAAATGCTCAAGCACTGTGATATCGCCGGTACGCGCTGCAGCAAAAAAGTAGTCCACCAGCAATTGTACTTGTGCGGTATCGGGCTCGTCCGTTTGACTGACAGTTGCGGGTGTAACCAATGGCGCTTGAAGCGAACCCGCCCCCATTGCCACCGACATACTCAGGGCCACAATAATCAATAATAAGATAGCAATAGTGTGTTTCATCAATGGCTCCCAGCACAGCTAAAATAGAGATTTAAACAATGAGACGTGACGAAATGCCCGCAAGACGCCCTCTTAAACTGGGCAGAAAAGAGCTTGTTTACGTCTTGCGGGACTTACTGGGTTCGGACTGTTAACGCGCAAATCTCTGCGACCAAAATAGTCCTAAAAATAACAAAATCAGATTGAACGTTGTTTAACGTCAGCCAAATCACCCTTTACGGCCTTGGTTAAACGCTCACCAAACTCTGGATCTGCACGATAAAAGTGACTGAGCATCTGATGTTTCACATTGGTATCGTTCACTTTACCTAAGTCACCGGCCAAGTTAGTGATCAGATCTGCTCTATCTTGCTTGCTCAAGCTGCGATAAAAGACGCCCGCTTGGCTAAAGTTATCCTGCTTGCTAATAGCCGTTTGTTGCACAGTCCCCGTCAGCGCAGTTGTTACCGCACGATAACGATTATCTTCGGCCAAGGCTAAATGTACGCTCGGTTGATAGTTCACATCGGACTGGGTATACCCCATATTGCCCGCACCTTCTTGGTTGTGGTTTGCCACCGCCACTAAGGGTTTATTAATCGGCAATTGCGACAAATTCGCGCCGAGTCGATACAGCTGAGTATCGGCGTAGGAGAACATGCGGCCTTGCAGTAATCTGTCTTCCGAAGGCTCAATCCCTGGGATCAAATTCGATGGCGCAAATGCCGCTTGCTCAGTCTCTTGGAAGAAGTTTGCAGGCATGCGGTTCAGCGTCATAGTGCCCACTTTTTGTTCTGGCACATCTAGCCACACCTTAGTGGCATCTAACGGGTTGTAATCAAACTTATTAAGCTCAGTCGGGTCGAGTAATTGAACGTACAGATCCCACTTAGGATAGTTACCCTTGTTGATCTCACTATAAAGATCATCGGTTAAATGGTTAAAGTTTTGCCCTTGGACTTTAACCACTTCATCGGGACGTAAGCCTTTAACACCTTGCAGACTCTTCCAGTTAAATTTCACGTATTTAACTTGGTTATCTCGATTCACAAATTTGTACGCATGTACACCGAAACCGTCCATTTCACGATAACTGGCAGGTACACCTAAGTTACTGTAAACCAGAGTCAACATATGGGTTGAACCCGCTTCGTGACTGAAAAAATCGAAGAAACGATTCGGATCTTGCATATTGGTCACTGGCGATGGTTTGAGTGAATGCACCATGTCAGGAAACTTGATCGCATCGCGAATGAAGAATACGGGTAAGTTATTACCGACTAAGTCCCAGTTACCTTGGTCCGAATAAAATTTGGTCGCAAACCCACGGGGATCACGCAGCGTTTCTGGCGAACCTTTCGAGTGGATCACAGTAGAAAAGCGCACAAATACGGGCGTCACTTTACCTTTTTGTGCAAAGGGTGCCGCTTGGGTTAGGTTACTAAAATCGCCACTCGATACAAACTCACCATGGACACCTGTGCCTCTGGCGTGGACGACACGCTCAGGAATACGTTCACGGGCAAAGCGTTGTAGCTTCTGGATAAGCTGCACATCTTGCAATAACACGCTGCCATTACTGCCCGCTGTGGTCGAGTTTTGGTTATCACCCACAGGTGCACCATTGTCACGTGTCAGGGTATTTGTTGGTAAAGTTTGAGCCTGCACATTCAATGTCAGACCCATAGAAATAATTAAAAGGCTTTTAGTAAGATGCATAACAGTTCCTCTTCTATGCATAACGCCAAGCTCTTTTCTGCCTGCCCGCAGTATAGTTCTGAATTTGTAATTAGAAGAAACTATCTTTATCGATTATATGAATCAATAAAACCTATTAGACATAAATTGGCAACAACAAAAAGTCACATTGTCAGATACTGAAGCTAGAGATTGTGGACTAAAACCTCTCGGTTTTAGTCTATTGCGAAGTGGATAAACGTGGGGTGATTAGGAGATATTTGGCGATTGATTGAGCTTCGTAACAAGAGCCGTAAGCTAGCATTAATCCTTAAGCCCCATCTGTTTTAATCGACGGTACAAGGCATTACGGCTGATCCCTAAACGCTTAGCGCATTGGCTCACATTGCCATTACAGGCTTGGTATGCCTGCAGCACATTGCTATAAATCGCCTCATTTAGGGAATCCGATTGAACCTTTGTGACATTTGGCTCCACAGCGAACTTACCACTTGGCAGGGGTGATGCAGAACGTTGACGGCTTACCTCTTTAAATTCATCACATAAAGATGCAGCTTGTAACAGGTCTCCTTTTAACGGCTCGCATGTGAGTTTGGCTGCCAGATAATCGGGTAAATGTTGCCAATTGAGGGTATTGTCCCCTTCTGCCATTAAACACGCGACTTGCATGAGGTTATCCAGCTCACGCAAATTCCCCGGCCAGTCGTATTGCATCATTTTCCCTAACAGTTCTGGGCAGATATCCTGCGCAGCGATACGATGTTTACGATGCAATTTATGGATAATACGCTCGATATCCAGCCGCTCGCGCAGTGCAGGTAACCGCACTTGTAGACCATTTAATCGATAGAATAAATCCTGCCGAAACAGCCCCTGCGCCACTTGTTGCTCTAAATCCATATGGGTCGCGGCAATGATTTGGATATCGACTTTAAAACTTTGATTACTGCCAACGGGCACCACTTCGCGCTCCTGCAATACCCTGAGTAAACGACTCTGTGCCGCCAGCGGCATTTCACCTATTTCATCTAAAAACAAAAAACCGCCGTGAGCTTGGCGAATTTTGCCGATAAATCCAGTGCGGTTCGCCCCAGTAAAAGCGCCAGCCTGATAACCAAAGAGTTCAGATTCGACTAACTCTGCAGGCAATGCCGCACAGTTCACCGCCACTAAGGGCTCGCTGCGACGCGCACTCTGGGCATGGAGCTTTTTAACAAACTGCTCTTTACCGACGCCAGTTTCACCAAGCACTAACAGCGGAATTTGCTTGGTGATCACCTTATTGGCATGTTGCCAAGCCCGTTCTAATTGAGGATCGCGAAACCGCACGCCCAGTTGAGTGAGCGATTTATTGCTCATCGCTACCCGGCTCTTGTTGCTGGGAATGTTTAAGGGCTGAGTCTGTAAATGCAAAGCTAAATGTTGATTAAAGCCACCCGCACGGCTCCAATTATCGCCTAAGTACTGTTCGACGGCATCGCCTACCTTGGCATGATTAAGCAATTGTTTCGCCATGGGATTACAACCCACGATGCGACCATCGCTATCGGCAATCACTATGCCCTGCCAACCCGAATTCAACAGGTTTGGCTGCGCTGCTAAATCGATTCGATAATGACTATCGGGCAGATGGCACAAAAGCGCGGTCTCGACCTGCTGCGCCAAACTGGACACTAACATCAGCGTCTGCTGGGTGTGCCTTTGCTGCTCGCTGGTGATATCAATCACCCCGAGCATCTCACCTTGGGGGGAAAATATCGGGCAAGCAGTGCAACTCATAAAACGGTTCTGGCGAATAAAATGCTGCTCACCCACCACGGATACCGCTTGTTTGGCCGTAAGCGCCGTCCCTATCGCATTAGTGCCCTTATGCTGCTCAAGCCAATTCACCCCAATATCCAGAGCTACATCCGCCAGTTTTGTGGAGTAACGGCTCACGCCCCAATGCCTAAGTACATAACCCTCGGCATCGGAGAGCAGGAGTCGGCTATTAGAATGCGCCATCAACTGATTGAACAAAGGCAAGGCATGGGATTGCACTAATGCGATGAGCATTTGATATTGCTCATGTTTCTGCTTTAGTTCACTAGCATCGAGCCTGAGTTCCTGGGGTAACTGAAATTCTGACAAGCCAGCGCCAATGCTGCGCTGCCACGAATCGGCCAACCACGCCTGTGTCGATGGTAAATGCGGTTTAACTGTCATAGCCGTGTCCCCCGAGCTGTGTTCCGTTTCGGCACAATTGCTGTGTGCCACTCAATGACAAAGTAACCACAGGACACACTTCTCTCCCTGAGTGCCCATACTTATTCAAATCTGCAAAATTAGCTTTTCATCATACTGTTAGCACAACAAGTGTACAACTCCTGCCAGTTTGGCACTCTCCTTGCGATGCTCACTTGGTATGCAAGCCTAAGGTGTTGCATAAGAGAACACTAAGCCAATCAATAGGATTGGCTTAAAGCAAAACGAAAAATATTTAAAAAGGCATCCAGCAGAGATGCATCAACAAGACTCCCTTGCTGAAGCCAAGAGCGTAAAAATCGCCAACGCCCAGCATGCCATCCACAAGAAGGAATGATTCTATGATTTATGCTCAACCCGGAACCGCAGGCGCAATCGTTAACTTCAAAGAAAAATACGCCAACTTTATCGGCGGAAAATGGGTCGCCCCAGTCAATGGCAAATACTTCGACAATCGCTCCCCCGTGAATGGCCAAAACTTTTGCCAAATCCCGCGATCCGATGCACAAGATATTGAATTAGCATTAGATGCCGCTCACGCAGCGAAAGAAGCATGGGGTAAAACCTCAGTCACCGAGCGCTCAAACCTGTTACTGCGCATTGCCGATCGCGTCGAGCAAAATCTCGAATACTTAGCCGTTGCCGAAACCTGGGAAAACGGTAAAGCGGTGCGTGAAACCTTAAATGCCGACTTGCCCTTATTCGTCGATCACTTCCGCTACTTTGCGGGTTGTATCCGCGCACAGGAAGGCAGCGCTGCCGATATCGATGGCAACACAGTCAGTTATCACTTCCCAGAGCCTTTAGGCGTGGTCGGCCAGATCATTCCTTGGAACTTTCCACTCTTAATGGCCGCATGGAAAATCGCACCTGCGCTAGCGGCGGGTAACTGTGTGGTACTCAAGCCTGCGGAGCAGACGCCAGTCTCGATTCTGGTCTTGCTCGAACTGATTGAAGACCTATTACCCGCGGGTATTCTTAACGTAGTCAACGGCTTTGGCGCCGAAGCTGGACAAGCTTTGGCCACCAGCAAACGCATCGCTAAATTGGCCTTTACGGGCTCCACCGAAATTGGCTATCACATTTTAAAATGCGCCGCCGAATCCTTAATTCCATCAACCGTTGAGCTTGGCGGTAAGTCGCCTAACGTGTTTTTTGCCGATGTGATGGACCATGAAGACGAGTATTTAAATAAGGCCGTCGAAGGCATGTTGCTGGCCTTCTTCAACCAAGGTGAAGTCTGTACCTGCCCATCACGAGTGTTAATCCAAGAGTCGATTTTTGATCGCTTTATCGAAAAAGTGCTCGCCCGTGCGCAAACCATTAAGCAAGGCGATCCCTTAGATACCGACACTCAAGTTGGCGCTCAAGCCTCTAAAGAACAGTTCGATAAAATCTTAAGCTACTTAGCCATAGGTAAGGCTGAAGGTGCAGAAGTGCTACTGGGCGGCACACTTTGCCAACTCGATGGCGGCCAAAGTGAAGGCTACTACATCAGCCCAACCATTATGAAAGGCCACAATAAGATGCGTATCTTCCAAGAGGAGATCTTCGGCCCTGTGATTTCGGTCACCACTTTCAAAGATGAAGCCGAAGCCTTAGCGATCGCGAACGATACTGAGTACGGCCTAGGTGCTGGTGTGTGGACACGGGACATGAACACGGCTCAACGTATAGGGCGTGGCATTCAAGCTGGCCGCGTGTGGATTAACTGTTACCACGCCTATCCTGCCCATGCTGCCTTTGGTGGTTACAAAAAATCCGGCATCGGCCGCGAAACCCATAAGATGATGCTCAACCACTATCAAAATACCAAGAATCTCTTGGTGAGTTACGATGTGAATCCTTTAGGTTTCTTCTAAGGTTTTGGTGTTCAAACAAGCTGATGTGAGGAAGCTTTTATTAGGTTTTTAAACGTCTTTGCAAGCAAGCTTATAAAACTTTCCGCATGAGTAATCGATACAAGTGATAAACATGAAAGGGCGAATAGCCCTTTCTTTTTTAACTGAATTTAATTCAAACCTCACTCAGTTTATATTATCAATCCGCGCTAAACGCTGAGCTAATTCAGCAAGAGATGATGCTGTTTGTGGATCGCTTTGTGGATCGACAACTTCAACCAGTTTAAGTTTTGGCTGAAAAGGTAACCAAGAACTGCCCGTTGTCATCACTAAATCCAGCACAAACTGACCGTAATAGTGCAATCTCAGTCGGTTATCCGTCATAGGCCAATGGGCATAAAGCAGAAAAGAATCGTACATTTGCGCCAAAGAGGTTGTCGCAATGAGCTTAAACCCTTCATCAAGCAGACTAAACTCGGTCGATTCTTCGAAGGGACAATCGAAAGAAGTGATGACCAAATACCCCAAGGTTTTATTGGATAAAACGCAGCGATATTGGCCTTCAATCACTAGCCCTGCAATAAAGGAGTGAGTAGGTTGACCATTGAAATACAGAGGCATTTTCAGTGGATTAGGCTCAAACCCATCGGCATGCTCTGTTAGCAGTGAAAACCCCGTTATCGGCTGCATCCCTTACCCCACTTATCTCGTCTACCTATCTCGCCTACTTATCCGCGAAAACACACGTCACGCGGCTCTTGCGGATTCAAATACTAGGACTGGCGGCTTTTCCAATAACAGCCCAGTAAGATCAAATAGCCGACAAAATACGCCACGAGATCGAGTGGATCAAAATGGCTACCTATTACTATCCGCGCCAATCGATTTTCACCCAAGCCCAGCTTATCGACTAAGCCCCAATACTGGCCAAACTCGATGGCAAAGGCAAACAGCAATACCACAAACGCCAGCCAAGGAGTTTGAAAAAAGCGTTTAATACCCTCGCCTGTGTTTTGTGCTAGGGGCTTTTCTACTGGGCTGGCAACCGGAACGACAGCCCGCACCATGCAAAACAGTAAGATCACCACCAATACATCGCCCACAAAACCACGAATAAAACCCGCAGGTGCATATAAGGCGATTAAGACTTCGGTCAAAAATAATAAAACGGCATAAATACAAAAGGATTTACGACTCGGATTGCGGCTGATGAAAGCGCGAATAACGGCGGTAGACATAAATAAGTTAATCCCTTCACTCGGTTGAGATGGCAGAATTTACCGTAATACCAATAGGTTAACAAGTGAGTTTTCGTTGACATTTAATACTCGCCACACGAGCAAGCGCATCACTCACCCCCATCAATTCGATAAATGTTCGCGCCTCAAAATTTAAGCGAGGTTTAAGTTTGGGTTAAGTAGCCTACACCTAAACCCACTTAGGAGCGTCACACCATGTCATCAAACACACTGCAAACCATCAAAGTCTGGGACCTGTTGATCCGCATATTCCATTGGTCACTCGTCGGTTTTTTTACCTTAGCCTACCTCACTGAAGGCGAAGACGAGTGGATGACCATCCACAGTTACGCAGGTTATAGCATCTTAATTTTACTGGTGTTTCGCCTGCTGTGGGGCGTGATGGGTACCCACAATGCGCGCTTTAGCAACTTTATCACTCGCCCTAAAGAAGTGCTGGTGTACCTCAAAGGGCTCATCACAGGCAAAGCCAAAGACTACATAGGCCATAACCCCGCTGGAGCAATGATGATAGTGGCCTTGATTGCCAGCATCGCCATCACGGGATTCTCGGGCATGGCGCTGTACGCTACCGATGGACACGGCCCATTAGCCACAAGCTTTTTCGCCACTTGGCCCGAAGGCGCCATAAAAGAAGTCCATGAATTCTTTGCCAACTTCACTGTGTTCCTCGTAGTTATCCATGTTGGCGGCGTCATCGTCAGCAGCCTGTTACACAAAGAAAACTTAGTCAGAGCCATGGTCACAGGCAAGAAACAACGCCCTGTGGAACAAAAAGATTAATCCATTAGCCACTTTGTTTAGCAATAAGACATCCAGCCCAAAAGGAATGCCCTATGAACAGATTAACCAGACACACGAATAAAAGTCGCCTTGCCATTGTCGCAATTTCCACCTTGCTGCTGACTAGCCTCAGTGTTAGCGCCGCCAACAGTAAAGTGCAAAGCCTGCCACTTAGCGCCGAGCGCATCGGCACGCAACTGCAACGCTATCAAGCCCAAGGCGCGGGACCCTTTACCGCCGCCGCAGGACAAAAGCTTTGGCTACAGGACATGGACGGCCGCAGCTGCGCCAGTTGCCATACCGCCAAAGTCACTGACATGGGGATGCACCAAAATACCCGTAAACCCATTGACCCTATGGCGCCGTCGATTACCGCAGATCGGTTAACTGACTCAGCCAAAATCGAGAAATGGTTTACCCGTAACTGTAACTGGACCTTTAAACGCGACTGCACGCCGCAGGAAAAAGGCGATGCCTTACTCTGGTTAAGCCTGCAATAACCGCCAAATGTCGACCGTATCACTCATTCAATTAGCTCATTTAATTAGATCAATTAATTTCAATACCTTCCACAGAAGGTAACGGCACAAAAAGGAAGATGTCATGACTCAACAAGCACACCCTATTAGCTGGCTCCTCGGCTCATCACTCACAGCCGCGGCATTAGCCATTGGCGTTATCGGCATCAGCCTAACTTTAACTGGCACAGGCTATGCCGACGATGGCCGCGAGCTCAGCCGCGCCATTCCACAAAATGCGGAATATACGGCAGAATGTGGCAGCTGCCACATGGCTTATCCCGCGAACTTACTCCCCGCCGACAAGTGGCGCGCCATTACCGCAAATCTTGATAATCACTTTGGTGACAACGCCAGTCTAGATCCTCAAGTCACTGCTAGAATTGAGGAATATCTGGTTCAACATGCCGCGCAAAATGGTAAGGTGATGAAAAATAGCACGCCGCTGCTCGTAGGTTCTGGGCCGCAGAAGATCACAGAACAGGCATTTTTTATTGGCAAACACGATGAGATCCCCAGACGTATGGTGCAAGATAACCCCAAAGTCGGCTCATTCAGTCAATGCAGCAATTGTCACAACCTCGCAGAGAAGGGCATATTCGATGAAGATACCGTTAATATTCCTGGCTTTGGCCGTTGGGATGATTAGCAGCCCAAGCACTGATGCCCACGACGATGATCTTTCCAGCAAGGTGGTCGAGTGGGTTAAGGAGGGCAAGGTTTTACCCTTCGACACCATAATGCAACGCTACGAATCACGCCTACAGGGACGGCTGCTGGACTTAGAAGTCGAACAAAAACATGGCAGGATCATCTACGAGCTCGAGATCCTCCGTGACGATGGCATAGTGTATGAAATCAAAATTGACGCCAAAACCGGCGAGTGGCTAAAGGAAAAGGTCGACTGATGCGTTTGCTATTGATTGAAGATGATACCGATCTGGTCGCGCGCCTCATTCCCGCCCTTAACAAGGCGGGTTATACCGTCGAGCACGCCGATAACGGTATCGACGGTGCCTTTTTAGGCGAAGAAGAAAACTTCGAAGCCGTGATCCTCGATCTCGGTTTACCCGGCAAACCCGGTTTACAAGTCCTTGGCCAATGGCGACAAAAAGGCTTGGCTATGCCAGTGCTTATTCTCACCGCCCGTGATGCGTGGCACGAACGGGTCGACGGCCTCAAGGCGGGTGCGGATGATTACCTCGGCAAGCCTTTTCATATTGAAGAACTACTCGCAAGGCTCGAAGTGTTGATCCGCCGCCACTTTGGCCGTGCCGACAATGTGTTGCAGCATGCAGGCGTCTCCCTCGATGTCGACAAACAAGCCGTCACCAATGTTGATGGTGAAGTGATAGAACTGACTAAGATTGAATATCGTCTGCTGCATTACTTAATGGTCAATCCCAGCAAGATCGTCTCTAAGTCAGAGCTCAGTGAACGCATTTACGAAGAAGATCAAATCAAAGACAGCAATGTCATCGAAGTGTACGTCAACCGCCTGCGCCAGCGCTTAGGCAAGGATTATATCGAAACCCGCCGCGGCCAAGGTTATCGACTCAAGGAGTAAAGGCGTGTATTCACTCAAGGGTTATCTGACGCGCAATCTGCTGATCACGCTCACCTTTGCCATGGTGCTGTTATTATATTTTCTATACCAAGGCATCCAAATATTAACCCAAGACTTTGTCGCTTCGCGTCTACAACACGATGCCGACAGCCTGATCTCCGCCCTGAATCACAATCCCGATGGCACATGGGCGCTCACCACCGACCGTTTACCCAATGTGTACCACAGGGTTAATTCTGGGCATTATTTTGCAATTCAAATCGGCGAGCAAACTCTGCGTTCACGCTCCCTATTCGACCATAACGTGAACATGCCTAAACTGACCGCTGGTGAGCAACACCAAGCCACTGAGTTTGTCAGCAAAGAGCATTGGCTGATGTTCAGTCAGGCCGTTATCAAAGATGATCAATTAGTTACCCTGTGGGTGACAGAAGATATTAGCTCGCTTGAACAAACCCAAGTGCAGTTTTTAGCCTTTGCCAGCGCAGCCGTGTTGCTCACGATTGTCATTCTATTAATAGCACAGTATCAATTACTTAAACGCGGTTTTAAACCCTTAGAGCAGATGCCAGAAGCTATCCGGCAAATGCGCATCCAAGGGCAAGAAATCAATCCTGACCAAGTGCCAAGCGAGATAGTCCCACTGATCGAAGAGATAGATCGTTTAGTCAATCAATTGGGCCAGCGAGTACAACGCTCCCGTAATGCCTTGGGTAACTTAGCCCACGAAATGAAACGTCCGTTACAAGGGCTGCAGTCCTACCTAGAAAGCCTTCTACTAGAACAGCGGAGCGAGGGCAGCAAGGTGCTCGCAAACCTGCACCACATCATCGAGAGAGAGCTTAAGCGCACTAAGATTGTCGGCCTGTCCACTCCAGGGCGTTATACCGTACTCGATGACGATCTTGCGCCGCTGATTCAAGTAATGCAGCGCATTTACCCAGACCGCATTATTCACAGCCATTACACGAGCGGCTTAGTAATGCCGTTTGATCGGGATGACTTACTCGAACTCTTAGGCAACTTGCTGGATAATGCCTGCAAGCATGGTCGCAAAAATATTGAGATCCATATCAGTCAGCAGAATGTGCCAACCACAGGCTATGGGATAGAAGTGAGTGATGATGGCGAAGGCGTCTCCGATGCCGCGCTGTCCGTTATCATTGAGCGCGGCATTCGGCTAGATGAAAGCATCCAAGGCCATGGTTTAGGATTGTCTATCTGCAAAGATATCGTCGACAGTTATCAGGGCGAACTCGGTTTTAGCCATGCGAAACAAGGCGGACTTAAAGCCAGCGTATTTCTGCCGATCCCGAATTAAACGGTATACTCACTCGGCCTGTGACCACTAAGTTCATGCAAGCCAATAGAGGGTATAATTTGCCCATTCAAACCCCTTTCACCAATCAGTCTAGAGATTTATATGAAAGTTATCGACCTAAAATCTGCCCCGCAACACATTCCACAATTGGCGGAGTGGCATCATCAAGCATGGGCACATTTGAGTTCTGCGGATGCTTCAGTCACTACATTGATTGAGGAAATGAACGAGTATTTAACTGACGCCGCCATCCCCAAGATGTTTATCTGCGAACAGGCAAATCAAGTGATGGGATCATCTTCATTAATCATCGCAGATATGGACAGCCGAACTGACTTAAGCCCGTGGCTCGCCAATGTGTATGTGAATGCAGACCATCGACATAAAGGATTAGGTAAGTTGCTCGTCAATGCCGTCGTTGAGCATGCTAGAGCGATTGGTTTACAGAAAATCTATTTGTTTACTGCAGATAAAGCCGATTTTTATCGAACGCAGGGTTGGTCAATGATTTCACATGAAGATTATAAGGGCGAGATGGTCACGATAATGGAGTATGAATTGAGTCAGCAAAGTTACTAAGTTAAGAGAGCAAGCTCCACGACGGACGTCGTGAAGCTGTACATGCTGGCTAAATATCTAGATGTGATATCCAATACTTAGCGACAAGCCAATGGCTTTAGTCAATTTCAATATCCACACCGAAACGATTGGATAATTGGCGTTGCTCGTGCAGAATTTCAATTCGGCGGCGAGTGTCTTGGGTCAACTTGTCTTTGAGGCGCAAACCACTGGTAATGGCGGCTTTTTTGGCTTTCTTGCTCTTAGTTGTCGTTGCATCAGTTGGACTCTCGACGGCTTGAGATTCGATAGACATAGCTAACTCCTTTAATTAGAACCTTAAATAGGCTCTTCCAGTAAATCCCTGCTCAAAACGAACAAACAGGTCATCTTTATAATGAGTCAATTCGCCATTCACTATTTAAGTAATAGATAATTTGGCGACTCATAAACTTACGGCCCATATCATTTACCTAAGCCAACAAAATTAAATCACATGCTAACAGGATAAAAATAATCGAGACGTAAGGTCGAAATGAAAAACTGAGTATTGATTGACTTCATCAGCGTAACAGAACCCTAACGAGTCCTAAATTTCCAGCGACAAAGCGGCATAACATAGGTAGAGAAAGAACAGGTGGTAATGCAGAAAGGTTGGTAAGCTCAAGCGGCAAAGCGCTGCTGCGCAACAATTAGGCTACGCAACAGTACTACATCTAGCCTAGATTTACGACTTATATGGCATAGCGCCGAGGTAATCTTTCTTGCCAATTTCAACACCGTTGTGGCGCAAAATCGCGTAGGCTGTTGTTACATGGAAGTAAATGTTCGGAATAGCATGCTCAATGGCAAACTCATAACCTGTAAGATATTTTCCTTCCCATCGTGGTTGTGAGACATGGATCGTGGCCGCATTAGCAAAATCATCCGCTTTAAACGTTGCTAAATAATCCAAAACTGAGCTAATACGCGCTTGCAACTCAGCCAGCGTCGTCTCGCTATCATCATGCTTTGGTACTGTATCTAAGTTATCAGTCAAACGTGCTACGCCAATTTTGGCAGTATCGCAGGCAATTTGAACTTGGCGAATAAGATTGAATTGATCCGGCGCTAAACGTGAGTTTAATAGCACCGCCATATCAACTTTCTTGAGGTTTGCGAAGCATTCGCCTTTTTCAAGAATAACGCTTAAATTTTTCAGCATCTTGCTAAATTGTACAACCGTTAAATCATAAAGCATGGCATAGACCTCATTGATGGACGCTACAAAACTGCAGCACTTAAGACGATCTTGGGGCAAATTACTCAATTTCAATCATTCTTGGAATTTAAGTATCTGCTTAATAATAAATACTTCAATATAAACGATATTAAGTCAATTAGGACGAGAAAAAGATAGACGTTACCAGTAGGCATAGAGCGTCAGCTACAAGCCAAGAGATTAAAATTATCTCGGACTGATCCGAATAACAATAACGTACACTCGTAGGAATTGGGATGGCCGGCTATGACGATAACCACATACTTCGAGCCCAAAGCATGTGCGTCACTGACACGAATTATCCGCGACACCATAACGAAAAAAGCCTCATCTTTCGATGAGGCTTATCTCTTAATGTTGGCGGAGCGGACGGGACTCGAACCCGCGACCCCCGGCGTGACAGGCCGGTATTCTAACCAACTGAACTACCGCTCCTTTAGCTTAACGTCTACACGTTAACCTAAATTAGGCGCTTGGCGATGACCTACTCTCACATGGGGAGACCCCACACTACCATCGGCGCGTTTGCGTTTCACTTCTGAGTTCGGGATGGGATCAGGTGGTTCCACAAG
>NZ_JAHKQX010000009.1:0-196983 GCF_019345515.1 Shewanella sp. NKUCC06_TVS | reverse complement strand
ATTGCGGGACTCATCGCCTATCAATTGAAAGACAATAAGCCACAACTGAACATCACTAACGCAGAGTTTAATGCTATTACAGTTATGGCTTGTTAAACCGATCTCAGGTTATTTAGTGTCAGGCTTAGGTGGATAATTTGCCATTACACTGCCCACTGCTTGATTGATGATCTGTACTCTTTCTTCTGGGGTATTTTTGTCGCGAATGGTATCGGCAACAGAACCACGCCAGATCAGTTTAGTGGTTTTATTATCAACCAAATCAATAATCAGGGTGCCAACTTCATATTCTCTTACTGTGGTTTGGGTCTGCATATTGCCGCCCCAACCCCATCCTGGACCATAGTATGGGTTGTAGCCAAAATTACTATTGAAGGTATCAACATTAATCTTCTTATCAACTTTGGTCAGATAATTAACAAGTACATCAGCATCTTTTGCATCAACTAATGTCATCCCCTTACTCGCTAACTGGCTATTCACCGCTTCTCTGACCCGTTGGTCCATCAAGCCATCCAAATGATATCCAGCAGAATCCGTTTTCTGAGCAACCCAAGCATAGGTTTTATATTGGGTAAAATTTGCGCTAGGATCAAAATCCCAACCTGACTTCATCGAACTACAGGCACTGAGTGCCAACACAGCTAATGCTACAAAAATATTTTTCATCTTAATTTCCTCAGATGTTCGACCCGAACAAAGACAAGTATCAGAGATATGAATTTAGCTTACAGAGCAATAGCCTAATCTACAACTCAATTGATTAAAAAGTGGCATCTCATTCAGCTTGACTTCAGCAAAACCAAAGATGATAATGATTATCAATTAAGATTTGAGGGAGGTGTTGAAATGTACTGGTTTATTAGCGCGTTTATGGTTGCATCTGCCATTTTTTTCCTTGCACCAGAAAAAATTTCTCTCGAGGTGAATAACGCAAAAATAAAACGTCATTTGCCTACCAGTTTACTGATATTACCCCTCCTAGTGCTTGGCTGGTTGGTTATTGATACCATTGCTAATGGCACTAACTATGCCACAGTCGCCGCATTTGGTTTTGTTACAACAGCCTGCTTAATTGCGTTACCTAAGTTACATAAATTTATTATGCCCAGTGCATTACTCACCGCTGTGGCGCTGATAGCCATGGTATTCATGCGAATGAATTGATCCCGAGCTTTAAGCTTACTTTTCAAAAATATGCTTACTTCCCTGCAAAGAGTTAGCATTTTGTTCAGACCACTTAAGGATAATCCTCAAGTGGTCTTTTTTTACCTCCCAGAACCCCTGCAAATTTGATAAACTGAACGGGTATAAGTCATCTTTTAACACCAATGAATGAAATCTATGAAAGCAGATCCTAATGTATCCTTAGTGTACAGCACCGACAAAGGCCGTATAAATGCAGAGCCCGTCACTAAAGTGATTCCTGAATCCGACGGTATAGTCAGGATCCATAGAGACAGTAAGGGCCGCAAAGGCAAAGGCGTTTCGATTATCTCTGGGTTAGGTCTCGATGAAGCAGCGTTAAAAGCAATGGCACAAGCCCTTAAGAAACAATGTGGTTGTGGTGGTACGGTTAAAGATTTCACTATTGAGGTCCAAACGGACAACCGTGAGCAATTAAAGCTATTACTTGAGAAACAAAACTACAAAGTTAAATTAGCTGGCGGTTAATCTCGCCCGACTTAGCAATATAGCAGCAAGCTAGATCAACTTAGCCACATCAAACGGAGTAGTTTAATGGAGAGTTTGCAGAACCATTTCTTAATTGCCATGCCCTCACTACACGGCACGTTTTTTGAACGCTCAGTCATTTATATCTGTGAACATGATACCAAAGGCGCCATGGGACTGGTGATCAATAAACCGCTCGGTATCGAAGTTAATTCGCTATTAGAACAAATGGATTTGCCAGCAGAGCAAGTCTCCGCGGATTTAGTGCTCAATACCAATGTCATGATGGGCGGCCCCGTCTCCCAAGATCGCGGCTTTGTGCTGCATACCTCTCAGCCTTATTGGGCCAATAGCACAGATCTGGGTTGTGGTTTAATGCTAACCACTTCCCGTGATGTGTTAACCGCGATTGGAAGCAACAGATCGCCCGAGAAGTTTCTCGTCGCATTAGGTTATGCTGGATGGAGTAAAGATCAGCTCGAACAAGAGCTTGCCGATAATTCTTGGCTCACAATTCCAGCAACGAATGCGCTCTTGTTTAACATTAAACACGAAGACCGTTGGCCACAGGCCAGCCGTGCTCTCGGATTTGATGCTTGGCAAGTTTCAGCTCAAGCGGGTCACGCTTAAGTCTATTTATTAATATAAGTCAGCACACTATGAATTCGAAAACCGTATTAGGCTTTGATTTTGGCACTAAGAGCATTGGTGTCGCTATAGGCCAAGAAATCACCGCTAGCGCCACGCCATTGTTGTCAATTAAAGCCGTCGATGGGATCCCAAATTGGGATCAGATAGGCGACTTAATCAAGGAGTGGCAACCCGACTTAGTCGTCGTTGGTCTGCCTTTAAATATGGATGGCACAGAGCAAGATATGACCCACAGGGCGCGTAAATTTGCGAACCGCATCAATGCTAAGTTCAAAGTCAAAATAGCCACTCAAGATGAGCGATTAACTACCACTGATGCTAAGGCCAGATTATTCGAATTGGGCGGGTTTAAGGCACTGACCAAAGGTCAAGTCGATGCTGTGTCTGCCGTCCTTATCATCGAAAGCTACTTCGAAAATAACTTCAGCAAGTAATGCCACAATAAATAAAACTACAACAAAAAGAAAAGGATAAGTTGCCTTATCCTTTTAGTTTGGTGTTTAACCCGATAAATTACCGGATCAAAAATGTGGCTTCACTAAGTTGGCCATCATAGTAATGTGTGCATCATCATCGTTTAGTGCAGCGATGTAACGGAACTTCTCACCACCCGCCTCGGCAAAGAGATGACCATTCTCACCAACAATTTCTTCCAGCGTTTCTAAACAATCGGCGCTAAAAGCAGGGCAGACGATAGCAATATCACGCACGCCTTGTTGCGGCAACGCTTTCAAAGTCGCATCGGTATAAGGTTGTAGCCATTTGGCTTTACCGAAACGCGATTGAAATGTCATCACAAACTCATCTTTACCTAACCCAAGCTTCTCGGTAACCAGTCGAGTCGTTTTCATGCAGAAGCAGTAATACGGATCGCCTAAATGCAAATTACGTTCAGGCATACCATGGTATGACAACACCAATTTTTGCGGTTTACCATGGGCTTCAAAATCAGCCGTGATCGAATTGGCTAAAGCATTAATAAAGTCAGCATTGTCATGATAAGTATTAATAAAATGCAGTGCTGGAATATAGCGCCACTTGGACAACTCAGCCGCAATCGCATCAAATGCAGAACCTGTGGTTGGCGCCGCATATTGGGGATACAGAGGTAACACCACGATTTTATCTATGCCATTTTGATGCATATTCTGCAAGGTGCTAGCAACCGACGGATTACCGTAACGCATGGCTAAATGGACAGAGACATCGTAGTTATCAGCTTTAAGCTTATCCGCTAACTTTGCCGTTTGACGCAAACTAATGTCCATCAACGGAGAACCTGCCGCAGTCCATACCTTTTGGTATAACGCTGCCGATTTTGCAGGCCGTACCCGTAAAATAATCCCGTGTAAAATCAACATCCACACTAGCTTAGGAATTTCGACGACTCGGGGATCCGCTAAAAACTCTGCAAGATAACGTCTAACAGCAGATGCTGTGGGTTCATCTGGAGTACCTAAATTCAACAACAACACGCCTACTTTGCCGCGCTGCCCGTGTCCAACTTCTTTGGATAAGCCTGAAAATTTAGCCAAAACAGCCTCTTAATTAATAAATATTCGTAAGATTAAAGTACAGATTCTATCGCTTGCTTAAGCTCTTCACTATCTGGCTTCACTTTAGAATTGAACTGTTGCACAACCGCACCATCACCGCTGACGACATACTTATAAAAATTCCACTTAGGCGCACCAGTTTTTTCAGCTAAGTATTTGAAGACACTATTAGCGTCACTACCACGTACTGGCGATGTCGACAGCATAGTAAAGGTGACACCGTAATTGATGTAACACACCTTAGCCGTATCTTTCTCATCATTTTCTTCTTGGAAAAAATCATCCGATGGGAAACCAATGACCACTAAGCCTTTATCTTTGTAGTTTTCATTCAATGTTTCGAGCGCTTTAAACTGCGGGGTGTAACCACAGTTACTGGCCGTGTTAACAATCAACACTGGTTTTCCCTGAGTCAATTCACACAGATTAACTATCTCTTCAGAATGTAATTTTCGTACTTCAAGGTTCAGATACTCGGGACAAGTAGCCGCCATAGCGCCAACACTCATCAAGCTCGCTGTCATAGCGAATATCATGGGTAATTTTTTCATTGCTTTCTCCTTTACCTGTACATTACGCAAACGCACTAGGTAAAGATCATATTGAATTAAAAAATAAAAGCTATGGATAATGGCAACATAGCGATGAAGTAGAACCGATTGAGCTGAACGAAAATCTAATACACAAACAAAAAGCAGCCCATAAAGAGCTGCCTAACCCAGAACCTGACTATCACGCTAGTCCATGTCTAAGGTGACACCTTCCATAAAACCTGAGCCCGTGGATTCTTTATTCTGCAATTTAATCATCAAACGTAAATCGTTTGGTGAATCAGCATGGTGCAGCGCATCGGCGTAACTAATCTCGCCATCGACATAAAGTTTCAGCAAGGCCTGATCGAACGTCTGCATGCCCTGCTCGTTGGATTTTGCCATGGTTTCTTTGAGTAAATGCAGCTCGTTCTTCGCAATTAAACTCGCCACCCTTGGGGTATTAATCAATACTTCAATCGCGGCGCGACGCCCTGTGCCATCAACTTTAGGGATCAATTGCTGCGCCACAATACCGCGCAAATTTAATGATAAATCGAACAACAACTGTTGATGCTTACTCTCAGGCACGAGATGCATAATCCGGTCTAACGCTTGGTTGGCGTTGTTGGCATGCAAGGTTGCCATACAGAGGTGACCCGTTTCAGCAAATGACAGCGCAAACTCCATCGTCTCTTGGGTACGGATTTCACCAATCAAGATCACATCGGGAGCTTGGCGAAGGGAGCTTTTTAGCGCCGCATCAAAAGACTCAGTATCTATGCCCACTTCACGCTGAGTGATTATACTTTTTCTGTGGTCATGAACGAATTCAACCGGATCTTCAATAGTCAAAATATGCCCACGAGCATGACCATTGCGATAACCCACCAAGGCCGCCAAGGACGTTGACTTACCCGTTCCCGTTCCGCCTACCATAATGATGAGACCACGTTTACTCATCACCAGGTCTTTTAGAATAGGCGGCAATTTTAAATCATCGACATCAGGGATTTTAGTCTCAATACGGCGCATCACGCAGCCAGGCGATTCACGCTGCCAAAAAGCGCTCACCCGAAAACGACCTAAATCCTTTGCCGCAAAAGCGAAGTTACACTCACGAGTGGAATGAAACTCTTGCTTCTGAGCCTCGGTCATTAACGACTCAACAAAATCCAGTGATTGTGCTGGAGTAAAGGCACTTTCGGCCAAGGGACGCAATTCACCGTCAATCTTGGCACTCGGCGGAAAGCCCGCTGTGATGAACAAGTCGGAGGCTTTGCGTTCCACTATCACTTTTAAAAACGGACGAACATCCATCATAAATCCTTAAAATGTCGCTTGTTTATTCGAACTTTTCGCCATTGCATCTTCACGAGTGATAAGACCGCGATTGACTAAATTCTGTAAACATTGCTCTAAGGTCTGCATTCCATGGGCCATACCTGTTTGAATTGCCGAATACATTTGCGCCACTTTGTCTTCACGAATTAAGTTGCGGATAGCGGGCGTGCCCATCATGATTTCATGGGCGGCGACACGGCCTCCTCCCACCTTTTTAATCAGAGTTTGTGAAATAACCGCTTGCAGCGATTCAGACAACATAGTGCGCACCATGTCTTTTTCACCGGCGGGGAATACGTCGACCACACGGTCAATCGTTTTCGCGGCAGAGGTGGTATGCAAGGTACCAAACACTAAGTGGCCTGTTTCAGCGGCGGTCATAGCCAAACGAATGGTCTCAAGGTCACGCATCTCACCGACTAAAATCACGTCTGGGTCTTCACGCAGTGCGCTTCTAAGCGCCGCATTAAAGCTGTGGGTATGGCGGTGAACTTCACGTTGGTTAATCAAACATTGCTTATTTTGATGAACGAATTCGATAGGATCTTCAATGGTTAAGATATGATCATGTCGATTTTCATTCACGTAATCCACCATAGCGGCAAGTGTGGTACTCTTACCCGACCCCGTAGGTCCAGTCACTAGCACCAATCCGCGAGGGAAACTGGCAATTTTTTTAAAAATTTCCGGCGCACCTAATTGCTCAAGTGACAAAATGTCACTTGGAATGGTACGAAACACAGCCGCTGCACCACGGGATTGATTGAATGCGTTAACACGAAAGCGTGCAAGATTAGGGACTTCGAACGAGAAATCGATTTCTAAATGTTCTTCGTAGTCCTTGCGCTGCTTATCATTCATTATGTCGTACACTAAACTGTGTACACCTTGATGATCGAGCGCGGGCAGGTTAATTTTTCTCACTTCACCGTCAACACGGATCATGGGAGATATCCCTGCAGAAAGGTGTAGATCCGAGGCTTTGTGTTTTACACTAAATGCCAATAACTCAGTGATTTCCATCGTTTGGGATATCCTTGCAACTAGATAATTACATCATGACAACAATAGCAGACAGACTCGCAATCGCACAGCGCAGGATCACACAAGCAGCGCAAAAATGTGCCCGCCCCCCCTGCAGTATTCGCTTACTTGCCGTCAGCAAGACTAAACCTATTGAAGACATTATAGCAGCCTACCAAGCGGGTCAGCGTTGCTTTGGCGAAAACTATGTCCAAGAAGGCGCTGAAAAAATTACTGCGCTCAAGGGAGATTTCCCCGACATAGAATGGCATTTTATCGGCCCACTCCAATCTAATAAAACCAGCATAGTCGCCCAGCATTTCGATTGGATGCATACCGTTTCACGCGACAAAATTGCCCTACGTCTCAATGAGCAACGTCCGGCCGAATTGGCGCCATTAAACGTCTGTATTCAAATTAATATCAGTGCTGAAGACACAAAATCTGGCATAGATGCGGCTCAAATGCTGCCACTGGCCGAACTGATAGCTCAGCTACCTAACTTAGCACTGAGAGGCCTAATGGCAATTCCAACGGCTACCGCGGATACAGAGTTACAGCTTAAAGAGTTTTCCATGTTAAACAATCTATTTCAAGAACTTAAATCGCATTATCCCGCTGTAGATACGCTTTCAATGGGGATGAGTAATGACCTAGATACAGCGATTAGCTGCGGTTCAACTATGGTGCGTATTGGCAGTGCCATTTTTGGTGAGCGCAATTACGCTGCGTAAAATCCACGTTCGGCATTTAGTTAGAGGTCAGTTTAACCTTGTTTTTAGCACTTTATGCCCAAATACTGTATTTAAGAACACCGAACATTAACGATTTAAGAGCAATTAGCGAGAGTCGATAATCAGGCTCAGTCATTCAAATGACTAACCGTTTTATCATCTTAATTTAAGGTGAAGATGTTACAAGTTAACGGTTAACACACTGAAGAGAATCAAATGGATCAACAGAAAATCTGCTTTATCGGTGCCGGCAATATGACGCGCAGCATCATCAGTGGCTTAGTCAATAGCGGCTATCCAGCTCAACTCATCCAAGCGACTAATCCCAGCCAAGGTAAACTCGATGCACTAAAAGACGATTTTGGGATTTTGGTTTCTCAGGATAATTTAGCCGCGGCGCAAGCTGCCGATGTCATAGTACTTTCGGTAAAACCACAATTGATGCAACAAGTTTGTGAAGCATTACAGACAGTCGAGCTGTCGAATAAGTTAGTCATCACTATCGCTGCGGGCATTAAAGCAAAGCGATATACCGACTATCTGGCACAAGACATCAAGCTTATCCGCGCCATGCCAAATACGCCGATGCAAATTAGTGTGGGTATGACTGGCCTCTATGCGCCTCAAAGCATTACTACCGAGCAGAAAGCCATTTGCGATCGTTTGATGTCAAGCGGCGGCGAAATAGTGTGGGTAAATGAAGAGTCAGATTTAGATCAAGTGATTGCACTATCGGGCAGTTCACCGGCTTATTTCTTTTTGCTAATGGAGTCTATGATAGATGCAGGCAAAGAAATGGGAATGGATGAAACAAAAGCCAGAAGTTTAGTGCAGCAAGCTGCGCTTGGCGCTGCTATGATGGCAAAGCAAAACCCACAACTGACCTTAGGTAATTTAAGGGAGAATGTTACTTCAAAGGGCGGCACCACCGCACAAGCGCTGGCGACATTTGAAGCTGCGGATATGCGCGGCTTAGTAAAAAAAGCCATGGAAAACTGTATTAATCGTGCAGAAGAAATGGCTAAAACATTTTGATCCACTAACACGTTTTTATATCGAACTTTAATAGGTAGAAATCTCGATGAATGCATTTACCTTTTTAATCACCACTCTATTCGATCTCTATTTGATGGTGGTGATTTTGCGGATTTGGTTACAACTGGCAAGGGCTGATTTTTACAATCCTTTTAGCCAATTTATTGTTAAAGCAACTCACCCGCTCATCGCACCAATGCGCCGTATTTTGCCTTCCTTAGGGCGATTTGATACCGCATCTTTCGTCCTCGCATTATTGGTTGTGATAGCCAAGCTGCTACTAATTAGCCTCATTGCGGGCGGTGGCATAGACATACTGTTATTTTTGCTGTTTGCCGTTGTATCTGTGGTCAAAAAAGCAGGGGTACTGCTATTTTGGATGCTATTAATACGCGCAATCTTAAGCTGGTTTAACCAAGGCTATAATCCAATTGTAATGATCATGGGTCAGTTAACTGAACCCGTATTAGCACCAATACGTCGTATCATACCGCCAATTGGTGGTTTAGATTTATCCGTAATGCTGGTCATTATTGGTATGAATTTCCTCAATATGTTACTTGCTCAATATATCCCTTATTGGGCTGTGATCTAATGAGTGCAGTGACTTTGCAGCAAGGTGACTTGCTGCTTAATCTCTACATTCAGCCTAAGGCTAGCCGAGATCAAATTGTAGGATTGCACGGTGATGAGCTAAAAGTAGCCATCACTGCGCCGCCTATTGATGGCAAAGCGAATGCCCATTTAAGCAAGTACTTAGCAAAAGCTTTTAAAGTGCCAAAGAGCGACATTCACATAATAAAAGGTGAACTTGGCCGACATAAACAAATCCGCATTATTGACCCTAAGATCATCCCAAGTGTCATTACTGAACTGATGGGGCAAGATAGTGAAAAGTAATTCAGTTGAAAGATCAATCAGTTAAAGAATCGTACAACTGAAAACGAATTAATCCTTTGAATGCTATTAATTTATTGAAAAAAATAGTCACAGCGGCCCTATAATCCAACATTCCCTAATATGAGGTATCCCATCATGTTCCGTAATCTTCTCGCTGTATTAGCCCTCACGGCCAGCCTTTGCGGTGTTGCAAATGCCGAGCAAAAAGAAACTGTCGGCAATTTTGATATTCATTACATGGCACTTGGCAGTACATTTTTAACGCCTAGCATAGCCAAATCCTATGGCATTAAGCGCAGTAACTACATTGGCATTATCAATATTGCCGTATTAGATATTAGCGAAGCGAATAAGCCCGCAGTACCCGTTGAAATTACTGGAGTTGCTAATAATTTGTTAGATGCGCGAATCAACCTAACGTTTAAAGAGATCCGCGAAGGTGATGCGATTTATTACATTGCCGAAGTGCCCTACCGCGATGATCAGGAAATCAACTTCAATATCGCAATTAAATATGGCAATCAACTGAACACGAACTTACAGTTCAAGCAAAAATTCTACGTTGAATAAACCTATTTTATACCTTTGTTGGCGTTGCTTTCCTGTAGCGCCAACCCCTTTCCCTGTCCTTTACTATTGAGCTTGGGTATCATAGTGCCAACGCACGTCGCCCCATTTATGATAGGTATTCCATGCAACAAATCGTCCTCGCCAGCGGTAATAAAGGCAAACTCGCTGAATTCGATCAAATGCTCGCAAGCTACGGTGTCACTGTACTGCCGCAGAGCCAGTTTAATGTCAGCGAAGTAGCAGAAACGGGTACCACTTTTGTAGAGAATGCCATTATCAAAGCCAGGCATGCCGCCGAAATCACCGGACTTGCGGCCATTGCCGATGATTCGGGTTTAGAAGTGGATTTACTCCAAGGCGCTCCAGGCATTTATTCAGCACGTTACGCAGGCGAAAATGCCAAAGATCAAGACAACGTATTGAAACTACTTGAGACGTTAAAAGACCAGCCAGCACCTCGCGGGGCAAGATTCCAATGCGTACTGGTATATATGCGCCATGCGAAAGACCCTACCCCGATTATTTGCCAAGCCTCATGGGAAGGCCAAATCAACTTTAGCCAACGCGGCGCTAATGGCCATGGTTACGATCCGATTTTTATCCCTGAAAATTATCAATGTAGCGCAGCAGAGCTGAGCAGCAACGAGAAAAATGCCTTAAGTCATCGTGGTAAAGCCCTAGTGCAACTTATCGCCGCCATGCAAGCCCAAGGCGTGTTAACTGGCGGGAATGCACAATAATGTCGTCAACTGCCGTGACTACTGCAATGAAGCTCGAACTGCCACCACTCAGTCTGTATATCCATATTCCCTGGTGCGTACAAAAGTGTCCCTATTGTGACTTTAATTCCCATGGCCAAAATGGTGAGCTGCCACAGGAAGCTTATGTTGCTGCGCTATTGGAAGACTTACGCCAAGATTTACATCTCGTCCAAGGGCGGCAGATCCATACCATCTTTATCGGTGGCGGCACGCCATCATTATTCGATGCTAAACAAATCAAACGCATACTCGATGGTGCCAATGCGCTAATTCCCTTTAGTGACAATATCGAAATCACTATGGAAGCCAATCCTGGTACTTTAGAGCACGATGACTTTAGTGCCTATCGTGCAGCGGGCGTCACTCGTTTATCTATCGGGGTGCAAAGCTTTTCTAAGGATAAACTCAACTTACTCGGACGTATTCACGATCAAAACGAGGCACAAGTCGCCGCTCAAAAAGCCAGCCAAGCGGGATACTTGAGTTTTAACCTCGATTTAATGCATGGATTACCCAACCAAAGTTTTGCTGAAGCTATGGCCGATATCGACACGGCAGCGGCGCTTAACCCGCCACACCTATCTTGGTATCAGTTAACGATTGAGCCCAACACCCTATTCCACTCAAAACCGCCGCAGCTGCCCGATGACGAAGCGCTCTGGCATATCTATGAGCAAGGTCAACAAAAGCTGGCCGCATTAGGGTATGAGCAATACGAAATATCTGCCTACGCAAAACCCGGTTACCAATGTAGGCACAATCTCAACTACTGGCAGTTTGGTGATTATCTAGGCATAGGCTGTGGCGCCCACGGCAAAGTGACGCTGCCAGAAGAAAACCGCATCATACGCACGGTAAAAATTAAACATCCCAAGGGATATCTGAGTGCCCACAACTACACCTTCGAATCGATTGAAGTTGCAGAGGAAGACCGCGCGCTCGAATATTTAATGAATCGCCTGCGTCTTATGATACCTATTCCTAAGCAAGAATTTGAACTGCGCACAGGACAACACAGAGACACATTGACCGAAGGAATGGAAAAAGCCAAACAACGCGGTTTACTGACAGAATCCGCTGAACATTGGCAATTAACCAGTAAAGGTCATATGTTTGTTAATGATTTACTGACACAATTCTGCTAAGCCTGCCGTTAAAATAGCTCTATAAATAATGTGTTAGCTTTCAATAGTGCAGTTTAATACTATTACTGCTAACACATTTTCTAACACTAATATCCATACATTCTTGTTCCGCTTCTTTAGTATTGATGCAAATCAATCTAGGAAGCCTGATCATGCCAATAAAAACTAAAATCAGCTTAGTCGCACTGACCCTTTCAGCTCTGCTGACCATTCCCGCGTATGCAGCATCAACTGCGCCAACCTTACACAGTGCAAGCGAACCTGTGAATGCAGTAGCGCAAACCGAATCAGAAAAAGCCAATGCCCTGTTCGAAACCATCTTCATGGAAAACATTATGGCGAGTCCCATTTCGCAGACCTATATGGGGATCAAGCAAGACTATGATAAATGGGATGAACTAGGTGATGCCACCGATGATAAAACCCTAGATCGCACAAAAAAACAACTGGCGCGGGTCAATCAGATTGATGCGACCAAACTCGATCCACAAACTCATCTTAGCCTCACGTTACTGAAGCAAAATCTGCAAAATGACATCGAAGATGACCAATGGCGCTATCATAATTACCCTGTGAATCAGATGTATGGTGGCCACTCTATGATCGCCTCCTTCTTGATTAACCAACATCAAATCACAGATGTCAGCGATGCAAAGGCCTATATCAGCCGCTTGAATGGCGTGCCCAAACGGTTAAGTCAACTACAGACAGTATTAGACGTTCGCGCAGATAAAGGCATTATCGCGCCTAAGTTTGTATTCGCCTATGTGATTTCAGACAGCCAAAACATCATCAAAGGTGCGCCTTTTGATAAAGGCGACGACAGCGCGTTACTCGCAGATTTTCGCCGTAAAGTTAACGCATTAGCGATTAAAGAAACGGAAAAGCAAACACTGCTTCAACAGGCTGAGCAAGCACTCGTTACTCAAGTCGAGCCCGCCTATAACAGACTCATCAGTTACGTAAAAACCTTAGCAGCCAAAGCTGATGACCGCGATGGTGCGTGGAAACTCCCTAACGGAGCCGCCTATTACAATAATGCCTTGGCACGAACGACCACGACAAACATGAGCGCAGATCAAATCCATGACTTAGGACTTTCTGAGGTGGAACGTATTCACAATGAAATGCGCGCCATCATGACGAAGGTCAACTTTAAAGGCGATTTACAGCAATTCTTTAGCTTTATGCGTGACGATCCCCAGTTCTACTACCCCAATACTGCCGAAGGCAAAGCCGCCTATTTAGCTGAGGCGACTAAGCTCATCGACAATATGAAATCGCGCTTAGATGAAGTGTTCAAAGTAAAACCTAAGGCCGCCATGATAGTGAAACAGGTTGAAGCCTTTAGAGAAAAATCCGCAGGCAAAGCCTTCTATGAGCAACCTGCGCCGGATGGCTCGCGTCCAGGTAGCTACTATGCAAACCTATATGACATGAAAGCCATGCCGAAATACCAAATGGAGGCGCTGGCCTACCACGAAGGTATTCCGGGTCATCACATGCAGATCGCCATTTCCCAAGAGCTGCAAAATATTCCTAAGTTCCGCAAATTTGGTGGCTATACCGCGTATATCGAGGGCTGGGGTTTATATAGCGAATCTTTCCCGAAAGAAATGGGACTCTACGCCGATCCCTATTCTGACTTTGGTCGTCTAGCAATGGAACTGTGGCGTGCATGTCGCTTAGTCGTTGATACCGGTATTCATGCCAAGAAGTGGACCCGCGAGCAAGGCATTGCCTATTACGTGGATAATACGCCAAATGCTAAATCGGATGCGGTGAAAATGGTTGAACGTCATATCGTTATGCCATCGCAAGCAACAGCCTATAAAGTGGGCATGATTAAGCTGCTGGAACTCAGACATAAAGCAGAGCAACAGCTTGGCAGTCAATTTGATATCCGCGACTTCCATACTCTAGTACTTGCTAACGGCGCATTGCCACTGGATGTGCTAGAGCAACAAGTCGATCTCTGGATAGCCAGTAAGAAGCAGGCCTAATGCCCTAATGCTGAGCCGTGAAGCACTGTTAACTTGCTTCACGACTAAAGCGACATAGGTGAAAGTCTTAAGCTGCAGCCAATAAAAAAGCCACTCGAAAGTGGCTTTTTTATTGGTACCATTATCCCGTTAGATAACAGAACCCTTCTCACTGTGGGTCACTATATTTGTTGCATTAATATATGCTTTAGCACTCGCCTTCACATCATTTAACACACAGTTGCGACTTTAGGGTACAGGGAGACAAAACTTGTGCTCAAGGCTACAAACCATCAATAAAAAAATTACCTCAGCGATAAGGCTGAGGTAAACCAAAAACTAGGATGATGGTTTAAAGAGCCAACATTGTTTTAGTTCTCAAACTTCTGTTGGCTGTGATCCAAAACTGCATTAATGCCGACCTGTATACAAAAATTGAAAGGGGTCATTTCCAATAAACGTATAGGACTCAGATCATTCCGAATCAACTGTTACCATTGTATTCAATTAAGAACAGAGTTCAAGGATGTTATAAAAAAGTGCTTTAGAACACCCTAAAAAACCATCAACAAATGTACTCATCAACTCAATCTAAAGTATTGATTTTAAATAACCATAAAAGTTCGTGCTCAATTTAAAACCACATAAGACTGCTTTTGAGAACAATGTTTCCTATTTTACTGACGTTTACTGAATAATTCAACATAGGGAGCATCCCAATACGGTGGCGTTCCTATGTGATCTTTGATGAATTCGATAAAAGAACTAACCTTAGGTGCTAAGTGCTTACGACGGGGATAAACTGCCTGCAATGGCAGATGGTGGGTCAATTGCCAATCCTTCAGTAAAGGCACTAATGTCCCTTTGGCAATTTCATCTTCCATCAGATAACTCGCAAGATACACAACCCCAAGACCACTGATTGCAGCAGATTTTAATGCTGGCGCGTTATCTACCCTGAAATTGCCCGATACGCCAATTTCACAGTAATCATCACCCTTCTTAAATTGCCACATGCTGTGCTCGTGCCACTCGCCTTGATAGACCAAACAATTGTGGTCAACTAACTGCTCAGGTCGAGTTGGCTCGCCATGTTGAGCAATATAGCCAGGAGAAGCAACTAACAGGAATTGGCACTTCATCAGCGGTCTAGCAACCATGCCAAGCGGTAATTGCTCCGACATAGTTAACAGTAAATCTAAGCCTTCACTCACTACATCTACTTTATGGTCCAGTAAACTCACTTGTAGCTCAAGCTCAGGATGTTTTGCCATAAAGGATGGCAGCGCAGGAATGATATGCATCACCCCAAAGGATTGGGAAATCCCCACCTTGAGCACACCGCGGGTCGCATCATTTAAGTTATGTACGCTGGCTATCGCTTGTTCAGCGTCACGCAGCAGTTCTTCACCTTGCAGATACAGCAAATGCCCTGCTTCAGTCAGACTTAAGCTACGGGTGGTACGTTGGATTAATTGAACACCAAGTCTATGTTCAAGATCGGCGACTTGTGTACTGACCTTAGACTTAGAGATCCCAAGCCTTCTTGCGGCGGCACTAAAACTACCTGCTCTGGCCACATGAGTAAAAATCGCAATAGGTTCTAACAGTTCTAACATGGAAGTCGCCTTAAGCTGTTTACGACAATGATATTAACTTTCGGTGAGCAGCTATGGTTAGCGTAATCATCGCTTAAAAATAACCATAGCATTGATATCTCGCATCAAAATGATATAACGCAGAGATTTAGACCGAAAAAGTACACTAAAGTAGGGGGTTATATCTGACTGATATGCCAGCTTTTAATTATATTTTAAGAGTATACCAAATATTCGTCTCTAGACTGTAACATTCCGAACTAAATCGCTGCAAGCCTAGCCTATAAGCCACATCAACTTAGCCATAAAGGTTGTCGCCACGATTAAACAGTAGCCAATAAAAAAGCCCCTAGTCGATTAATTGACTAGGGGCGTAGCATTCAAGTTTGACTCATGCACAAGGAGATAGAAGTTATTGCAGTTAAAAATAAGGGCGATTCGTAAGAGATATTTACAAGAACTATTTGCAAGAACTATTCACGCAGTTCCTTGGTTGAGTTTTGTGTCAACACATAAGGCGCTAGTTCTGGCACTTCTTGGCGCAATTGATTTTCAAGCACTAACAAATTTTCAAATCGGTCGCACAAACGGTCAGCCTTAGCTTCTAATCCCTTAGATTGGCTCTCCACTTGTTGCTCAATATCTTGGCCTAAATTGTCCATTTTTTTGGAGAAGGTATCCATCTTGGCTTCAAAATTTTCACCGCCACCAGACATGATTTGGCCACCTAAGTTCATCATAATTGCGCCAATTGAATTCTGGACAATTTGTTCCATTTCCTGCTCGAATTCATCGTTAAATGTACTTTGCATCGAGTCTTCAGTCGCCCATAAATAGAAGCTATCACCATTCTTGTAAGCCACTGAGTCAACACGTTTTTGAACGCCAGCCATCATTTCATCAAATTTTGCACCAGCGGCATCACCCATTAAAGGTGTTAAGGCCATACCAACCGCTTTGGAAGCAAGAGATACTGCCTCATTCACCAGTTCAATCACTTCTGGCACTTGAGTCGAAACTTCATCGGCATATTGAGTAACCAATTTTTTCTGCTTGTCGGTTAAGTTAACTTGCTTACCTTCCACAAATAACTTGTCAACTTCGATACGATACTTTTCTGTGCCCTTCTCGCTCATGACTAATTTTTTAGGCTCAACCATAACGTCATAATTTAAGGAGACTTCACAGCGCTCATCTATTTTTGGCTCTATTTGTGCTTGCGCCAGCTGTACGCTAGATGTTCCTAAAATCACGCCAGATAATGCAAATCCAGTTAATAACTTATTTAATTTCATTTTTGTTCGTCCTTTAATCTGAATAATTCGATAAACCTAAACTACTGAATAGCTTATAGCAGGAGACGTGCCAACATTATAAAAATTTGATTATGTTGATTTTTTTAAAGTTAGCACTAAAAGGTCATTAGCGAAATTCGCTAACATTTAGTCTGATAGTGCTAATAAAAACGTGAGGTAAAGCTAGAAAATAGAACGGCCGAGACGCTGACTTAGATGCTCAAGCATCGCAGTGCCCGCAAGTGAGTTGCCATTATTATCGAGTTCTGGCGACCATACACAAATCGACAGTTCTCCAGGGATCACGGCAATAATACCGCCGCCGACGCCACTTTTACCTGGCATACCAACACGATAAGCAAACTCACCCGCACCATCGTATAAGCCCGAGGTTGCCAACAGAGCGTTAAGTTGTCGAGTTTGCACTTGAGAGATAAGCTCAGTCCCTGTGATACTTTTGCCGCGATTAGCCAAATACAACATAGCCTTAGACAAGTCAGCACAATTCATCTTCAAGGCGCAATAATGAAAATAGGTGCGCAGCACAGTATCAACATCGCCTTGAAAATTACCAAAGGACTTCATCAAATAAGCGATAGCCGCATTGCGCGCACTATGCTGATATTCTGAATCTGCTACTTGTTTATCGAAACACACTTTATCGTTTTGGCTTAGTTGCCTGACTAACTCAAGCATTCTGTGTTTAGGAGCACCTAAACGACTCTGCAATAAGTCAGCAATCACTAACGCGCCAGCATTGATAAAGGGATTACGCGGCTTGCCACGTTCTAACTCGACTTGTACTAAAGAGTTGAATGAATGGCCCGAAGGTTCTTTGCCAACACGGCTCCAGATTTCGGCTTCTTCATATAAAGTTAACGCTAAGGTTAAGCTGAAAACTTTGGAGATACTTTGAATCGAAAACGGCTCAAGGTAATCGCCCGCACCTAAAGTTTCACCGTCAACAGTCGTGACGGCAATGCCTAATTTGCCAGCATCAACGCTGGCCAGTGCGGGGATATAATTTGCAACCTTTCCTTGGCCGAGCAAGGGTCGAACTTTCTCGACCACTTCCTCAAGTAATGCCAACTCGGGCATTAACCCCACCAAATGTCGTACAGTTCGCTAACTTCAACCTGAGACACTTTTTGGGTCGCCCAGAATGCCTTAACTGCAGCAATATCTTCTTCGGTACATTTACCAATCGTTTGGGTGGCGATAATGCCTTCCCATTCGATGTGGCCGCCGCCATGGAAACCTAATTTACGGGTTTCGATCACTTCATCGATGAATTTATCTACAGTTGCATCGATATCGGCTTCAGATACTGATGCATCAAAAGTCCAAGCCATATCGAAACCTAACTCTTGGAATTCATCAACGCGCATTTTCTTACGTAAACGACGGCTACGATTAGTTGCCATAGTGATTTTCCCTTTTGTGTTTAAAATTAGCTAAAATTGAGTTCGTGATTAAGCGATACGCTCAAACATCAGATCCCATACACCGTGACCCAGTCTATGGCCGCGGGCTTCAAACTTTGTCAATGGACGATGATCAGGACGCGGCACCACACTGCCGTCGGCCGACTGGTTTTGATAACCCGGTGCGGCTTGCATCACCTCTAACATATGCTCGCTGTATTCTTCCCAGTCAGTTGCCATATGGAACACACCGCCAATTTTTAGCTTGCGACGAATAAGTTCGGCAAATTCAGCTTGTACGATGCGGCGTTTATGGTGACGTTTTTTATGCCAAGGATCTGGGAAGAACAATTGCACTCGGGCTAATGAACCGTCAGCAATCGCATGTTCTAATACTTCCATGGCATCGTGATGATACACACGTAAATTAGTCACACCAGCAATGGCGGCATCACTGAGGCAAGAGCCTACACCCGGTTTATGTACTTCAATACCAATGAAATTTTGCTCTGGTGCATCTTTAGCCATTTGTACTAAAGAGGCGCCCATGCCAAAGCCAATTTCCAGCACAGTATCAGCTTCACGACCAAAAACGTCGCTTAGTACCAATGGCACTGGGCTGTAATCTAAACCCATTGTTGGCCACTGGCTTTCAATAGCGTGTGCTTGGCCTTTGGTTAGGCGACCTTCTCTCAGGACAAAGCTTCTGATCTTGCGCAGATACTTGCCTTCTTCATTAAATTCAGCGGTAGTGACTTCGCTCATTTTTGCCTCGTCTAGTGGACAACACCATCATAAAAGAAGGGCATTATCCAAAGTTCAACATACAGTGCAAGCACTAATGGGGCGAAAGTATACCAAGATTATTTAAGAGTGCGAATTTAGCAGCGATTTTTAGCTTTAGATCCCTTGCCAACTTATCTTTGACGCTTGTCTAAGAAGATAACTGCCGCTACACTGCGCCGATGAAATCTACAGCCTCCTTCGCTACACGTATCGTCTCTTGGTACGACAATCACGGTCGTAAAACCCTCCCTTGGCAGCAAGATAAAACCCCATATCGCGTATGGGTTTCTGAAATTATGCTGCAACAAACTCAGGTTGCGACTGTTATTCCCTATTATCTTAAATTTATGGCGCGTTTCCCCGATGTGTTAGCACTTGCTAACGCGCCAGACGATGAGGTATTACATCATTGGACCGGTCTTGGCTATTACGCTAGGGCGCGTAATCTGCATAAAGCAGCCCAAATAATCCGCGATGATTATCAGGGATTATTTCCAACACATTTTGAACAAGTGCTCGCCCTACCCGGCATCGGCCGCTCGACGGCAGGCGCAGTATTGTCATTGTCACTTGGGCAACATCACCCCATTCTCGATGGCAACGTAAAACGTGTATTAGCAAGACATGGGGCAATCGCAGGTTGGCCAGGGCAAAAGACGGTTGAAGAGCAACTTTGGCAACTGACGGATGCCTTCACACCGCAGCAAGATATTCAGAAATATAATCAAGCCATGATGGATATCGGCGCCAGTATTTGTACTCGTAGCAAACCTAACTGCGCCGCTTGCCCTGTGGCGATTGATTGCAAAGCTCAACTGATTGGCAGACAAACCGATTTCCCCGGCAAAAAGCCTAAAAAAACCATACCAACCAAAGCGGCGTGGATGTTAGTGATGATGCAAGACAACCAAGTCTTTCTAGCTAAACGTCCGCCAGCGGGAATTTGGGGCGGGCTCTGGTGTTTCCCTGAATTCGCTACCCAAGCCGCCCTTGAAACTCATCTTGAAGAGCAAGGGTTTGATGCGCAGCAACTCGAATGGTTAACTGGCTTTAGGCACACATTTAGCCACTTTCATTTAGATATTCAGCCCATGATGCTTAACTTAGATAAAACTCACGGCGATAAAACCCTCGGCAATAAAGAGAGCGTGGGCGCTGTCATGGAACAAAACCAGTCTCTCTGGTATAACATAAGTCATCCTTCCAAAGTGGGACTCGCCGCCGCCACCGAGCGCGTGCTAGCCAATTTGGGATCACTCGTTCACTCCGCAGTCAGTAAGGAATAATCATGGCGCGTACAGTCAATTGCGTATATTTAAATAAAGAAGCCGACGGCCTAGACTTTCAACTGTATCCAGGTGATTTAGGTAAGCGCATTTTTGATAACATCAGCAAAGAAGCTTGGGGCCTATGGCAAAAAAAGCAAACCATGCTGATCAACGAGAAAAAACTCAACATGATGAATGTTGATGATCGTAAATTTCTTGAAGAACAAATGACCTCTTTCCTATTTGAAGGTAAAGATGTTGAAATTGAAGGTTTTGTACCAGAAAAAGACCAAGATTAATTCTGGTAGTTAGTCGGCCCTAAGTATAAAGCTTACAAAAAAGCGCCTTTCGGCGCTTTTTGTTTATCTAATGGCAGAATAAAGAGTTACTTACGCACGCCTTCAACCACCAGATCTAACTCAACATGGCTAGATGCTGGACCTAAATCCATCTTGATACCGAAATCTTTCATCGCAAAGGTAGTTGTGCCCGTAAAACCGGCACGGTAGCCACCCCAAGGATCCTGACCTTCACCCACAGCATGGGCCTTGATCGCTAAGGGTTTAGTCACACCATTTAAAGTTAAGTTACCGTTAATCACTAAATCGCCATTTCCTTTATCTTCCACCGAAGTAGATGCAAAGGTCGCTTTAGCGAATTTGCCAGTATTAAGGAAATCTTCACCGCGAATATGTTTGTCACGCTCAGCATGGTTTGAATCGACACTTAATGTATTCACAGTGACATTCACTTTCATCGCAGTAGGTTTAGCCGCATCGTAGCTAAAATCGCCGCTAAAATCATTAAAACGCCCCACCACATAGCTATAACCTAAGTGATTCACTTTAAATGTAATAGAAGCGTGAGCGCCTTCATGATCAATCACATAGTCAGCAGCTGAAGCCGCCACAGGAGCCAATAGAGATACACCGATCAGTGCGCTTAACAGTTGCTTTTTCATTGTATTATCCTCGTTTAAATTTAATCATTCTAAGTAGGGTGGCGTCTTTATCGATAAAGTGATGTTTTAATGCGCCCACGGCGTGAATAACGACCAGCGCGATCAAGCTGTAAGCCGCATATTGGTGAATATCACCCGCGATATCAGCTTGGTTTTCAAACAAAAGTCCCAATCCTGGTAGTTCAAACCAATCAAACACCCAGATACCACGGCCATCTGCGGTTGAGATCAAAATGCCAGCAGTCATGATGACAAAGAGCAAGATATAAATAATAAAATGCGCCAAATGTGCGGCCGTCTTTTCCCACGGTTTATGACTCGCCTCAGGTACTGGCTTGGGATTAACTAAGCGCCATACCAAACGAAATATTGTCGCAGCCAATAACAGAATCCCAATACTTTTATGTAGATGCGGCGCAGTCTTGTACCAAGTACTGTAGTAGGTTAACTCCACCATCCACACACCGACTGCAAATAACCCAATCACGACGAACGCACTCAACCAATGGGTCACAATGGCGGTAATTCCATAAGCAAACTGACTATTTCGAAACATACTGCGACTCCGTACTCGCGTTTTCTTCATGCCATCCATGAAATAATATTCATTATCATAAATCTAAATTTAAAAACTAAAATCAGTAAAAATCGCTTATATCTTTCTAAATTTTAGAAAGTAAGCCAAAAATCATGATCTGTGAGCACAAAGCTATAGTAAACATCAGTATCCCTCTGACTTGAAAAATACAGCCAACGAATGAAATTGAGCTGAATTCGCAAAATAAGAGATAAAAAACACCCAAGATGTGCATTAAACAGCCGAACGAGTGATTTATCCGGAAAAAGCACTTGCAGAGGTCAAACACCCTAGCTAATATAGCCGCACTTCGAACGATACGGCTTAGCCAACGAGTTCAAAGTAGTTAACTAACGCTTAGTTTAGTTGCCCGAATAGCTCAGTCGGTAGAGCAGAGGATTGAAAATCCTCGTGTCCCTGGTTCGATTCCGGGTTCGGGCACCATTATTCTGTAGTAAAAATTAGCAGTAAAGATTTAAGCCGGCATAGCTCAGTTGGTAGAGCAACTGACTTGTAATCAGTAGGTCCCGAGTTCGACTCTTGGTGCCGGCACCATATAAAACAATGAAACCACTCAATGAGTGGTTTTTTTGTATCTGAAACTTGAATAATAACTCACAAAGTCTGTGGTCAATCGCAACTGACTTACTCTTGATAATACCAGTAGGTTCCGAGTTCGACTCTTAGTGCCGGCACCATATAAAACAATGAAGCCACTCAATGAGTAGCTTTTTGTAACTGAAATTTGAATAATAACCAACAAAGTCTGTGGTCAATCGCAACTGACTTACTCTTGATAATACCAGTAGGTTCCGAGTTCGACTCTTGGTGCCGGCACCATATAAAACAATGAAGCCACTCAATGAGTAGCTTTTTGTAACTGAAATTTGAATAAAAACACAAGATGTCAGTAATAAACCGCAACTGATTTACCCTCGATAACAACAGAACAGTTGGCCTCGTGTTTGACTCTTGATACCAGCACCATATCAATAAACAAGCCACTCGCTTACTCTTAGTTGCTCCGCTTAGTTACACCCCATAAATATCAGCCAGCCATCAAAGCTTAACAATACCCACTGCGCCCCACAGCCCCTTGCTTGCAGCAGATGAGCTTAAACCTTAATTTTTCTCTCCAAAATAGAAGATAAATGAATGAGGAAGCTAGGATAAACAGCCCAAATGAACACCTACTAGCGTTAAAGCGCTGAAACTTTCAGCGGTAAAATAAGGGTAAAACGAAAGAATCAAATAAATAAGCGCATATTGTTTAATAGTTAATCAGTCACTTAAAAAGGGCTTGCACAGCTAAAGCGAGCACTATATTATACGCGCACTTCGAACGAACAAGGTCTTCACGACTTAGTTCAAAGTAGTTAACTAACGCTTAGTTTAGTTGCCCGAATAGCTCAGTCGGTAGAGCAGAGGATTGAAAATCCTCGTGTCCCTGGTTCGATTCCGGGTTCGGGCACCAATTTTAAGGTAATGAATTCGATTGGGTTTATTACTGTGCTTTACGCCGGCATAGCTCAGTTGGTAGAGCAACTGACTTGTAATCAGTAGGTCCCGAGTTCGACTCTTGGTGCCGGCACCATATAAACAATGAAGCCACTCAGTGAGTGGCTTTTTTGTATCTGAAATTTGAAGTGTTCAGTACAAAGCGCAACTGACTTACTCTCGATAATTCCAGTAGGTCCCGAGTTCGACTCTTGGTGCCGGCACCATATAAACAACGAAGCCACTCATTATTGAGTGGCTTTGCGTTCTTATACAAACTATCTAGTTCCAAATGACTCAATCGTGCTTATTTGATGAGCTCGAGTGGCATAGGCCTATCACCTGCTTGAACTTGATGTTGAACATGGCGCCACCCTTGAGTGAGCTCACTTAGATGTGCTTTTCTCTCGGGGAAATGTGTAGCAAGTTTTTCGATAACATCAATTTGCTTCTTACACAATAATGACCAACGATCTGCATTTGATAAGTACATGGCGTTTTCCTTAACTGAGGGGTTACTTTTCCTTAGCCAGTTAAGTCTAGGCTGGAATCATTTTATTGCCAATTCAAAATTGCGCGTTAGCGCACTGTTAAAACAACTAACTCGGGAGTATCTTGGTTCTATAAACATAAGATAGGAGGCGTTATGACAGCCGATATTTTCAAACTCATTTTTGTCGCTATTGGTATATTTCTCGTTTACAAACTGATATTTGGTGGCAAGAAAGGTCTGACTATTTTTGAAATGCATTTTAAAGATGGCCGTATGACTCAGCATAAGGGCAAGATCCCCGAACGATTCGAACGGGAATGCCGCCAAATCGCTAAAACCGAAAAACTGACTTGTACTGTTAGGGCTGAAAAAACAGGAGATGTACGCTTACATATTTCTGCCAACGTGAGTGACAATGTAAAGCAAAGGATTCGTAATCTGTTTCCGTTTGAATATTATGACAAAAAATCGATAGATAACAGTCGTCAAGCGGGTTAGCTCTTCGCCTCTCTCCTTGCAACCTTAATACTTGCTATTGATAGTTAAGTATTGAGGTTGAAGTGAGTTCCTAAGGCATTTTCTTATTTAAACTTAACTGGATACCTAGGTTTTAGAAAATCGGATTCTAACTGGCCGTCTTTTCTCGCATCTCGAATACGACGTTCATTATCTTGCACCATAGGATCGCTTGCGGGTTGATGAGGATCGACTTGTTTCTCAGAATGATCCTCAAACTTAAAGTCAAAAGATGAACAAGCAGTTAACGACAGACTAAAAAATACTCCCCATAAAACAACGTGTTTATTCATCGACTACCCCCTATCTATTTAGACTTAGACTTAGATTTAGACTTAGACTTAGACTTAGACTTAGACTTAGACTTAGACTTAAGCTCAGATTAATTAAATTTAAACAATGGGTTGCAATAACCTTACCCCCATATATCACTTATGCCACTAGCAAAAATGCCTAGCTGCAACTTTGGTTTGACTTCAACACTTTAATGCAGAAAAAAGGGGGTTATTAGCCAAGCTATACTGTTTAAGCCAATTTAAGTCTTAATCAACATTTAAGTCTTAATCAACATTTAAGCCTTAATCAACATTTAAGCCTTAATCAACAGAGTTAATCCAAGACAAACTGGGGTAAGCCAACTTAACTAAAAATTGCTGAGACTATTTTTGAATAACTAAAGTGACTTTAGCAACTGTGATGCCAAACTTAATAATATCGCTCTGATTTATAATGGTATTATCATTCACTAAGAACATCCAATCGTCGAAATGAACTTGATATTCCTCACCATCCACAGGCAATAACATATCGTATTTCCAACGTAGCGCACTGCCGCTAGATTGGCCATCGGCAGTCCCGATAATGTCACCTGCAGTTCCTGAGTATCGCCCTTCCCCTAGTGCCTTAATGCGCCATACACGCGTTTGAGTTTCACCATCATCATACACAAACCATTCATTAATGACCCCCTCACTTCCCTGCCAACTGGCTTCCATAATGACATTGAATTTGCGGATTACTTTGCCACTAAAATCTTGTACGACCCCAGAGGCTTTTAATGGTCCATTAAAAAATGACTCCAAAACCAATGTCGGATGAGTGTCTTTATAATCAGTCACTTCCACCGATGAACAACTCGACAACAGCCCTATCATTATTAAACCTAAAAATAACTTTCGGCCGACAAGCCGTTTCAACAATCGCATGGTTTTTCTCCGAGTAATTGCGCCCGCAAACTCGGACGACTAGTGGCTTTCGATAACCAAATCGCTAAAAATGCCTCAGCAAAATTAGCATCATGGATAATGTCGAGTGGTTGATGATTAAAGAAAAACTGACTCGTTTGTCCATCTATCACCTTAAAACTTAAATGGTCGCCCTGCTTCACATCGGGCCAAGTCGCATTTAATAAACCCAACCAACGTTGGATATCATTTTCGGCAAACGCTAGATGCTTCCATTGATCTTTTGTCGCTTCGAGCAAATCCTCTGACTCAATATCTCGATAATATTCAATATCTAACAGCAGAGGATATTGCCCCTGTTGATAACGGCCATTTACCGTCATCAGTCTGGCCTTATACAAACTAAACCACAGCCAATCCATTTCTCCGCGGCCCACTTCCTGAAAAGTCTGCGTCACATCGGTGGCATCATTCAGTTCGATAGTAATGTTTTCAAAATCAGGCGTTTTCGCCTCTAACGCTTTTAAAGGTGCGGCCAATAAACTGAGGGCCAATAGACTTAAGCAGCTTGAATTCAAAAATGAAAAACCAAGATTTGGGCTACGATTACGAACTGACGACATGGGATCCCCCTTTTACTGCATAATGTCTTACAACAGGTACTTAACTAAAAACGGCATAATGACTTAACCGCGATCAATTCCTACAACTCAATAATTAACGCCCAAACACAGTAAAAGAACGCGCTTTAGTGCTTCGATTAAATCCATAGGGATTAGCAAGTTGGATTAAAAATGGCAGCAAGACTAGCCAAACCAAAAATAACACCACAGCAGAAATAACATTGCCATAGGGCAAACTCACGGCATTAAATTGTGTGCCAGCCAAATAGCTTAACCCACCAAATACGCCCCCGAGTAACGCCTGAAATATCAGCGGTAAAGGTCGCATAAAGGCCAAACTATGATTCAGAGTCAAAGCAAAATGCAGCCACAGGCAACCAAGCCACCAAGGGAAAAGAGCAAACTCAAACACCCCTAAAACAGAGAGTACTGTATCTACGCCTATTCCTAAGGCTGCAACCTTTAGCATCAATAGCAAATCAACTTTGCGATACCCGGGCTTACTTAAGGAAGCTAGCAGGATAAAGTGAAATAATAACAAAGGGATAGTTAACAACAGAGAGGTGTTAAGCCAAAGTACACTAGACCACCATACAGCCTGAAAACTCAAGGCGTTATAGAGAATAAAGCCCTGATGTTTAAAAGGAACCCGAGAGTTAGCTAACATGGACTTCATCTTTGCCTCACTTTTATCTTGCTGTAAACAAAGCGGCTCATTCCAACGAAAATGGTTATTTCCACTAAAGTGACTGCTTAATCAAAACAAATTACGTCGCATTAGGGCTATGGCTTGGGAGATGATGGCTAGCAATGCGATAGTCCGGACGCACAGCCACTAAATGCACTGTGCTTGTGGTACGTTCTAAAAATCCACCTTCACAATAACTTAGGTAAAATTTCCACATCCGAATAAAATCATCGCCATAACCTAAAGCTTGGATTTCGCCTATCGCATGATCAAAATTCTCATGCCAATGTTTTAAGGTTTTAGCGTAATCGAGCCCCATATCATTGAGCGACCAGACCACCATGTCCGTCTGTTTGGCAATGTGACCGACCATTTGGCTCACTGAGGGTAAGCAGCCACCGGGGAAAATATAACGCTGAATAAAATCCACACTTTTGCGATAACTGTCGTAACGTTGATCGGCAATCGTTATCGCCTGTAGCAGCATGCGCCCATTGGGTTTTAACAATGTTTCCAGCTTTTTAAAGAAGCCTGGTAAATACTCATGCCCCACAGCTTCAATCATCTCGATAGAAACAACCCTGTCGTATTCCCCAGTGAGATTGCGATAGTCCTCTGTCAGCAGCGTCACTTTATCGCTTAGCCCTTCGCGTTCGACACGGGCTTTGGTATAGGCGTATTGCGCATCTGAAATCGTTGTTGTTGTCACGTGCACGCCATAATGCTTAGCCGCATAAATAGCCAGCGCGCCCCAGCCAGTACCAATCTCAAGCAAGGTTTGACCCGGCTGTAAATCCAGCCGCTCACAAATAGTCATCAGCTTAAACAACTGCGCTTCCTGCAAACTCGCTTCCTCATGGGGATAAAGCGCGCTCGAATACAACATTTCACGGTCGAGGAATTGCTCATACATAGCATTACCCAAATCATAGTGGGCGAGAATATTCCGCTTTGAGCCCTCTTGAGAATTGCGATTCAGCACATGCTTCACACGGTTTATCGTGCCAGTTAACCAAGAGAATTTGGCTTCAATCTTATCGAGTAAGGCTAAATTACGGGCAAACAGTTGTACGACTTTGGTGAGATCAGGGCTCGTCCAATGGCCTTGAATATAACCTTCACCCGCACCAATGGAGCCTGAAAGCATGATTTGACGATAAAAACTCGGGTGTTTAACCACAAGCGTAGCGTGCAAGTCGGTATGACTCTCACCAAAACGATAACTCTTGTCGCCCTCAACCAAGGTCAAGCAGCCATGTGGGAGACTTTCCAGCGCCTTAAGCAAGACTTTACGCGCAATACTGTCGGGCAGTTTCCCTGTGGTGACTGAGGTTTGCGAAGCCGTATTTTCCATGTTATTTCTCCATCTGAGCTGGATGCGGCACAAAGGGCACACGTTTAAAAAAGAGTTTTAGCGCTTGCCAATAAATCCCGAAGAAGATCTTGAGAGTCATAAAAGGGAAGCGAAACAAAAGCGTCCGTAAATTGGCCGCCGTGATCGGTTGGCGTTTCATCACTAAATTGGCATTAAACAGTTTTTTGCCATTCTCTTGCATCGACTTGTTTTCAATACCGATGTTTAAGTCTTCACTCGGCGCAGACACATGCCAGAGATAACGCATATCGAGAGTCATAAAGGGAGACACGTGAAACACTTTGTCAGAAGGTTTTGGCGCGGCTAAATCGACTAAATAGCAATGGCGCTGATCCCAAGGCGTGTTACTCACTTCGGCCAACATGTATAAAGGCGTTTGATCTTGATAACAAAAGTAGAAATTTACTGGGCTAAAATACACGCCAAAATGGCGGATCTGACCCACAAACAAAACTCGATCGCACAGTTTATCTGCGCCTAACGCTGCCACTTGAGTCAATACGCGACTCTTAAGTGCAGCGGCGCTCGGATCGACAACAGCCACTTCACCGCTGTCATTGGATGTAGTCGTAAAAGAAGTTAAATAGTCTTTAGGATTGAATCTCAATAAAGCGCGGCGCTGGCTGGCAAAAACTCGCCCCATGGCACTTATCTTATCGACTTCATCTAAATCAATCGCCAACAGCGCCATGGCATAACTAAAGCTATGTTTAATCGGCGTAAAACGGCTGTGGGATACAGTGCCGTAATAAATACCGCTATTGAGCTCTGTCATATTTAGACCTGTCATAGGCTGACACCAAAATGGGCACACACATCAAGTGCACTGCGAACGCCATCTTCATGGAAACCATTGTGCCAATAGGCGCCAGCAAAATGGGTATGATTTTGCCCGGATATTTCCTCACGGCGGCCCTGAGCCTTAAGACTGGCTTCGTTAAACACTGGGTGGGCATAATTGAAGCGGCGTATCACTTTCGACTCATCAATCAACTCTGACTGATTCAAGGTGACACAAAAGGTCGGCGCATTGGCTGGCAACTGTTGCAGTATGTTCATGTTGTAAGTCACTGACGCTGGACGTTTTAGGTTACCATCTAATCGATAGTTCCAACTCGCCCAAGCGGCTTTTCGCTTCGGTAAAATACGCGTATCCATGTGCAGCACCACATCGTTATTCTGGTAGCTGAGATCGCCTAAAATGGCGCGTTCTGTTGGCGTGGGATCGTTTAACATCCGCAGTGCTTGGTCGCTATGACAGGCTAAAATCACCTCATCAAATTCCAACCATTCACCGTGGACTTGTAACTTCACCCCATGGCCATGGCGCTCAATACCTGTCACGGGTGAGTTAAGGCGGATATTGTCTTTAAAGGGCGCAATAAGATCAGGAATATAGCTACGCGAGCCCCCCTTTAGCACATACCACTGGGGTCTATCACTGACATTTAATAAGCCATGGTGCTGAAAGAAACGAATAAAAAACTTCAACGAAAACGAACGCATATCTTCTATGCTCGAAGACCAAATCGCCGCGCCCATGGGCAAAATGTAATGCTCAGCGAAAAATGGTGAGAAGTGTTCATTGTCTAAATAATCACCTAAGTTACCTTCGGGATAAATATCCTGTTGATAGAGTGCCTTACAGCCTTTATTGAAGCGCAAAATTTCTTTTAAAAAGGCCCAAAAGCGTGGATTCAGGAGGTTACGCTTTTGGGCAAACAAACTGCCTAAATTGTGGCCGTTGTATTCAAGCCCAGTCAGAGCATTGTGCACGCTAAAACTCATCTCCGTCGGTAATATGGTGACATTAAGGCGAGCTAATAAACGTTCAAATCGTGGATAGGTTCTGTCATTAAACACGATGAAACCTGTGTCTATAGCGTAGGTTTGCCCTTGATGCTCCACATCGACTGTCGCCGTGTGGCCGCCGATATAGTCATTGGCCTCAAACACTGTAACCCTGTGCGACTCGCTTAATAGATGGCCGCAGGTTAATCCAGAAATGCCGGTGCCGACGATGGCGATATTTTTCATAAACTCTTGTCCTTTAGCGGCTTGGCTTGAGTATCGTTTGCAATCATTTTTTGCCACACAAAGGCAGGTAAAAACGACATCAACTTCAATAGATAAGTAAAGCGTCGCGGAAAATGGATCTCGCGCTTGCCACCTTTCAGCCCATTACGTATCGCCTTAGAAGCGGTTTGAACACTCACTTGCATTGGCATAGAAAAATCATTTTTTGCGGTCAGTGGTGTCGCCACAAAACCCGGGCAAATCAAGCTCACGCCTATGTCGTTCTTGGCAAGATCGAGCGCGAGACTCGAGGCTAAATACTGCACACCGGCTTTAGAGGCGCCGTAAGCTTCAGCGCGAGGGAAAGGTAAATAAATAGCACTAGAACTCATTAAGCCAATACGTGAACCCCTTGGCATTAAAGGTAAAAATGCCCCGAGGCAATATCCCATTGCAATTAGATTGGTATGGATAACGCGCTCGAACAACACATCATCGAAAGCCTTAGCATCATCAATATATTCACAACTGCCCGCATTCAAAATGACCAAATCGAGCTGAGAATCTGTTTTCGCCAATAGCTCAGCTACATTTTGGCCAGCTTGTTGAACTTGGTCGCGCTGGGATATATCGAAGATTAACAACGTAGCACCGACGAGTTCATTCAAGGCTAACGCCTCTAACCTTTGCAGCGAGCGGCCACAGGCAATGACGTACCAACCTAAAGCTAAATAGTCTTGCGCCAGTTGCAATCCAATGCCTGAGCTTGCACCTGTAATCAGCACTGTATTTATTTTCATCGGCTTAACAGCGTCCATTACTTTGCCGCCCTGTCTTTGAGTAAGCGGATAAGGCCGCCCATACAAGGCAAATGCTCATACAACATTTGCCCTAAGTCGAAGTAATCCCTGTGAAAATAAATCTTGTCGTTGAATTTAAGTTGGCTCATGCCATCAACACGGATAAGTCCGCCTTTATTCAACTTAGGGTGGCTATATTCCATCTGCCAAAACAGCGCGGCTTGGTTCGCATCCTGCTGCACTTCTTTAATCTCAAACTGAATATGCTTAACATTCTTATATAACTTCGCGAAGTACTGAGTTAACGACGCTAGCCCTGTGATTTGATGCATAGGATCGGTAAAACTAATACTGTCGTCGTAAACCCGACCTAACAGATGCAAGTTATCTTTATTCAAAGCTTGATAAAGCTGAATAAAATCATCAACAAGCGTATTAGTCTCAGTCGTCGCTTGGTTTATCATCTTGTTATTGCTCCTGATCCTATTTATTGGGCCGTGGCCTTTTTCAATACGCTTAATACTGTTAATGCCCTTGCTCTTGCTGCACTGTGCTCGACAATCGCACTTGGATAAGCCGTTTTAGTGTTGAATAACGGCTGTTCAAACAAGGACGGTGTCTGCGCTGTACTGGGTTGATGTAATTGCTTAATTCCCCAAGATGCGAGCTCTGGTAAATACTTACGGATAAAGCTGCCATCTGGATCAAACTTTTCACTCTGGCTTATAGGATTAAAAATACGGAAATAAGGCTGAGCATCGCAGCCACAACCCGCAGACCACTGCCAGCCGCCATTATTCGCGGCTAAGTCACCATCAATCAGTTTTTGGCAGAAATAGCGCTCGCCCCAGCGCCAGTCAATCAGCAGATGTTTAGTCAGGAAACTCGCCACCACCATACGCAGCCGATTGTGCATCCAACCCGTTTGATTGAGTTGGCGCATAGCCGCATCCACAATCGGATAGCCAGTACGACCTTCACACCAAGCAGCAAACTCCTGCGGGTTATTGCGCCACTGCACATGGTCGGCTTGACGATTGAAATTGTGATTCTTAGATAAACCGGGAAATGCCACCAGCAAGTGACGGTAAAACTCACGCCAAGTAAGCTCATTTAACCAAGTACGAGCAGGGCTAGTGTCGTCGACAATCACCTCAGGGAATTGATGCAGCAGCGCGGCAACGCATTGTCTTGGGCTCACCACACCAATGGCAAGATAAGGTGAAATTGAGCTAGTACCATCAATGGCGGGGAAATCCCTATCTTGCTTATAATCCTGCACTTTCTGCTGAATAAATGCCGAGAGCAAACGCTTTGCCTGCCCTTCTCCCGCAGCCCAAAGTTCACTCGACACTTTAGTGACATTGTTAAACAAAAGCGGCTTTGGCTCGGCCAACACAGGTCCAAGTGGCGCCGGAACAGGAAGCGGCAAAATGGCATAGCGGGCGGCAATTTCTCGCCACTTACGGCTAAAAGGAGTGAAAACCTTGTACATGTCGCCGGACAAATTCAGCACAGTGCCCGGCTTAAGCAAACAATGCTCATCGGTTAACACCAGAGGAATCCCCGATTGAATACAGGCTTGGTCGCGCTGTTGCTCGTTAATCTCAGGCTCGCGACCAGCAAACACTCGACCAATCCCCAGTTGCTGGCAATAGTGACCGATAAACTCAGGTACATCAGCAAAGGTATCTAACTGAATTAACTCGAATCCAATACCAAGACTCGCCAGTCCTTGGGCAAGTAAATTGATATGACGTTCGATAAAATCCAACTGAATGGGCGCAACGTCATGGCGCTGCCACTGAGCTGGCGTAGCAATGTAAATGGCCTTAAGTGCCACGCCATTCTCCCGCGCCCAATCGCAAGCGGCGGTTAATGCCTGATTATCGGCAAGGCGTAAATCTTGGCGAAACCACATCAGCGCATTATTGCCCTGCACTTTTATTGGAATTGAATCTATTGGCATTGAATCGTTAGCTAATGTCATTGTTTTTCTCGCTATTTATCTGCTCGCTTTGATTCACGGTATTCATCTTTCCACTGTACTTAAGGCTTCTATTCACCTTCCCCGCTAAACGAGATGACATTTTTCCAATCAAGTCCGTCGTCGAAGACGCCAAAAAAGCAGATAAAGAGCTTAACGTTGGCGCAAAAGGACCCATAAACCAGCATGGGAAAGTCATTTGTTCCAATACAGTCAGCATTTCAGTCTGTTCAGAACCCGAATGATTTGAGTCGGGAATAAGCAAAAGTGCATCGACGTTAAGCCTGCCTCGCAGCAAAGGTAAACTGCCCATGGCTTGCTCGCCAAGATCAATAACCGATACCCGCAGCGACGCTAACTCGAGCGATAGAAGTAGAGAAAACAAAATGTTAGTGCGGGTGGAATTAAGCGAGGTATGTACCCCACGGGATAGACTCACCACAGCGATTCTCGCCGTCACGGCCTGTCCATTAAAGGCATGACGTCCACCCACTCGGTTAAGTAACTCGCTCTTTAACCAAGCAATAATTAACTCGGCATCAAGCCGCTCATTCACTAAGTCCTCGAGTTGATTAAGCCAAGGTTGTAGCAACTTTTCTTTCACCAATTGGAAAGGATATAAGCCAAATGCATCATCTAATATCTGCTGTAATTTGTGCTGATTGAAATCGAATAATGCCGTATTGAGCGCAGTGACTTGCTCGCACCATAAATCAATGGCTTGAGTTTGAACTATTTCTGTAAATGAAGATTTAGCAGCACTCATCAGCAAAGGTTTAACCTTACTGATCGCAACACCTTTAGCTAGCCATGCATTAATCTCATGGATTTCTTGGATATTTTCGCTCGTATATAATCTGTGTCCCTTGGGTGTACGTGCAGGGATCACTAAACCAAAACGGCGCTGCCATGCCCTTAAGGTCACGGCATTCACGCCCGTTAAGGCCGACACTTCACCGATGGGGAGTAATATCTCACCATTGGGTTCTGTGTGGGCCGTGTTCTCTATAGTTTGTTTCATATTTCAGTAATAACTCACTAAATCAAAAGCTAAAATCAACTGAATGCGATTAGATAAACGTTAATAGGCATAGCGCAGCTTTAACGCCTCAGGATGAGGGTTTAAGTACACTTGCTCTTCAATATAAGGTGTTGGAAATTCGCGTAAATAATGGTTAATGAGCGTGATAGGTACTAATAACGGCAATAGACCTTGGCGATATTTCATAATCGCTTCAGACAGTTCTATCTTTTGCTCTTTGCTCAAATGCTTTTTAAAGTAACCCTGAATATGCTGCAGCGTACTGGTATGATTTTTACGGGTCGCATTAATTTTCAGCGCCGTCATAAAGCCTTCAAAGTAGCGGGTCGCGCTTTGCTCAAGATCCTCAATATTGGCCACTATCGGCCCAAGCTCGCGATACCATGTCGGGCTGTGTGCCATTAATAGGTATTTATAGCGGGAATGAAACTTCACTAACTTATGCTTAGTCAGCCCTTCATGTTTCATCAGGTGCCAATCGTGATAGGCATAAACGCGGGTGAAAAAGTTCTCCCGCAGCACCATGTCATGCAAGCGGCCTTCTTCTTCCACGGGCAATAGTGGATACCGTTCCATCAACTTGCGAGCAAATACACCAATGCCAGACTTAGAACCATTGTTAGTGCCAATTTTATACTCTGTTACCCGCTCCATGCCGCAGGTTGGCGACTTAGCGCAAAGTAAGTATCCTCCGAGGAAATCGAGCTCTTCAACCTTGTTTTCGCTGTATTCATTGAGCTTATCGGTCACATCTAAGCTACCGTCACCACTCTGAACTAAGATGGTTTCCCCATCACGGACTAGTCGGATACTTTTACGGGGCGCACCTAAGCCAATCGCTATTTCTGGACAGATAGGCACATAATCGAAAAATTGCTTAATCTCTTGATTACAATAGGTCGAATTTTTATGTCCGCCATCAAAACGAACCTTCTCCCCCAATAGACAAGCGCTGATCCCAATCTGAATTCGCTGCGGGTTAAACTTGTACATAAGTAGACTCCTTGTATCACTATGCCTTTAATTACGGACCATAGTTGTACAAGGATCAAGTTTTTGTATAAATATTTTTTAAAAGTATCGTTTAACAGTGACTCCTGATAAATCAACCACAAATAAACCTAACTTGGCCTATAACTTGCTAATTCAAATTGCAAAGTTGTCATCAGATAATATTGAAACGTCCAGCAACACCCATTAGTTAACCGCTCAACATTTTAAACCGCTGGTGGCCAAGGGACAGATTCATATATAAAGGAGTCGGATATGAGCACAATTAACCCTAATAGTTATACCAATACCTTTGCGAAAAGTTATGCCAATGTGCCACTCAAGCAAGTCGAGCCGAGCACAAATGGCCTAGGAACTCGTGCAAATTCAATGACGGCGACGAATCTAACATCATCAATAAGCCAAGATACTGTAACGCTCTCCTCTGCAGCATCGGTAACGACTGCCGATACCTATAGCCATCTGGCCCCTAACGCTAAACAAGGCTACACGGGTAATCTGCAAGCCATTGCAGGCACGCCTGAACCAGACAAAAGCATCAACAGGTTGGACAAAGCCATGCAGGCTATTTTAGATAACCGTACAGGAGTCGATAGGGATAAAATTAATAAGATAGATGAAGAAATGGCGAAGGTTGCAGCCGATGAAAATCTATCTGAAGAACAAAAAGCCAAGCAACTAGAATTACTGCAAGCGCAAAAATTGGATCTGATTAAGGAATCATCGGAGAAAAATGAAGAGCGGCAACGTCGTATCGAGCCCGAGGTGTATTACAGCTAACGAAGAAATGACCCGCAAAGGAAAAATTTGGCAGTGAAGGAAGTAACAAGTGGGATACAGAGTGTATTTTCTCGGTGAAATATCAGTCTAATCATTTAAAACTAGACTGATATTTTATAATGTCGCTCAATCTGTTACTAAAGACACCAACGCTTAGGATTGTTTTTCTACCTTATTAATACTGCCCTTATACCCAGTTTCGTCGACAGCCTTAAGCAAACTATCTAGATTAAAATCCTCTGGCACTGTCACTAAGGCTTGCTCAGTTTTTAACGAAGCCTTAGCCTTAATCACCCCATCGGTTTTACGCAGCGCTTTATTCACGACAGTGACACACAGCGGACAAGTCATGCCCTTAACATCTAAGGTGACAAGCACGTTTGCCGCCCAGCTCGACGCTGAACACAGACTTAAGGCGAGAAATAACACTAACTTCATTCAAGCACCTCTAATAACCAAGGTAATACAAAAGGATATGACTGAAATGCCAGCACAACAGGTACAGTTAACCAGTACAGCCACAGCATCTGAGTACGACTCAACGTCGCGGTACACAGTGGCTTTTTAGCAAAATAGAGCCGCCAAAATCCCATCAGAATCAGCCCAGACGACAGTATCAACATGGGTACTTGCAGCCAGCTAAGTTGCTCAATCCCCGATAGACTTGCGGCCGACACCCCGAACACCAGATAAATAAGCGGTGCAATACAGCATAGGCTTGAAGCAACCGCAGCAAGCACTGCGGCGGCCATAGTCGCTAAGAGGCCCTTAGCGTTGTTCGGTTGACTGGTAGTCATAGGCAAACACTTTAGGCTCATAATAGTTCACGGGATCGCCATCAACTTCGGCATAAGGGTAGCCAAAGTTATTCAGGGGTGTCTGTTCGGCTGTAGGGAATAAATCAAAGTCACGGCCATAGTTAAAGCCAACCCAGTTCATTTCCCAATTGCCAAAGAGGTAATCATTCACGGCCTGAACTGCGGGATCGTTGTGTTCCTTTTTCTCCGTCAAACGCATTTTTGTCACATCAGCAGGATCGGCTGGCAACCAACCATAACCCGCTAAATAGAACATAGCGCGACAATGTTGACCACCACTGACATCGGCAACCCCTTTGTCATCGGCACTACCAAAGGCCTTTTTAGAGTATTCGCCCATCTTGATCGCCTGACCTAAGCGAATCCCAAACATCTCACGGGCAGGGATCCCCACTGCGCGCATTAGCGCCACAAATACTGAGTTAATATCAGTACACTTACCGCCTAACTTGCCACTTTCGAGGATACTTGCTACATCACCCGTACCACAGCCAATCACGCTATTATCGCGAAACATATTAGCGCTAACCCAAAGATAAATCAGTCGTGCTTGCTTCAGTGGTTCAGTCTCGCTACCAACGATCTTATCTGCTGTTTGCTTCACAATACCATTAAGCGGCATGTGTTTAGTCGGCAGCAAATAACGTTCAACATCTGCAGGATAATGTATCTGCTCTGGGGTGCGGTAATGGGTTAAGGCACCGCTTTTAACGGGTTCCCAATCTATCGTTTCAATATCAAGCTCAACCGTTATTGTCATGTTCGCTTTGGCATCGGGCCAAGTCGCAAACAGGGTTTTGGCGCCATAACTGTTGTTTGAGCTGATATAGGCGTCTTTAAAACTACCCGTAAAATTCAGCTGACTCACCAATTGGAATTGCGTGTCTTCGGGCAAAGGGATCCACAACTTAACCACACCCTCAGACCCTTCTGGGGCAATAAGATGGTAAGTATTGATTAAGGTAAAACGGCGGCGTCCATCGCTTGAGCCATGTTCAACGACACTCGATTTAGAGGAAGATGCCAGTACTGGCGTGATAAAACCCGCAGTCGACAAAATAGCCGCACTTTTTAAAAAATTGCGTCTTTGCATTATGACATTCCTTTTATTGGATCATGTTTAGGAAGAAGAGAAACTCAACATAAGAGAGCAAGATTATAGGTGCTATAGCACTGTGCAGCAATCAAGCTGCTAACCATACAGTATAAAACCACTACATCGGAGAAAAAGACTCAGTAAAATATGCTACAGCGTTGGCATACACATGAAAATGGAATAAATATCGACGTTGACTTAACAAGCATAATCAATGATAGATTTAGAGCATTTTTATGTAAAAAGCCCAATTTTAGTTTAATAAAAAAGTATCAATTGCGTTATTTTTATAATCTAAAGGCTAAATAACAACCATATTTAGCTTTGGCTAATATTGTTAATAAAAATAATTATCTCACCACTTTTCACTCAAGCTTTGAGTCTCTCATTTAGCAAAATCAATAATATTCTTTGGCGAATTTTCGAAACAATTTTCAGGGAGAACACAGTCTCACCTGAACAGTTTAATGGTATGGCTGAGTAATCATTCCAAATTTAGAATATTGAACTTACAGTTTTGACTTAAGTTAGCTCGAATTACCTAACGCTTTTTACTCATAAAATATCAAACTTATCTTTCAAAATGAGAGCAAAACCACCATGTTGCAAAAATGTTTAATAAAAGTTTGCGTATGTTTGTACCTGTTCTAGGCTTAAAAACGAATATACTCACTTAAAGGGCTTTTTTATGAAACATAAGCTTTCATTAGGTCTTTGCTCACTTTTGCTCAGCTCCACCGCTTATGCAGAAGTCAACATTTCAGGTTTTGCCTCAGTTGTTGCTGGTCAAGTTCTCGAAGGTTCGGGCGTTGCAGAGTTTGATTTAGGCCCCACCTTTCTCGCCGACTATCCACTCGTTGGCGCCTATGATGAAGATATTAGTTTCAAACCCGATACCTTATTTGGTATTCAATTCTCAGCGGATTTACTCGAAGGTTTATCTGCCACGGCACAGGTTGTTTCCCGCGGGGCTGATGACTTTTCGGCAAGTTTTGAATGGGCTTATCTGTCCTATGAGATCAATGATCATTGGACAGTACAAGGAGGTAAAAAACGCTTACCGCTCTACTATTACAGTGACTTTTTTGATGTTGGATATGCTTATCCTTGGATACGTCCACCCGCAGATAATTACACATGGCAAATATTTAACTACACAGGTGTCAGCGCCTTATATAACTATTTAATTGGCGACTGGACTATGTCTGGACAAGTTTATTACGGTAGCGAAGATAGCGAACCTAATAAGCTTTTATCTGATTTTTTCTTCCTCGAAAATACCCGAGAAGTATGGAAGGATATAGGCGGTATTGTTGTTCAATTCAATAAAGATTGGTTAGATATTCGCCTCACGCATATGCAATACACTAACGAACGTTATATTGGTGGTATTCAGCAGGAATGGAATGGTAGCAACCAACGTACGGGTAAGTTTTATGGCCTATCCGTTAATATAGATTATGAGAATTTCCTTTTTTTATCTGAGCTTAACCGCTTAGATCTCGATGGGAGTAATCTAGATACTTATCTTCTCTCGTTCGGCTATCGTATCGATTCAGTGATGCCTTACATTTCCTATTCGGACTTCAATGATGGTGAAGGCGGTGAAGTTCACCATACAAGTTCTGCAGGTATACGTTGGGATTTCCATCCTTCGGCGGCCTTTAAAATTCAGTATGATCACGTTAAAGATGACGGTGGCCCAGGTATGAAAGTCGCAGGGGATTCGAAATCCATCAGTCTTGGCATTGACTTAGTATTTTAGGAGAGAGAAATGAATAAGTTACTTTGCTTAATCCTACTCAGCTTAGTCTCAATGCCACTATTTGCTGGTATGGTTGTCATCGTTCATCCCAGTAATGCAGACACTGTCGACCAAAAGGTTATTGAAAATATTTTTCTAGGGAAAACAAAGACCTTTCCTGGTGGAGCGCAGGCCGTGCCAGTCAATCTTGACAGTGCTATGCCCTTAAGGGAAACCTTTGATACTAAAGTGCTGGGCAAGTCATCCAGCCAACTTAAGTCATATTGGTCACAAAAAGTATTTACAGGCAAAGGAACGCCACCCAAGGAAGTCACTAGTGGGGCGGAGATGATAAAATTAGTTGCATCGAACCCCAATATTATTGGCTATATTGATAGTAGTGAGGCCAATGATTCGGTAAAAGTTATTGCCGAGTTTTAGATTGGAGTGCCGAGCTCAAGCTCGGCACAACTTGGGGGCAAGGGATGAATTTCTTTAATGATATTTCTATTTTTAAAAAAGTTATCGCGATATTTATTTTAGCTGTCATCATTTTCGCTTTAAACTTAAGCATTAGTGTCATCTCCATAAATAAAAATCGCACCACACTTAATTATATGGAGCAGCAAGTTTACCAAAGAGTTGAACTCGCCAATCAAAACGTGTTTTTTATCCAACGACTCGATGAACTTTACACTCAATCGGTTTCTTTTGCCGACGAAGACCTGTTAACAAATGCAGGTACTATGTATGAATCTTTACGTAAAAACCTACAACAATTAGATAGTGTCGATCCCTCACAAGCCAATAAACTCAGCAATCTATCCGCTAAATTAACCCGCTATAACGACATGACGATTAAGCTGGCTAAAGGCATGTTGGCGGGTACGATTGATATGGCAAACATTGGCCAGATCAGCCAAGAAAAATCCCAAGCCTATGAAGCTGTACTTAATGAAATACAAGATTACAAACAAAGCAAAGTACTCGAATTTAAACAATCGATAAAAGAAGCTGGCGACAGATCTGCGCAAAGTTTGTGGCTCACCCTCTCCATCGGCATCGCTTTGCTGATCGTGATGTTGATTGTCACTATTGCCATAGCACGCGCTATCAGCTCATCTGCGCGTAATGTCGCCCAGTCACTGAGTGAGCTGGCCGATGGAAAAGGCGATCTTAGTCATCAGCTCAAAGTATCTGGTAGCGATGAACTCGGCCAAGTATCAAGTAACTTCAATCGATTTCTTCGCTTGCTCGGAGATTCTATTCGAAGGGTGGTGAATGTTACCGATCCCTTACTTGATAGCTCGCGCTCACTCAAACAGCGCATGGAAGATGCGACGCATGCCACCCAGCGGCAAAGCCATGATGCCAGCGCAGTACAAGTCTCAATGGAAGACATGCGTCACTCTGTCATCGAAATCTCGCAAAATGCCCGCCAAGCCGCCAGTGCAGCACAGGTCGCGGAGAAAGAAGCGATGCAAGGTATGACAGTCGTTCAGCGCACAATCGATATTTCACAGCAATTAAATACAGGAATTCAGGCGGCTTCTAACTCGATCAACGAGCTCGCTAGAGATACTGAAAATGTCACTTCTATCTTAAATGTGATTACCTCTATTGCCGAGCAAACCAACCTGTTGGCACTTAATGCCGCCATCGAAGCCGCCCGCGCGGGTGAGCAAGGACGAGGCTTTGCCGTAGTCGCTGATGAGGTCCGCGCCCTTGCCTCTAAAACAGCCGATGCAACCACTGAAATTCGCCATGTGTTACAAAACCTTAAAACGGCGGCCATTTCCTCGGTCAATACCATGAATGTGGCGATGTCGAAGTCATCGGAAAATGAAACCAATGCTCAAAATACAGGGAGTGCACTGAAATCAATTCAACAGCAGATTGTCAGTATCAATAGTATGAATACTCACATTGCCTCGGCAACGGAAGAGCAAGCCTCGGTTGCTTCTCAAGTGGTCGATAACGTCGTCAATATGAATGCTTCATTTGAACAGACATTGCAAATTCTGTCGCAGGTTCGCAATGTTTCTGAGGGATTAGTCGATTTTGCCGATGAACTGAAAAACGCCACATCTCAATTCAAACTTTGACCATAGAGCATTATCGAAATGATTGCTCAACATAGAAAACCGGTATTGAGTTTACACTTAATACCGGTTTTTAATTCCTTAAAGCTTATCTTTTGTACCACTTTATCCGTGTTAACTAAACGCTAAGAAGGGGGATACGCACAGCAATAAGCCTGTGATAATAATGATATACAGCGACACGCCCTTGTACTTATGTAATGCAGGTACTTGGTACACTAAATAAGCGGGGATCAAACAACCGACTAAACCAAAAATTGGACTACAAATCGACGTAAAGCTCAGCACTGGCGCATTCAACACAATCGCGCCCCAAGATAATAGAATGGTAAAAATCATAATGCCGTAACCCACAAGCTTTTTGTTGATACGATCTTCAGGCATATAACGGCGCAGCATGTTCATGGTCAAACCTTGGCAAGCTTCCCTAAAACCAAGATATACGCCAAAGTAAGCCGTCATCACCGCAAAAATATTCAAGGTTAAACTCAGCAATTTCAGTGTTTGTCCCTGCATACCTTGGGCAACCATAGCAAGAGCCGAGATATTTTCTTCCGATGCACGCACGGCTTGATCATGACCCATTGCCAGCGTGAATGACACTGCATAGAAAAACACCACGACAAACAAGACTCCAAAGGCAATATTCATTGCGCGCATCGCTTTAAAGCGCGCTACCGCAAGGGATTTTTCCCGCGAACGGTATGAAATCACCATAGGGCTTAAACTTTGAATAAACAGAATCGATGTTAGCGTAAAGGGCAGCATAACGACCGCATCTTTTAACCAATCTCCCGTGGCTGGGATAGCGCCGATATTATTGATATCCCATTTATCCACCATCAATAACCCTAGCACGGCGACAACGCCCAACTTAGTCAGTACCATAAAAGTAGAGATCTTAAACAAAAGATTCTCACCGCGGGAGGCTAAAGCAACAAGACCGCAGATCAAGGCTAAACCATAGAAAGGATTTTCTGACAATAACGCTTTAGTGACCCCAAAACTTTGCAAAAATGAAGCACTGTCGTTTGTAATGGCCGTTGAATAAACGAACACCCAAATGACCAGCATGATGAAATACAAACCACCCAACAACATACCCCAGTTTTTACCTAAGTAACCCGAAATCACACTCGGGTAATCCTTACATTCTGGAGATTCTGCTAAGGTATTGATAAACAACCGTTGGAACATATACATGGCAGGATAGCCAATAATGCCAGACAGTAAGAAAACCCATAACCCCATCAAACCGACCTGCACAGGCAAGAATACGATCCCCGCGCCAATCGCCATTCCGATACTCATGATAATCCAGCCCCAATCCGTACTATCGAAGCGGGTATCTGCTTTCCACTGTGCAGCAGTAATTGTTGCATCCATCATTTCACCTTTACCTAGTTGGTATTATTTTGTGCAAATATATTTGAACAAAACGAACTCAGCAATCAAAATACTCAACTATTGTTGAACAAAGAGTTAAAGCTCACAACTTGACTGAAAACGAGATAAATAGCGCACAAACTGCAGTGACAAATGAAATTCATTAAAAAATAATTGCAATAAAACATAAAAATACAAATAATGTTGCACATACGCCGACCTAGGCATTCAATTTTATTTGCAAGTTGGAGAGACAATGAAAACCATTATTCACGCAGAACGTGCTCCCGCGGCCATTGGCCCTTATTCCCATGGCACAGCCTATGGCAACCTCATTTTTACCTCTGGCCAACTCCCTGTTTGTAAAAAGAAAGGCAGCGTAGTTGACGGTGGAATTACTGAGCAATCGATTCAATCATTAGAGAATCTCAAATACGTGCTCGAAGCGGGTGGTGGCAGCTTAGAAACGATTCTTAAAACCACTTGTTATCTTGCAGAGATCAGTGACTTTGCCGCCTTTAACGAAGTGTATAAAACCTATTTTAAAACCGACTGCCCAGCTCGTAGCTGTTTTGCAGTGAAGGACCTTCCGCTGGGCGTTAAAGTAGAAGTTGAAGCGATAGCACACGTTAAAATCTAAGCATTAACATAAGGTTGTAAGCTCATGAAACCCCAATGGCAGCAGTATATTCAAATCATTAAACAAGTGGTTAAGCCCGCATTAGGCTGCACAGAGCCCATCGCCGCCGCTTACGCCGCCGCCGTCGCCCGCGCCTTGCTGGGTGTTGAACCCGATTCAATAGCAGTACAAGTGTCTGACAATCTTTATAAAAACTCTATGGGCGTGTTTGTACCTGGCACTGGCAAAATCGGTCTGGCAATTGCCGCTGCAGCAGGCGCCATTGCGGGTAATCCTGATGCGGGCTTAGAAGTATTGGCCGTGATCACGCCAGAACAAGTCGCCAGAGCACAGGCCCTTATCGATGCGGGCAAGGTGACGGTCGAGCGCACCGAAACAGCAGAATTTATCTATTGTTGTGTCATCGCTAAAAAAGGCGACCGCGAAGCCTTAGTAAAAATCTGTGGTGGCCATACGCTTATTGCCGAAAAGTGCCTCAACGGCGAATCCGTCTTTAGTGTCGATAGCACGCAAGCTAAAGCCACTGGTTCCATCTGTGAAGGCGTGGATATCACTATCGAGTCCATTTATCGCTTCGCCCAAGAAGTCCCCTTCGAAGAGATCAAATTCATCCTCGAAGCCTCTGAGCTAAACGGCAAATTATCCGATGAAGGCATGGCGAATCCCTATGGGCTTGAAGTCGGCCGCACCATGAAAAGCGGCATAGCCGCCGGCATTATCGGTGAAGACTTACTGAATAAAATCGTCATGTTAACTGCTGCAGCATCCGATGCTCGCATGGGCGGGGCGAACTTGCCCGCCATGAGCAATCTTGGTAGTGGTAATCAAGGCATAGCGGCAACTATCCCTGTGGTATTGACGGCACAATGCTATAAGGTTTCGGAAGAGAAACTCGCCCGCGCCTTGATTATGAGCCATCTAGGGGCGATTTATATCAAGTCCCATTACCCACCACTGTCGGCATTTTGTGGCAATACAGTCACCAGCGCAGCAGCTTCTATGGCCATGGTGTATTTAGCTGGTGGCTCGTTCGAACAATCCTGTTTCGCGATTCAAAACGTGATCAGCGACAGCTCTGGCATGGTGTGTGACGGCGCTAAAGCGTCCTGCGCCATGAAGGTTAGCACTTCATCCAGTGCGGCCGTGCGCTCATTTTTGATGGCGCTCAGTAGTCACAATGTCTCAGGCCAAGGTATTATTGCTACCGATGTAGAGAAAACCATTAAAAACATTGGCAAAATGATCCTCAATGGCATGTCATCCACAGATGTCACTATTATCGATATTATGTCGGCATGATGATTTTAACCCGCTGAATATTGGCGGGTTAATAACTAAAGGTTGAAATTGTGAAACTGCAAGATTTAACGCAAAGTGATCTGGATATTCTGAAATCCATCGAAAATATCGTCGATGGCATCGCTGCCATGTATGGTCAACACACAGAAGTGGTATTGCACAGCCTAGATGCGAAACATCCGTCTGTGGTCAAAATTGCCAATGGCCATGTCACAGGCCGTGAAGTCGGAGCTCCAATAACCAACCTTGCCTTGCTCAAGCTCAAAACCGGTCAGGATATTTCCAACTCTTACCTGACTAAATGTGCCAATGGTAAGACGCTAAGATCAATTACGACGGTGATCCGTAACAGTAAAAATCAACCCATAGGGTTACTGTGTATTAACAGCGACATGGATGCACCACTGCAATCAGTACTGCGCACTATGATGCCAGAGCAACTCCTTGGCAGCGAACTGACCAGCTCGCCCGAGGTGTTTGCCCGCAATATCGATGAAGCGCTCCATAGCACTATCGACAGTGTGAACCATGAGGTTCGCGCGAATCCCGCGATTTCACCTTCACAAAAGAGTCGCGAAATCGTCAATCAATTGCATGAGTTAGGGATTTTCGAACTCAAGGACAGTGCCCAAGTCGCGGCCACTCGATTGGGGATTTCAGTGCATTCGATTTATCGCTATCTGCGGGAAATCAAAGCCAATCAAGCTTAAAGCGAGAAAAAACTCGCCTAAATAGAAAGGGCTAAGGTGTAAATAACCTTAGCCCTTTCGTTTTATTATTTTTGCACTTGTGATTGCGCTTGTTATTGCGCAGCTCGTCCGCTAAAGCCCATCATATTCCATGCCTGCACTGTGCCATCGGCCATTAAAGCAATGGCATCGAGCAAATTACTACGAATGTCGCGCATTTGGCTCAAATCAACGGCTTGTTTATCTAATGTTAACGCAGCCTCGCCTCCCATCCACACCGCAATCGAACCATCTTGGCGTTTAACCGTAAACCCTAAGCCTGTCGGGAAAATATCCGTTGCTTGGGTGATTTCAGTTTTGGGTCCAGAGTGGCCATCAACCACAGTGCCATCCTGTTTTAAAAAGGCAAACTCCCGCTCATAAGTCACCACTTTGCTCACCTGAGTGACTTCTTGATAGCGTGGTTGCTTGTCTACCAAGTCCCAACCTTCCCAAGCAATGGCCGTATTATCCCTGCGTAACGCGACAAAACCCTCCTCAAAGGGATAAACCTTGTACACTTTTTGCAACTTATCCTGTAGGACTGATGTATCGGCACCATTGAATTTACTGCCCCATACGTGCAGTTGACGACTGATGGTTAAGGCGGCAAATGCGCCACGATTTGCATAAATATCAATCACTTTATTGGCGCGTTTTGTAGTAGATAAACGCGCTGGAAACGCGACGTGATACTCAGTCAATTCGCCCTCACCCCAGGTATATACGCTGCCATCCGCCAGCAGCGCCGCAAACCCATGATCCGTGTTGACAACTTTCACGGCAGGCGCTAATTGGCTGAGTTTTGCCAGTTGTTCGTGGCCTTTTTGATCATCGCTGACCCCGCCCCAAGACACTAATTTTCCCGTCGCAGTCCTCGCGGTAAAAGCATTATTGTTGGCATAGAGCAGATCGACATGGTTAAGCTCAGAGGCCACGTGGCGACTATCGCCACCATAAGCGGCATCGCCCCAAGTCACTACTGCTCCCCCCAGCTTTAAGGCAGCAAAGGCACCTTTATTAATCAACACAAAATCAATATTGGTCATCGCAGGCGCAGCATATTGACCCGAGAGCAGTTCGGCTGGTGTTGAATCCAGATTAGACCAACTGACTACGCTACCATCTTGTTTGATGGCCGCATAAAGCCCTTCTGCCAACACAAAAGAACGAACGCCTGTCAGCACTTGCTTCATCCCCATCCCCCAAGGGATAAGTTTGTCATCACGGGTTAAGGCCGCAAAACCACAGGTATTCTCCGCCGCGTATAACTCTTTTACATTAACCAGAGGCTCTGCGGCATTATTGATATCGCCACCACATTCAGCATCGCCCCATGCCACCACAGTACCGTCTTGCTTGAGTGCCGCAAATGCACTGAGATTACTGTAGATTTGACTCACTTGGGCTAACTGGGCAGGCATAGGGATTTTGGTAGAATCGTCGGCCACCTCAAGATTGCTCGGAATGGACGTTAATGAATTATTCGCGGCGGATGGTGATCTGTGAGCCAATATCGTGTCAGAAATTTGCTGTTTTAATTCGGGCGATATATCAGAATCTTGTTTATCTATGAGTAAGTTAACCACATGACCCAAGGCAAAAATCGCCAGCGCTACACCGCCCCACGAGACCTGTTTTTTATCCACAAGTATATCCTTATCGTAACTGCAAACTCTCACTGAGTTTAAACTGGAACATAACGTCGACTGAGTACGCTAAATGTGAACTGTGATTGTAACCAAAACAGGGCTAAAATGACATTGCCCTAAAGTCGAAAGCTGACCTGATTCAAGTAAGATGAGCATATGAGCAAAAAAATAAAAGCAGCGTATCTCGCTGCTTTTATTGAATATGATGTTGAGGTAACAAAGGGCTAATCTCTTTTGCCCACTTTCTCTAACCCCCAAACCAGTGCAATCGCCGCTAACATACACACAATGGCTAACATCAGTTGTGAGGGCTGACCCGTTACTTGCTCAAAATTAAGCGGGGAAATATTTTGCTCTAGCAAAGGTACTTGTTCGCCGTGGGAGTTGGTCCGCCAAGTTAAGATTTCTTTCCATGGCCAAATTTTACCTAAGGTACCTAACATTAATCCGGTTAGAAACACGATAGTGGCATCATGGTATTTACGCAGCAGCGCCGACAATAAATGGCTGAACGTCAGTAATCCCATCACGGCACCAGCAGCAAAACAGGCCAAAATATCCAGCTGAATATTTTTAGCGGCAGCGAGGACCACAGGATATAACCCTAACAATAATAAGATGAAACTGCCTGAAATTCCCGGCAATACCATAGCGCAAATCGCAATCGCGCCGCCGAAAAAGATATTCATGTAACTGGCTTCTACCGCGACCGGATTCAGTACAGTAATCGCCCATGCAGCCAGCACACCAAGAGCAAATAACCCTAAACGTGCCACAGTGAAACCACTCACTTGCTTAAGCATATGCACGACAGAGATAAGAATAAGCCCAAAAAAGAACGACCAGATCGGGATGGGATGTACCGCCAATAACCAAGAAATCAGCTTCGCAAAGGTAAAAATACTGGTCAGGATCCCCGCCAGCAGACTCACTAAAAAGCCACCATTAATATGGGCAAATGCCCCTTTTATGCCCTGCGACTTGATTACGCCCCAAAGGGAAGGATTAATGCGTTTTACACTATCGAGCAAAGTATCGAGAATACCGGTAATAAACGCTATGGTGCCGCCCGAAACGCCAGGCACAACATCAGCAGCGCCCATGGCCATTCCCTTAAAATACGTCAGCAAATATTTCACTGTGAGTCCTTGTAGTTAAATCAACATGCCATTGCCGCTACACGACAAATTGGCCGCAATTATACGGTGTTACACTTAAAACCGCGAAATGAAGTTTACTTAATTAAGCCGACTGGTATTTGTTGTTATCCTAATGTTACACTCATCCGACCAGAGCAACCCAAGCTCAACTTGGAACAGGCTCAAGATAACAACACCCCTTTGCACCATTATTAAGGATGACCATGAGCCAGACAGACTCTTCTAGCACTGCAGAACAAAAACCTAATAAAGTGCTTGCGCTCTACCACAAAACTCGCCGTTATCCCTTCGGCCAAAAACTGTTTTCAATCATGGTTTCACGCATGGCGCCCTATTTCGGCACCATCAAACCACTGATCACTGAATTACGCCTTAATCATTGCGCCTGTTTAATTAAAAAACGCCATGCCGTTCATAATCATATAAAAACTGTGCATGTGATTGCGATTTGTAATGGTCTAGAAATGGCCATGGGCGTGATGGCCGAAGCCTCTATTCCAAAACATTTACGTTGGATCCCTAAGGGCATGAGTTTGGATTATACGGCTAAAGCAGGCAGCGATATTTTATGTGTCGCCGAAGTGACACCAGAGCAATGGATTCCTGGCGATATGCTGGTCCCCGTTACCGCCTACGACACCCAAGGAGTGGTTGTGGTGAAAGGACATATCAAATTGTGGATTTCAGAAAAACCGCAAAAATAAACGCTTTGAATCAAGACTTACACTTAATGTCAGCATTTAAAAAAGGGAGCTTCGCTCCCTTTACTTTTTAACCTCCCGCCGTATTTCGCAAAAACATTCGGTGAACTGAATTGCGCGGCGCCTTGCTCGCATAAAAGTACAAACTTTTAAATCTGTTCTTTTAAATCCGAAATGCTTAAATACGAGCTATTAAAATAGCAGCCCAGTGATGCAAAATATTAAGCAAAATGGCTTGCAGTAAAACGCTCAATTAAACGGATAAAGTCGGCTTCAGCAAGCTTGGCACACTTTAAGGTTTGTTCATGGGATAACTGCACGTCCCCCAATCCTTCTGCCATATTGGTAATAGCGCACACAGCCAACACGGGCAAACCACAATGCGCCGCCGAAATCACCTCTGGCACCACGGACATTCCCACTACATCGCCACCGATAATTTGCATCATGCGGATTTCAGCCGCGGTTTCAAAACACGGGCCAGAGTAAGACACAAAGACCCCTTGATTCACTTCAATGCCTGCGGCTTTTGCGACACTTAAGGCTTCTGATCTCAGGTCTTTATCATAAGCATTGGCTAGGCTAAAAAAGCGTGGACCGTAGTTATCATCATTTGCGCCCGTCATGGGCGTACCCGGCATAGTATTAATGTGATCGCTGAAAATCACTAATGATCCCACGCCGATCAGCTCTGGCCGTAATGACCCCGCAGCGTTAGTCACGAGTAACAATTCACACCCTAAACGTTTGAAAGTACGCACAGGCGTCGTCATCACCTTCATGCTTTGATGCTCGTAAAAATGCCCGCGGCCTTTCATGCACACTATATCGATGCCATGTAAGCTGCCGAGCACAAGCTCTCCAGAGTGGCCGACGACGGTACTCACAGGAAAGCCGTCTAACTCTTCATAGGGGATCACCACTTTATTATCTAAATTATCGGCAAACGCGCCAAGCCCTGAGCCCAAAATCATAGCGGCGCGGGGAGAGAAATTCGGTTTACGGGCTCGAATCGTCGCAAGGGCATTAATAACGGGATCATGGCTCATACAAGGTACCTCATAGCAAGGGAATGAAAGAGTAAACGACCCTCAGTATAAGCGGGCTTAGGGTTGCAAATAATCGCGATTAATCGCACTATTGTGCTGATAAAAAGGACAATAGCTGAAAATAGTGAGCCTAAGATGAGCAAGATAAACGCACCTGAACTCGTCACCTTGAAGATGCTGCGGTATTTCCATCGAGTGGCTGAAGTGAAAAACTTTACCGCTGCCGCCGAGCAACTGCATTTATCGAAATCTCCGCTGAGCGCACAAATCAAAGAGTTAGAATCGCTCCTTGGCGTTGACCTGTTCACCCGCAGCACTCGTCAGGTCGAACTCACGCCCTATGGCCAATTGTTAAGAGAGAAGTGCGAGCAAATATTCGAGCTGGTGAATACCTCATTGGAACAAGTGGCTCAGCTTGGGCGACTCGATAGAAACCATATTCGGATTGGCATCATGAGCTCGCTGTTTTGGATGGGATTTGGTGACATACTGAAAAGCTTTCGTAAGCAATGCCCTAATAATGAGCTGATATTTCAAGAGTTATCACCCGAAACTCAAAAAGTCGCCTTAGCACATCAAGAAATCGATTTTGGCCTAGTGCGCTACGCCGATACCTTAAATTTGCCGCACCTTCTCGCCGAAACCATCACCAGCGAACCTATGGTGTTAGCACTGGCAAGTAAGCATCCCTTAGCCAGACGCAAAAGCATCGACTTGAGTGAACTCAAAGATGAGCCTTTTACCTTACTCAGCCGTGCCAATTCCGCCTCTAGCGATTTAATTATCGCCAGCTGTCAGGCCACAGGATTTAGGCCGCAATTAGTACAGGAAATGGTCGAGCCCAATAGCTTGATGGCCATCATCGCTGGTGATAACAGAGTATCCATAGTGCCGCAAAGTTATGCTTCACAACCTTGGCCTAGGGTAAAATTTATTAAATTAAAACAAACCATCCCCGCCGATATCTGCCTGATTTATCGGCCAGAAATGGCTTCGCTGCCGATTATCGATAGCCTGAGGAACTTATTGAAGCAACAAATTAAAACCATTTAGATTGTCTCCCAAACGAGTGCTATGCTGAGTGCAATACTCAGGGTTCATATTTTAAGGATATCAAGATGGATGAATTTTTAGCGGCAGCCATTGAAGAAGCCAAACAAGGACTCGCCGAGGGCGGCATCCCCATTGGTTCGGTATTAGTGATCGATGGCAAAATCGTCGGGCGCGGCCACAATAAACGGGTACAAAAAGGCAGTTCAGTACTGCATGCCGAAATGGATTGTCTCGAAAATGCCGGCCGATTTAGCGCCGCCGAGTACCAAAGAGCGACCTTGTATTCCACCCTATCGCCCTGCGATATGTGCAGCGGCGCAGTATTACTTTATGGCATACCAAAAGTCATCGTCGGTGAAAACGCTACCTTCCAAGGGCCTGAAGCCTATGTAAAATCCCGCGGTGTGGATGTCACTGTGGTCGATAATGCCGAGTGCAAACAATTGATGCAGAACTTTATCGCCAGTAATCCCACACTCTGGAACGAAGATATCGGCGAGTAATGGTTCGACAGTCTTCTCAATCCGTTTTTGCTTTTTTGTATTTCACTTTTTACGTTGGCGCTATTTCACTTTCTACCTTTCCTCTATTTTACTTTTTGTGTTGGCTGTATTTCATTGGAGGCTAGCGCCTGCTAGGCTAGCCCTCCCAAATCCCAGTGAAAAGTGGAACATGTCTACTAGCGAAAGGAACTCAGCTAACGTGTCAGCAAACTTACCTAAAGACCCTTGGTCAAGATCAGACTCCACGCAACCTGTTGTAATGACGATACCCGCACAGCGTAATGCCAACCTCGATGCTATTCGCGGCTTAGCTGTGTTGGGGATATTTTTTATGAATATCTATTTTATGGGCATTACTTTTTTTGGCTATGCGCCCCATGAAACACAGCCGCTGTCGGATCACATTATCAAAGTGTTCAGTAACTTTTTCATCGAGGCACGCTTTATCAGTCTGTTTTCCATCTTGTTTGGCGTCGGGCTTTTTATTCAATATCAGCGATTTAGCGCCAAAGGCCTAGAAGCTTACCCCCTACTGCGATCACGTTTAAAATGGTTAATTGTATTTGGCCTACTCCACGGCATTTTTATTTGGTCAGGTGATATTTTATTCACCTATGGCATCAGCGGATTTTTAGCTTTGTGTTACAAAGATTTAAGTGTTGAAGCCCTTAAGCGCAAAGCGAATATTTTTATTTTAAGCGCCTTAGTTATCATCACGCTGGTTAGCCTTACGGGCAGCGATGAACCTTTCACTCGAGAATCGAGTCTATTTGCAGAGCAATACAGTGCATGGACCTCTGGCTATGCCGACCAACTATTACTGCAATTGATGCAAGTTGGCTATATGGCACTGGCGATCCCTTTTACCATAATGTGGTTTACGGCTGGCTTGATGTTGCTCGGCATGGCCTTGTATCAACAAGGGACTTTTGAGCAAGGTTTTAGCAAATCGGTACTGGTAAAGTTAGTGCTAGCAAGCGTAACGCTATCACTGCTTGATACCATCTTAGGTTTAACGAAAAATACTATTCTCGTTGCGTTTTCAGATGTGTTAATCATGCTAAGTGCTATTCCTATGGCGCTGATTTACATCCACATTATAGTTAAGGTTTGCCAGAATAATCCTAATATACTGACTCCGCTGCAAAATATTGGCAAACTCGCATTTAGTCTCTATATTCTGCAATCCATCGTTGGCGTGTTAGTGTTTAGACACTTAGCTCCCGAATTGCTATTGAGCTTAGATAGATGGGGATACATGGCCATGGCGCTGGTTTATTCAGTAGTGCAATTACTGTTAGCCAGCCTGTACTTACACTATTTCAAACAAGGGCCGCTAGAGAAACTGTGGCGCCACCTCGCGTTTAAAAAATACACGGAATCACAAGAACACAAGCAAGCTTAAAAACACTGACACGAGATTGATACCAGATAATGACAAACAAAAAAACTACCAAAACGGGCAACAGCGCTTCACCTCAAACCAATCGTTCTCAAAGGAGTCGAGCACAAAGCGGTCGCGCTCAGAACAGTCGCACACAGAACAATCGCGCCCAAAGTAGCCGCACTCAAAAATCCAATACAGCCGCTTCAGGCTCAAGCCTTATGCAGCTGTTATTGGTGGTAATTTTTCTTGCTGGCTTAATCGGCGCAGCGCAGCAACATATGCTGCCAGTCGGGATTGCGGGCATGTACCTCACGCTAAGCCTGCTCACCTTTATCGCCTATGCCATTGATAAATCCGCCGCTAAACGTAATAAATGGCGCACTAAAGAAAGCACATTACATCTGCTCGCTCTCATGGGCGGTTGGCCCGGCGCTCTATTTGCCCAAAACCTGTTAAGACACAAGTCCATTAAAGCCTCATTTAGAAACGTCTTTTGGCTCACCGTTGTCGCCAACTTAGCCGTGCTGGGTTATGGCATAAAAACTGGCGCCGTAGATATATTTATCTAGCAAGCAATGGATTCTATGAAAATCAAAAGTTTGTCACTAAAACGCTTTAACTTATTTTAATATAAAAACAAAAGGTTAAATTATGAAAAAATTTTTAGTTGCAGTTTTGGGTGTTGCAATACTATCGGGTTGTGCCGCACCTCGCTATACAGCAAAACCAATAGAAACAAATACTAACAATGTAGAAATAGTCATTATTAAGGATAAAGAAACACGTGACGGCTTCCAAGAAACAATGGAGACATGGCTAAAAGCAAATAATTACACCTACACAGTGCAGCCTGATGGTTCTAAACATGATTTAAATAAACTCACATTAGAATATGAAGGTAATTGGACTTGGGACTTGGCATTATATTTAAAAAGCGCTGAAATTAACGCATTTCAGAATGGCCAAAGAGTTGGCAGTGTTAAGTTTCAAGTACCCTATACTGCGAACCCGAGTAAGTTTGGTAATGCTGCGAATCGTATTAGCTATATGATGTCAGCTCTATTTGGTCAAATCACCGCTGATGAAGCAACAAAAAAAGTAAATGGTTCAAGCGATTAATATCATTGAAACCTTAACTAAAAAACAGGGTAATCATTGAATTACCCTGTTTAGTTTTGCACTGTTTATTATCTTTAAAACCAGCTCAACGCGATACTGATAATCACGCCAGTGATCATCAATTGCATTAAACAAAAGCCCATAATATCCCGCGCTTTTAAGCCTGCAATCGCCAGCACAGGCAGTGCCCAGAAAGGTTGAATCAAGTTAGTCCACGCATCTCCCCAAGCAACGGCCATTGCGACCCGAGCGACATCAGCACCTAAAGCCTGTGCGGCGGGTAACATAATCGGTGCCTGCACCGCCCATTGGCCACCTCCCGATGGCACAAAAATATTCACAATTCCTGCACTGATAAAGCTCCAAAATGGCAGGCTCTCGGCGCTAGCGATGGCCACAAAACCTTCCGAAATACTTTGGGCTAAACCCGATTGCACCATCACAGCCATAATGCCCGCATAAAAGGGAAATTGGATAACAATACCTGCGCCGCCCTTAATGGCCTCATTCAAACTGGTTAATAAACTGCGTGGTGTTTGATGTAAAAGGATGGCGAGGAACAGGAATAAGAAGTTCACTAAATTGAGGTTTAAGCTGCCGCCCTGCACCCAAAAGTAATAACCTAAGTATACAAGCCCAGCGCCACCGACGCTCCAGCCGAGTAAACGGCTATTTTCTAACTTATCCGCAGGACGGCTTTCAGGCTGACGCTCGCTCATATTTGCAGAGTTAAGCTCTAACGCCGAAGAATCAAGTTCAGCGTCTTTGTCATCAAGGGCGCTTGGGTCGACATAAACACTGTCTTTTTCTTCTGGCAACATAAAGCGATTCACTAAGGGCATGACCACAAACAGAATTGCCACTAACAATAAATTATAACTCGCGAAAATGGTGTCACTGGTGGGGATGATACCGATTTGTGATTCGGAGAAATGCCCCACCGTCGCTATGGTTAATGGGATCGAACCCGCAAGCCCACCATGCCAAACCACAAAGCCGGAATAGGCGCTGGCGACCAGCAGCCGATAATCCACTTTTACTTTGCGAGCTAAGGCTTTGGCAAATAACGCGCCCACCACTAGCCCAAAACCCCAGTTAATCCAACTGGCGACCAGTGACACCAAAGTCACTAAAATAATGGCTTGTGGTGCCGACTTAGCCAATCCAGCAATGGCATCGAGCAGCTTTTTAATCGGCGGCGAGCTTGCCAACATAAATCCTGCCACCAGCACTAACAGCATCTGCATCGAAAAACTTAACAGCGTCCAAAAGCCATCACCCCAGTAATTGATGACTTCCAGCGGGGTTTTATGTTCGGCAACCACAGCAGCAATTAATACGACTAAGGTAAGTAAAAGCACGAAAATATAAGGATCGGGTAGATATCGGTCGACGAGTTTGACCAAAGGTTTTGCCGCTTTGTTTAACATAGACTTTCCTTGTTTATTATCTGAACTAAAACGTCAACACGCCCTAATTCTTATTTGTTTTTATTGAATTTTTATTGAGTCTTAAGCCCACAGATTAAGCGATCTCTAAAGCAGGATAAAGTCTTGAGGGAGTTTTTAACGGTTTGAACTGGTAGCACCAGATATCCAGCTCAACGCACACGCGAGTGCCGATAGCATCTCAAGCTAAAAAACTGATAATATGGCAAAAATTAACTAAGGTGCTCTTTATATGAAAATGTTACTTGCCGTTGTGGTGATTGCTGGGGTGATTTTTTACTTCTTTACCTCGATGAACGGCCAAAAAGCCGCCCAAGAAAATATCCGTTTAGGCAATGAGTTTTTAACACAAAACAAAACCAAAGAAGGTGTGATTACCACAGCTTCAGGTTTGCAATATCAAGTATTAACTCAGGGCGATGGCACAGTTCATCCTAAAGCCAGCGATACAGTGACAGTCCATTATCATGGCACTTTGATTGACGGAATTGTGTTCGATAGTTCGGTTGATCGCGGCGAACCCATCGCATTTCCGCTTAATCGGGTAATTAAAGGTTGGACTGAGGGCGTACAGCTGATGGTTGTTGGCGATAAAATGCGGTTTTTTATTCCCAGTGAACTCGCCTACGGTAACCGTAGCACGGGCAAGATTGGTGGTGGTTCTGTGTTAATTTTTGATGTGGAACTGCTTAAGATTGATTAAATCAGTCTTCAATGAGTCTGTCTTAACGCATTCGGCTGTATTCATAAAAAAACCTAACGCTTAATAAAGAAAAAAGCCCTGAATCTTCGCAGGGCTTTATTTTTAAATCAATAATATCAAAACGTTGGATAATTACTGGCAGGTTGCCGCGCCAATATCAACCCATACCGCTGCAACACCCGGTACATCACCTTTAGTCCAGTAACTCGCCTTCCAAACACGACCGTTATAGCTGGTGGTTTGACCGCCGTTATACACCACACCTGCATCCCAACCGAGATCAACTTGGCTGAGTAGCAGCCATTGGTCTGCGGTGCGAGATGGCGTATTACCCTGCGTCCAATACTTTGCTTTCCATACCAACTGACTATGACTCACAGTATCGCCAGTGTTATACACCACACTGGTTTGCCAAGCAGGATAGTTACCGGCATTGGGATCGGTTGCATCGCACCCACCACCTACCACTTTTGGCGTCACAGTCAGATTCGTCGATGCGCTTGCATCTAAGGCACCATCGGAAACCAGCACGCTCAAACCATAGCGGGTCGCTTCGGTAACATTGGGGCCAGTAACCACTAACGTGGCACTATTTTGCCCGGTTGCCGACACGCCTGCGGGCACAGTCCAAGCGTAGGTTAAGGCATCACCATCTGCATCGGAGGCATTCACCACTATACTGACGGTTTTACCCGCTTCCACTGTTGCAGTGGCAGCCACACTCACCACAGGTGCTTGATTAGGCGTATCAGCCTTGTTCGTCACCAGCACAGTATCGCTGGCAAATAGCCCTTCAGGATCGGTGACTTTAAGGCTAAAACCATAGGCGACATCGGTTTGGGTTGCTCCCAGTTGAATAGTCGCATTCGCCATATCTGCATTCGCGATGGCAACACTTGGCCCAGAGACTTGAGTCCAGAGATAGCTTAAAGCAGCGTTTTCAGGATCGCGCGAACCGCTACCATTGAGCGTCACATCGGCGGGACCGGTGACATTCACATCCGCGCCCGCATTGGCAATGGGCGCTTTATTCACTGGCGGAGTGGTGCCTTCACCATGGCCTAAACCTTCGTGCATGGCATTTAGAATGTCGCCATTATCGGCATCAAGCTCCCACGCAAAAAGCCCACCAAGTTGATTAGAAAGCACATATTGCCCCTTGGCTTTAACTGAACGAGCATCATCGAAAGTGATTAAATCGCCAGTAGATGCCTTGAACAAAGATGGCGCCTCAGCTGTTTCGTCGTAACTGTAAGTCCAACCGCTTCCCATGTAGTCATTCGCTATCTGACGATAATCCACCACACCAGCTTCCCAAGTACCTTTCACTTTGCCCGTTGCCGTCCCCGTGAAAGGATTATTACCACTGTAGCCATTAACACCTGTCCAGCCGCGGCCATACATAGCGGCACCGACCACAATTTTCCCTGGGGTCACACCTTGGCCTAACAGCGCATTAACGCCCTTAGCTGTGGTGTAACGGGTATTGGGATCCCAACTCGCTTCATACAGATTGGTTTGATGGCCGAGTTCAGTATTAGTCCAACCACCATTAAAGTCGTAACTCATCAAGAAGATGTAATCCATGTACTGCTGAGCAGCCTGATAATCGACTTTTTGAATTTTATCGTCACCAGCGCTAATAGCTGAAGTCAGCTCATAGGTACGACCCGTTTCGGCGCTTAGTTCATCAAGCATCGCCCGCAGTTCACGCATCAGAGTCACATAGGTTTCACCGTCATTGGCATTACCTAAATTTGGGTTAGCACCATTCCCCCCTGGAAATTCCCAGTCGATATCTACGCCATCGAAGAATTTCCATATCTGTAGAAACTCTTTCACCGAAGCGACAAAGATATCGCGCTTGGTTTTATCACCGAAGAAAAAGAAGGGATCCGAGAGGGTCCAACCACCGACCGAAGGTAAAATCTTCAAATCTGGATATGCTTGCTTAAGTGCCATCAATTGACCGAAGTTACCTTTGTAAGGATCTGAATGCTCACTCACTCCCGCCTGCGGTATTTGAATCGCTGCCCAAGGATCATGAATCGCAACTTTAAAATCACCACGACCACTACAGGCACGTTGCAACGCTTCGAAACTGCCTTCGATTTCTTTCAAGCTATCATTGATGCCATCACCACCACAAATTGGGGTAAAGCCATATAAAATATGGGTTAAGTTTTGCGCAGGTATCTTATCGACCGGGAATTTACGACCGTATACGCCCCATTCGACAAAGTAACCGCCCACCACTTTGCCTGATTTATTAGCATAGGGACGGTTGTTTTCTTTTAGGGGAGCATTGAGTGGCACTAAATGGCTGCCGTCGGTATCAGCCACGAGGATTTGTTTAGCATCGCTCGCCGTACAGCCATCGCTGTTACACAGTTGTACTTGCATCTGATAACGGCCGCCCTTGTTCACCTTAAAGTTAGCGGTTCCCGACGCGCCAGATGGGCCTTCCCAAACTACATTGCCGTTGAGTAACACTTGGGCTCTATTGCCCACATCGCCACTCCAAAGGTTCCAACTGACGGAGACATCGGCGGCATCTTTCACCGTAACTAATTGATTGTAAGCGGTAGCCGCTTGATTCACTTCAATAATAGCGAACTTAGTTTCGCCCCAACCTAAAGTCGGTTTACCGGGCGCCGCTGCAAAAACGCTGGCACTGATGGTAGATGCCAGCGCTGATGCCACTAGCAAGGCTGATGTTGAAATTTGAGTCTTGAACATGAGATATCCCTATTGAATTTTTATATGAATCAATAAGGCAAACAAAGCGTAGACAGGAAACAACACTCTCTTAAAACCATGCAAAACGACTGACAACTGCACGAAGAAAAACCTGTGGTATCCCCGCTATCATAGGTACAGACGAACCCTTAGACCGGAGGCTTTGCGTCCCAGTTTTTCAACTGGTTTGCCTTTTACACACAATGACAACGTTGTCATTGCAAATATCAGCATAAGCGTAAGCGCAATAAAATTGCAACAAAATATTATCAACTGTGTTATTGGCTAAAATCGTAAATAGAACTAGGCATCTGATAAGAAAGGAATTATGCAAATTAAACTATCGCTAATATTTACTTTGGATAATGAGGATTATCTGAATACTTTAAGAATAAAAAAAACAGGACTCGATATGCCAAAGGCATCATAAGTCCTGCTTTATATTTCACAATTTACGTCGCTTATGCAGCTAAACCTCAATTACTAAACATTCATGGCGCAAACCATTGTCGAGCAACATTATGATCCTTATGCGCGGGGCATTTATTATTCTTATGCGCGGGGGTAGTCCCTTGCGAGCATCACAGATAAACCGCGGCAAACCAAGGTCTCCATATCATCGACACGATTGATTTTCATCTCAGCTAAGGGCGCGCTCAATGCCATTTTCTTTAAGCTTTCGAGACAGCCTTTGTAGTAAGGAGCGCTATTCATCATACCGCCAGCAAGCCAAATTCGATTGGGATTAAATAAATTAACCGCCCACGCTAATCCCATGCCGAGATAACTGCCCGCGCGATATAAATCATCCTGAGTGGAGATTTTGCGGCTGCGCACTGAATCGCCACTGGCCAGTTGCTCTAAACTAAACTCGCCAGATTCTGTCATCACGCGACAAGGCCCCAACTCCCCCGCCACGCCCGTCGCTCCCGTAAAGACTTGTCCATTAAAAGCAATAGACATACCGATCCCAGTGCCGCACATGACCAATAACTCACAGGCATATTTGGCATCACAAGTCGCTTGCATACCCGCATCGATATCGTTGCAGATAAACTTAAGCTCACCCTGGGTTTTGACTGTATCGAAGCTCAATCCATTGAGTCCAGGTAAAGATTTACAAGAAACCAAACGATTATTTTGTACCAGTCCAGGTACGGCAATCGCTAGTTGGTAATGCTGTAAATCATAATCACGTTCAAACGCCGCAATTTGATTATTTAACTCTTCAATTTTAAAACCTTCACCTGTGGGGATTTTATATTGTTCTGTATGTCCCGCGAGCTGAAGTTCGAACAGGGCTTTGGTACCGCCCACATCTATTGTTAGTATTTGCATCGCTTACTCCACTGATACATGTGCCCCACTCTGACCCCGAGTAGAGATGGCAAATGTTAGCATAGGGTCCAAATGTTAGCGATTGAATAAAACTTAAGTTGCTAATTTGTAAGGAACAAGTCCTAATTAAAACATGACCAACCTTTTATTTAATTCACTTTTCATGCTCAAAATCACATAAATAAATTAACAACAAACCCCATAACCTCAAGCGTCTTACCTGCACAAATTCACGATTGTATACAAAATCCTTTATTCGCTACCCTTGCATCTAGCGCGCTAGACTTGCGATAATCCGAGCCGGTTAAAACTCAAATCAACATATACCCAAGCTACCTGAAGATACGAGTTTCAGAGCGCCTAGGGTACTTCAATTAAAGGCGCATCAATGACAGAATGTCGGCTACCTTTTGAATTGATGCAACACGGAAGTGAAGTGCCCTAGACGCTCCGTCCCGGCGGTTTTTAACGCACTTTATACTGCGTTGGTTATTTTTAACTTAGCCCACTAGGTCTGCAAATAACCGCCTTGCCTAAAGTGCGTTAAATTACCGCTGAATCCTGCATCTTCAGGTTGTTTGGGTATAAACCATTCATCCTTAGGCGATCTTCGCCTACCGACTCGCATAGCATGCCAGTCTCTATTGGAGCCCTTATGTCACAATCAATCGCTAACCGTCTCGGTGCTATTCGTAACGAATTAACATCTGCTAATCTCGATGCTTTTATTATTCCCCGTGCCGACGAATATCTGGGCGAATATGTGCCAGCACATAACGAACGTTTGTACTGGGCAACCAACTTTACCGGTTCGGCGGGTATGGCTATCGTATTGAAAGATAAAGCCGCAATATTTACCGATGGCCGCTATACGGTTCAAGTTCGTTTGCAAGTCGATGCCACACTTTTCAGTTATGAAAGCCTAACCGATACACCACAAATTGAGTGGTTATGTGACACGCTACCAGCAGGGTCTCGCGTTGGTTTCGATGCGCGCTTACACACCTTAGCTTGGTATGAAAATGCCAAAGCAACCTTAAATAAATCCCAAATCGAATTAGTTGCAGTTGAACAAAACCCTATCGATTTGCATTGGCAGAATCGGCCAGCACAGTCGAACGCGCCTATCACTTTGTTTAGCAACGAGAGTACTGGTAAAACCAGCCTGCAAAAACGCATTGAAATTGGTGCATTAGTAAAAAAAGCCGGTGGTGATGTCGCCTTAATCGCCGCCTTAGATTCTTTCTGCTGGCTACTCAATATTCGCGGCAATGATGTACCACGCCTGCCCGTTGTACTCGGCAGTGCCCTGCTCCACGCCAATGGCGATATGCAGCTCTTCACCGATTTAAGCAAACTCCCAGAGGGCATTGAGGAGCATGTTGGTGCTGGCGTCAGCTTTAAAAGCGAGGCATCTCTTGCCGATACACTCGCCAGCATGCAGGACGTAAAACTACTTGCCGATCCGAATTCTGCAAACGCTTGGGCACAAAACATTGCCCGTGAGGCAGGAGCAAAATTGATAGCTGGAATCGATCCTGTCGCTTTACCTAAAGCGCAGAAAAACGCCGCAGAACTGGCCGGCATGCGTGCCTGCCATATCCGCGATGGCGTCGCCGTGAGTCGATTCCTTGCATGGCTCGATGCCGAAGTGGCAGCCAATCGTATGCACGATGAAGGCACCCTTGCGGATAAATTGGAAAGCTTTCGCCTAGAAGATGAGCGTTACCGCGAGCCAAGTTTCGACACGATTTCAGCTGCCGGTCCTAATGCCGCTATGTGCCATTACAATCACAACAATGGCACACCAGCCATGATGACAATGGACAGCATCTACTTAGTGGATTCTGGCGCTCAGTATATTGATGGCACTACAGATGTGACCCGTACCATTGCGATAGGTGAAGTGACCGATGAGCATAAAAAAATGGTTACGCTGGTGCTAAAAGGTCATATTGCCCTCGACCAAGCTCGCTTCCCGAAAGGCACCTCAGGCCAGCAGCTCGACGCCTTCGCCCGCCAATATCTATGGCAACATGGTTTTGATTACGATCACGGCACAGGCCATGGCGTGGGTCACTTTTTAAGTGTGCACGAAGGTCCGCAGCGCATAGGTAAAAATGTCAACGGTATCGCATTGATGCCCGGCATGGTGCTTTCCAACGAGCCGGGTTACTACCGCACCGACGATTTCGGTATTCGCCTAGAAAACCTCGTCGTAGTGCAACACTGTGAAGCACTTAAAGGGGCTGAGCGTGAAATGTATGAATTCGATGCGTTGACTATGATCCCTATGGATGCGCGCCTTATTGATAAGAGCCTGTTAACACAAGGGGAAATAGACTGGTTTAATGCTTATCATCAGCAAGTATTCAATACACTTTCTCCGTTGATGTCAGGTGATGAATTGGCTTGGTTAACTCAAGTGACTAAAGCAATTTAGCACTTCACTGATAAATAACGATTTAAGTCGTTATTTTAGTCCCTTACGCGCTATAAAATAGAACGCCCAAGGCAATTAGCATTGGGCGTTTTTTTAGCGCTATCAGTGTGTTTTAAAACCCACGCCTTATTTCAAAACCATGATTTCAAAACACGATTTAAAAACATGAGTCGCTAAACCATAGTAGGTTGTGCCATCGGCTGATAAGCATCATCCAGCGATGCTTTAGACAACACTTCAAAGTCCTGATGAATTTCAATAAAACAATCGACTAATTCAGGGTCGAAATGCTGACCTTTGCCTTCAATAATTAAGTCGATAGCCTCTTGGTGGCTAAAGGGCCGCTTATAACATCGGGGAGAAGTCAGCGCGTCATAAACATCAACTAGGGCCACTATCCTCGCCGAAAGCGGAATATCTTCACCTTTCAAACCAAGGGGATAACCACTACCATCCCACTTTTCATGGTGACCCGAGGCAATATCGCGGCCCATCTGAATAAAAGTACATTGGGGCGCATATTCCAACAAACTGCGTAGCACTTGTCCCCCGATCACAGGATGAGCTTTAATTTGCTCAAACTCCTGCGGCGTTAATTTACCCGGTTTAAGCAAAATCGCATCGGCAATACCGACTTTACCTATATCGTGCAAAATGGCCGACAAACTAATGTCTTGAATATAATCTTCGTTCAATTCTGCAGGAGGATTGGCGGCCAGTAGTCGCTGCGACGCGAGCATTTTCGAATACTGCCGCATACGTAGCAAATGCGCGCCCGTTTCGTTATCTCTGTATTCGGCGAGTTTAGCTAAGCCTAATACGGTAGCTTGGCGTGATGCTAAGGTTGAATCGAGTGCGTCAGCCAACTTACCTAATAAATAAGTAATAGTTAACGTCAACATAGCATTGGTCACGATAAAATTGACCACGACAACGGCCCAAATACCGACACTATAACCTTGGGTTTCAGGCCAATTGAGCCAATTAAAATGATAGGCAAAACCAATCAATACCAAACTTAGCCCATTCAAACACTGGGCATATAAGCTGGCTCGATTGCCTAAAAAAATACCGACTAACGGCGGGAAAATAAATAACCAGAAAAAACCAGCTCCCGAAGGGCCAATCGCAATTAAAAAACCGATGCCGATAGCAAAACCCAGCAAGCAGCCACAGCCAAAACGCGTACTATCAGCAAGCTTAGGAAAATACAGTAAAAGCAGTAAAAACAGATAAGCCAGCGTATCAAATACCACCATAAACCAGAGATCGGCGATGACGCATAAATACACACTTGTGATATATACAGGCACGCAGAGAATCGCTAGAAAGCCAAATAAACGTTCAAAGATCAAACGTCGCCAATGTGGCAGTGCCGCCGCTGTTCCCAAGGACGCTGTGGCTAATTTAGTTACACCACGCCTAAGTGATATCGCCATGGGAAGTTCCTCTTATGTAGCATTCCCGCTGTGAGCTAATGAACTAGAAGAGCAAAATCAAGATACACCGCTGAAGCAAGGAAAAATAAGCCATCTTTTGTTGCCCATTAAAGAATAGACTAAGGCCAATAAAGCGCTCCATGAATACTGCGATATCAAGCCGAATCAACGACATTAGTCCAATATCATCGAACATAATTTATATTTAAGATGAATGACAAATACCCACTCAAGACATAAAAGAATAGCCCTATACAAAATACTAGAATTAACGATTTAACAGGATAAACGCTCGTTTAACTCCACATTCTCGCTACTTAAAAACTTTATATATTGCAATAGCTTATAAATACGACGAACGATTGATTTTCACCAGTCAGCCATGAGAAACCGCTCTCCTATACCCACACAAAAATGATACTCTTATCACATAACAAGCTTACTCCGATGAGAGTCAGCACAATAAAATTCGCGCCTAATACCGCGCCCTGAACCCTAATGAACCACATCGGCCCTGAATGGACACACTAAATGAGCCAGAGTAACGCCTCAGCGAATAAAATAGTTAATACACAGAGATCAGATCAAGAAATCCGCTTAACACCACAAGATGAACTCATTTCCACCACTGATACTCGCGGTATCATCACTTACGTCAATGCTCGCTTTGCCGAAGTATCAGGCTATAGCGATCAAGAATTAATTGGCAGTGCCCATAATATGGTGCGCCATCCGGATATGCCGAGCGCCGCCTTTAAAGAAATGTGGGAAAAACTTAAGTCAGGCCAATCTTGGCGCGGCATAGTCAAGAACCGCTGTAAGAATGGTGGCTTCTATTGGGTTGATGCCTTTGTTTCGCCCTTGTTTGAAAACGGCACTATTATCGGTTACCAATCGGTGCGCATTCAGCCTCAAGTCGCCTACGTCACGAAAGCTAATGAGATTTACCAAAGACTCAAATTAGACAAATCCATTCCTAAACCCTTAAGTTTAATGCAAAAACGTATCGTATCTGCGGTTGTAGCCTCCACAGGTTTACTGATCGCCGGCTACTTTTGGGGCTGGGGCGTGATTATCGCAGGGGCGATTCTGATGAGTTTAAATCTGGCCATTTTCTACGATGAGGCCTTTCGTATTCCCGCTAAACTGATTGAAATGCAAACCAAATATGACTCTATCAGTCGTTACATTTACTCGGGTGCCGATACCTCTTCTATCCTCGATTTCCAGCTCATCATGCTACAGGCCAAAATGAATGGCGTACTTGGGCGTACCCAAGATCAAGCCAATCAATTACATGCAATTGCCGATCAATTAGTGGTCGCGACCGAGCAAACCTATGTCAGCCTAGATCAAGAGAAAAGTCAGCTAGAACAACTCTCTGGCGCGATGGAAGAAATGAGTTCAACCATCACAGAAGTGGCGCAGAATACCCATCTCACCTCTACCAGCATCAATACCGCCTATGATCTCTGCCTTAAAAGCAGTGCCAACATGAAGGCCAACACTCAAAAAATGGAGCAACTGGCAAAGTCTGTTGCCGATGCCACCAACAATGCCCATCAATTAAATAAAGAAGCCAAGCAAGTCGCTAATGCGATGGGCGAAATTGACTCTATTGCCGAGCAAACGAATCTCCTCGCCCTCAATGCCGCGATTGAAGCTGCCCGTGCGGGTGAACAAGGCCGTGGGTTTGCCGTGGTCGCCGATGAAGTACGCGCCCTATCGAGCAGAACCCAGCTATCGACCAACAGTATTTCTAAGAGTGTCGATAAGATGTTCACTATGCTCAACGCATGGGCCAAAGAAATGGAACAAAGCCGTCAACATGCGGAGCGTTGTGCCAGCGATATTCAGCTGTCCGCCGACAATGTAAACACCATTTACCAAGAAGTGAGTGACATCCACACCTTTGCCCAACAAAATGCAGTGGCAGCCGATCAACAGCGTCAAGTGGTCAATGAGATCGCCAGTAATATTCACTCCATCACCCATGCCAGCGCCGAGAACTTAGCCGCAACCAATCTGATTGGTGATGCAGCCCATCTTCTTAAACACAATGCCGAAAAAGCCCTTGGCCTGAGGCGCACCTTCGGTTAAACATAAATACAAGATCCAAAATACCGCAGCCTAGGTTGCGGTATTTTCTAATGTAGCGAGCTTTAATCCGTATTGTTGAGTCCATATTTTACTCAACCCTTGTATAAATCAATAAGACCTAGCCCACCTGAACCAGTGCCAAGCCTTTTATCCCCTCCTGATGAAATGGTGCAGATAAAATGCCAAAACACTAAAAAGTACAGGTTTTAACCGAAATTTTTGCTATACTCCGCGCCCGCCATTTTTCTTATAAAATCTGTGTGGAAGAATGAGCCAGCCGGTACACCTCTCTCCTTTAGACGAGTGATAAAGAGGCTAGTGGCGCTTAAATGTTTGAATAAGTGAACGATAGGAATCCAAAATGAGATTTGAATCTTTTAGTTTTTCCCCCGAGATTTTGCGCGCTATCTCAGATTGCGGTTATCAACAAATGACGCCTATTCAGCAGCAAGCGATACCTGCTATCCGCCGCGGCCAAGATGTCTTAGCCAGTGCCCAAACCGGTACGGGTAAAACCGCCGCTTTCGCGCTGCCGATCCTGCAAAAGATGGTTGAAAAGCCAAGCGAAACGCTAAAATCGAATGCCCGCGTATTAATCCTTACGCCGACCCGTGAGCTTGCAGCTCAAGTGGCTGACAACGTTACGGCTTACTGCAAATACTTAAACTTCAGCGTCTTAACCATATACGGCGGCGTAAAGATTGAGACTCAAGCGCAAAAGCTGAAACGCGGCGCCGATGTGATTGTTGCCACCCCAGGTCGCTTACTTGAGCACCTTACCGCCTGTAACTTAAGCCTGTCGAACGTCGACTTTTTAGTGCTAGATGAAGCCGATCGAATGCTCGATATGGGCTTTAGCGCCGATATCCAAAAGATCCTTCAAGCGGTAAATAAGAAACGTCAAAACTTGTTATTCTCGGCCACTTTCTCAAGTGCGGTGAAAAAACTCGCCAACGACATGATGGTTAAACCGCAAGTGATCAGCGTTGATAAACAAAACACTACAGCCGACACCGTCAGCCAAGTAGTTTATCCGGTTGAACAACGCCGTAAACGCGAACTGCTTTCTGAGCTTATCGGCAAGAAAAACTGGCAACAAGTGTTGGTATTTACTGCGACCCGTGAAGCCGCCGATACGCTAGTCAAAGAATTAAACTTAGATGGTATCCCATCTGAAGTGGTCCACGGTGAAAAAGGTCAAGGCAGTCGTCGCCGCGCCCTGCGTGAGTTTGTGGCGGGTGATGTGCGCGTACTGGTTGCCACCGAAGTCGCTGCCCGTGGTCTGGATATTCCAAGCCTTGAATACGTAGTCAACTATGACTTACCTTTCCTCGCAGAAGATTATGTACACCGTATCGGTCGTACAGGCCGTGCAGGAAAAACAGGCGTAGCCATTTCATTTGTGAGCCGCGAAGAAGAGCGCACGTTAGCCGATATCGAAAAATTGATTGGCCAACAGATTCGCCGCGTCACTGTGCCAGGTTATGAAGTTGGCAGCCGCGAATTGCTATTAAAGCAATTGCAAACCCGCCGTAGCTTTGCCAAGAAGCAACAAAGAACCGACAACGTCGGCGCTCAAGTTGCTGCTGAGAAAAACATGCAGGGCCGCCGCGTAAAAATGAAAGTTGGTCAAGCACCGAGCAAGGCAAAAAAACTTAAGTAATTATCCGTTAATTGATATTATCAGTGTTTGCCAATATTGATAAAACAGCGATTTTAAAGCGTCCATAACCGGACGCTTTTTTATACTTACTCAATAATAACCTTGGTAACCTTTATCTCACCGTATTATGTTACCCAATAACGCTTGAAGCCTTGTTTCATTTATACTATTTTCGCCTCGCCACCCCGCGAGAGGAAGCATAATATCCGATCGAGTACTTCCAGGGTATTTCACACTACAGATATCGGTAAAATGGGTGAATCCATCATATAAAGGTTTTACATACGGATTTGGCATAATTCCCAATTCAGCCAATACCATTAATTGTCCGCGAAAACTATATTTCTCATAGTTAGGAATAATTTTAGTTTTCTTGATGCGCTGTTCTAATTTTCCGGGTGTTTCATCTTGAGGAGCTTGACGGATCATATCGATTAACGATGTCAATATACTGATATCCTCTGGTGTAGGAGCACAAGGGGGAATGGCAGTAAACTCCTCTAATTCAACGAGATTACCACACCACCTTTCATTCCATACACTCCCGGCATAGCAACTGAATATTTTATGTCCTTTTTCTATCCAAACATTTCTTCTTATTGAGCAAACGGGGCAAACATCCCCTTCGCTGACCATTTTATGTTCGGGAACCGCTTGAGCGAACAAATAACTTAATATGGGTTGTCTTCCTCTTGGAAAACTTGAAAAGCCACATATATATGCCGAAATCAAATTCTCAATCGATAAGTGAGGATGCTCAAGCAACATTTTATAAGCATTAATACATTCATCATGACTATATTTGATTATCTGATTGACAGGATAACCACTTTGTTCAAGTGTTAGTATTTCTGCATTAGATAAACCGTCATTAGAATAGTGTGTAGTCCCAGACTCACAATCAAACTGGTCCCCATTATCTATTCTTTGCATATATCCATTTTCGTCTTTGATATAAGACTTTTTAAAATAGATTTTCTTTAATATTTTAAATAATCCCTTATCCATTTACAGCTCCCGTGATTGAATATTGAAGTACAATACAATTTATCGATGACCACGTTAAACGCCACCATAGCGCTCCAAATACTTCACCATTTTTTGACTCGTGGCGGTATAACTCCCCATATGAAATTCGCCATGCCAATGGGCCAGTTCAACAGGAAGATGACCTAAGTTATTGGCATGATTGACATCGGCTCCAGCTTCAAACAGTAACATGAGAATATCGAGTAATTGCAGTTGGCAGCAATGCAATAAAGCCGTCATATTTTGTGAGTCGATATATTCGACATCAACACCCTGTTTGACCAATTGTTTTACGGTAATGATATCGTGTTTTACCACTACATGAATTAAGGCTTGCCCCATCAGCTTGTCGTTCACTCGTTTTAACCACTCCAACACTACGCTGTAATCGCGATAAAATCCAAATGGTTACCGTTATAAATACCTCACCAACCAACCCCATCGGTATCACATTGGTGCAATCATCTGCATTGGCTTGTAAGAATGTTCGGCAATTGCCGCTCTTTTAATGCTCATACCCGTTTAGTGCTAACTCGAACCACTCTATAAGCGAGTAAGGCATAACAAATACAGATTTACGCAATATCTCTTTGTCTAAAACGAGGGAAATATTAACAACAACGACTTAAAAAACGAAGAAAACAAAACCAAATTAAGGACTTTATATGCAAACCGCTTCGATGTTACACAGGTTTTACTTCACAACCATCTTACTACTAACAAGTCTAACGGCTATGGCGCAACCCATTGCTAAGGATGAGTTTTCCATCAGTCCGCTACTTAATGGTCAGCAAATCCCTAAGGTAAACTTACAAGATATCAATGACAAAACGGTCGATTTAGCAGAATTAACCCAGAAAAAACCAACCATTTTCTTCTTTTACCGTGGTGGCTGGTGCCCATTTTGTAACAATCAAATGGGGCAACTAAAAGCGATTGAGCCTGAGTTATTAAAAATGGGCTTTCAGTTAGTGGGAATTTCACCCGATACGCCAGCTCAACTTAAGGCTTCGGCGGCAAAAAATGAGCTTAAATATCTGCTGCTTTCCGATGAAAAAATGCTGGCATCCCAAGCCTTTGGTTTAGCTTTTTACACTAGCGAAAAAGTGACTGAAACCTATACCGCACGCCTTAAGCTCGAGAATCCTTTATGGATCACCCCTGAAGGTGCCAAACGTTTAGTCTTACCTGTACCCGCCATTTATATCAGCGACGACAAAGGATTGATTCATTTTCAATATATCAACCCTAACTACAAAGTGAGGCCCGCGCCAAAGCTGATTTTAACCGCCGCGAGTTTGGTGGGATCGCAAGAATAAATATCGGTTTAACGACCGCTTTGCTAAACTAGCTCCGCCGCAATCAATATCGTCCAAGTTCAAATAGATAACATCACTTCAGCCCGCGGCGGAGTCATAATGAATTCTCAAACCTATAACCAAGCTGTGCTCGAACTCGCCCTTGCGGGTCTTGCCGATTTAACCGCTTCAGCACAGACCAAGAAAGCCCAGCGCACCTCCGCGCAGGAAAGTCATTTTTTGTGTAATTGGATGGTCGAGTCCTTAAAGGAAAAACGCTTTTCTAAACTGGTAGCCGACGATCTCACGGCTTGGATACGTTTGGCTCGCAGCCAAGGTGCGGGCGCCGAACTCAAGCGTTTACTAGAAAAGATAGTGTATCAATATCAATCAGTTGAGACATCAGAGCAAGCGTTGGGTACGGCATTAAATGCTATGATAGAAACTTTAAAGCAAGCCGAATGGTTGGTCTTTACTGACACTGAAATCAGCACCAAGCTCAAACTCGATGCTGATGGTCAATCTAGCTTAGTCATTGATGCAAAAGAATTTAACCAACATATTAAAGACAATCAATTGGTCAAACCAATCAACTTATATGTCCGCGCCGATGAACAGACACTAACGCGTATCGCCCTGTCCCATGGGTTATTACTGAGCCAAGGCAACAAGAAAACCAGTTTGATTAAGCACCATAAAACCTATCAAATTTTCCCTAATAATCAGCAGCCAGCTTTGTGTCAGCTATTGGCTTAAGGTGTAATAGCGAAAAGCAGAAAATAGCTTGAATATGACGGATGTGACTGATTGTGATCCAATAAACAATTCATTCACACAGTTTAGATAGAATGACCATCGGATAGGTCTTGGCTAAAGCAGAGATAACAAGGATAAAAGCAATATGGTTAAGCGATGTTTGCAGTATAAACACTTAGTTCGATTTGCCTTGTTCACCCTTTGCTTGACTCAACAGCACGCCTTTGCGGAACAGCTCAAATACAATATCACTGGCTCCTATTCTTGGTATCCGTATTTTATCGGTGATCAAGCCGAGGCGCCGGGGATGATCACTGAGCTTATTCCGATGATTTTATCTATGGCTGAAATCAAAGGTGAAATCCTCGCCCTGCCGCCAAAGCGCACCAATAATGCGCTAGAAACTGGTCAACTCGACTTTGATATCGTCAGCCCTAGTTGGTTTGAAAAGCAGGATTTAGGGCCGCTATTTGTCAAATCGGCCCCCATAATGCAAATCACTGAATATGTGGTCACATTGCCAGAGAATGTCAGTAAATATAAAGATATCAGCCAGATAAAAGGCCAAGAAATAGGTACAGTGCGCGGTTATTTATATCACGACGATAAAGATTTTATCCGTGCAGACTTTACCTCAGAGCAGGAGCTGATCAAAGCCTTAGATAAACACAGAGTCAATGCTGTTATTGCTGGTAATTACCCGGCGTTGTATTGGTCGACTCAGTTGCGGATCCCAGTCGCACTGGCGGCAGTGCATTCTGATGGTGACTTAGTGTTTAGGTTACGAAAAGAACATGCCGATTTGCTTCCTGCCATCAATCAAGCCATAGCGACACTGAAGGCCAATGGTAAAATTGACGAAATCATCAAAAAGTACACTCAAACGCTGGCAAGCTAATCTCACGCTAGCTATATGAGATATTTGCGATAAAAAGCGCCCGAAGGCGCTTAATCGATATCAATGAGGTCGCAGAATCTCAGTTTGACCATTCACAAGGATCATAATTAGCGAGGACGGCCGCATAGCTGTGACTCAACCCCAGAGTAGAGTAGTAATAACCTTTCCCCTGATTGTCCACTGCATAATGGATATCCTCGGCCCCTAGCTGTTGTGGTAATTGCTCACGCACATTGGCTAATGTAGGCTCATCATAAAGATAGGGGGCAAACGTCAGTACACTCTCCAGATAGACCTCAGTATGGCGGCAACTATTGCGACGGATCTGGGCAATAATCGCCTCAAACGCTTCACCCCGCTCCAATGCTAACCATTGCTCAGCGTAACGTTCAACTATGCTTCTGTCGGAATAGAAGAAATACCGCTTATCCGACAAACGCATCTGCACATCCTTGTAAGCCTCATTGAGGATCAGGCGAATATAACTGTTAACCGTTTGCTCACTATCCCACTCGAGCCCTGCCACGGCGGCGATTTGCTCCGCCGTGACTAAGCGTCCGTGTTGGCTAAATACCCTGATATAACCGACAAGTTCAATCATAGTGTCCAACTATAGTGTTCAACTGGGTAACAGGCCTCGCGCCGCCAATCTATCGGCAACAAAACCTAGGCTAAACTTGTCGAGCGTGGCCCGAGTTGGCGCACCGGTTTGAATATCCCAACCAAAGGCTTCATAGAACATGTCCAGCGCCGTTTGCATGTCAGCGCGGTCCATCTTGATGGTGCCCTCTTGACCGAAGTTTTTATCTGGATTCAAATCATAAACCCAGTCACTGAGCACATCATGCTCTTCGCGCATATTGCTTTCATTCATTTGCAATACGGTTAAGGCACGGTGTAAATGCAGCACTCTTTCCGCCTTAAAGTCCAATTCCGTTTCTGTGGTTTCAATCCCAGTCACTAAACTGAACATCTGCGATTCAATGGTGCTATCGCCTTCATAGTTGCGATTTTTATCCGGTGATGCCAGCAGTGGGAACATCCAATTACACAGTGTCAGAGAGTCATGTAATACGTTTTTCACCAGCGACCATTTTGCAAAACGGATCTTAGCCGCATTGATTGGGGTATACCAATTCACCTTATCGAATGCACCTTCACCCCATTTTTTCTCGGCAATCGCCACTGTCATATCGTGTGGCAAACCACTGTTAACTATGTTGATGTGGGAATGGCACTGAGCATCACGGTTAAAGACGACGTTGATTAACGTACCCACCTGACCCGCGGTTTCACTAGCATGGTGCACGGCAGCATTGGTTTTCTTGTTGAATACCTTAGTGGCACTTTCTTTATGAATATCCCAATTACCTAACTTGGGATTGGTTCCATCTAACCCCCAACGCTTGATCAAATCATATAAGCCGTCGGCCATATGGGAGATTTCACCTTCTTTAAACGCCACTCGGCGATAAAAATCAAGTAAGAAAGCGGGATCTTGGTTATCCCAGAGCGCCCAAGGAATACTGTTAAATTCATCTTCAGGTAATAAATGCTTAAACATATCCTTTGTTTTTAGGAATTTAAATAGATGAGAAATGGAGCCATAGTTACACCAAATACCATAGTCATCGAGAATATGAGCCCCTAAAGCGCCCGCCATAGCATGTGCTTCTGTACCATTTTTGGTGCCCATTAAATACTGCGGTACGAGGAATCCCATACAGACGTTAGATATATGTTCGGTTTTACGACCGTATTTGCTTTTCAATTCAGGGACTTTTAGCTCGCAGAAGCAACGTATTGGGCATGAATGACAGCCTCCCGTACGCTTCATCCACTTATTGGCGTATTCCACACCAATGTAGCTTTCTGCCATCGAAGTTCGAAACCCAATACGATTGCGTTCATTCCATGGCACTTCGCCTAAATCGATTTCTTGATCGGCAGCGCCCCACTTCAAACCGGGCCGAGATTTCCAGCGGCTGATGGGTGCTGAGTACTCAGCCCAAGATTGCGGCGTTGAAGGAACGACACCATTATTGTTGGCACCGATAATACCTAAAATATGGTCATCTAAGGCACGCATCTTTTCATTATTGGCGGCGATTTTAACGGCGCCAGTGCCGATAATGCCGATCCCTTTACAATTTTTTGACCCCATTACCGAGCCATGACCACCTGCTGAGTGCCCGCCCTGAGTCATAATGACAGAAAGAGGCACTTGGTTTTCACCCGCTTGGCCAATCGCAGCGACTTGTGCATTAGGTCCCATCATTTGCGCGATCATAGCGTGGGTATCAAATATACCTTTCCCCCATAGGGCATCGGCAGGTTCAATCGTGACCTTATCATCCACAATTTTAAGCCACACAGGGCTGCTCGCTTTGCCTTCTATTGCAATCGCATCGAAACCCGCAAATTTCATTGCGGGTGAAAAATGCCCACCAAAGTGACCATCGGCAATCAGATGTTTTTCAATGACGGGACTACGGGAAGTAATGGTTGTTCGTCCAGTACAAATAACGCCTGAACCCGTTAATGGTCCGGCAGAAAAGACAATAATATTATCTGGGTCGATTGCTGTAATATTATCCTTATGATCATCCCACAATATTTTATAACCAATCCCCATGCCACCGATATAGTCATAATATTTATTGATTGGCTCATACCATATATGATTAGTTGTTAAATTAACTCTGAGGACTTTACCCGCCCAACCACCTATTTTATCACTCATATTATTTCTCCTGAATTTAAGAAACTAAGCCGGTATATTTTTCATATTGTTCTAATGCAGCTTCAGCCTCTTCCCAGTTATAAAATTTAATTGCACCTGTAGGACAAACTTGCGCGCAGGCAGGTTTACCGTTACATAAATCACATTTGACGGCTTTCATTTTACTGCGAACAACTTTAATGACTTGCTGAGGACACTTATCTGCACAATAACCACATCCGACACAACGTTCTTCATCAATCACTTTGGCGCCAGTTTGTTCATTCGTTGAAATAGCTTGCTGTGGACAAACTTCAGTACAGACTTCGCAGTGGCGACAAGTGGAAGGAACAACGGTTTTATCGCCGCATTCTCCTCGTTGTATTTCATAGTCAAATTGCACACCGTGTGGGCCATAGTTCATATTTCTTTCTACTTTGACGCGGGCAAGTGTCGGACTGCTATCCCCTTCATGGTTCCAACCACAGGCAATTTCACAGCGTCTGCAGCTAACACAAACCGTAGGGTTCACCACCATGAGTCCACCAGGCATGACTTCTACTATCTCTTGGCTATTACTGTCACTGCCACAACCGGTCAGAAAACTTATTAATGTTCCGCTATAAACTGTACCGACAGCAACGCCCATACCGCCTTTAAGCATTCCTCTTCTGGTAATCATATTTGATCCTTTATTAGTCAAAGCAATATAATTAAAATATGCATACACTTTGATTCCCGACAATTTATGCTAAAGTAATTATGTCTTTGATTTTTAACCTGCGTCACAATTACCCATATTGGGGCATTATTAGATCAAGTTACACGACATGCATCAGAGTAACGTTTTCAAGAATTAACAATTAAACATCTAGCAAATTTAAATAATGCCTCACTTCAAATTACCTTAATATAATTAACAAATAACTTTTAAACTTGGTTAATTAAGTGCAACTCGACTCATAACTAAGCTAATATCTATACCGCATACATTCCGATTAGAGTCCCGACAGAATCTAATTAAAAAGGAATGGAAAATGATGAAAACGAATACCCGTTCTCAATGGAAAATCTTTACGCCAATGGCAGTCGCAGTCTGTCTGATGACAGCCTGTTCCGATGGTGACGATGGGAAAGAAGGACCACCAGGGATTGTGAGTATCAGCATTGAACAAGCGGATACACTCAAAGCGACAATAGAAAATGTGGTTATCGATGCGCAAACCCATGTTCAGGTCGATTTCTTCCTCAGCAATGCCAATGGTATTGCGGTCACAGGACTAGAAAACCTGAAGGAGCTAGATACCTTAGGTGTCGGTATTGCCAAATTAGCACCGCCGCAGGAGCGCTATCAAATCACCCAAGCCGCGGCTAATGCTATGGCAACAACTGGCGCTGAAGTCACTAACTCTGCAGCAAGCACGACAGATGCTGCGTTGCAATGGACCAGTTACATCAATAATCAAGTAGAACCTGCAACAAATGCCCAAGCGAATGCACAGACTCAGTGGCAAGCAGGCATTGAAAGCAACTGTAAAACGGCTTGTCTAACCTCCTTAGGCGCGGGCCAATACCGTTACACTTTGAGTAAACCACTCACGGGTTACTCACAATTTACGGGGATAGATACCCAGTACTCGCCTGAGCTCACCCACAGGATTTACCTAGAGTTAAAACCGTTCGCAAATAGCCCAATCGACACTCAGTTGATCAACAACGTGTACGATTTTGTGCCCGCCACAGGACAGACAGTCGCGGCGGATATGGGCCGTAAAGTGATCGCGCCGGAACAAGCCTGTTTTCGATGCCACAACCCAGACTTAGCCAATACCGATACTCGCCTTTTGATGCACGGCAATAAACGTTTTGCCTTTGAGGGCTGCGTTGTCTGTCACACGACTTACTCTGGCGATCCTGAAACGGGTAATAGCCTTGATATGGCGACATTGACACACCAGATCCACCAAGCCAAATATCAAATTGTCGGTTACAAGGGACAGCTATACGACTACGCCAATGTGACCTTTCCCGGTGATATGACCCAATGTCAGCAATGCCATATTCCCGGCGCAACGGCGCAAAGTGGCAATAATAATATCCCCAGTAAAACCGCGTGTCTTGACTGTCACAAAGCGCAAATTCCCGCTGATTGGAATGGCACTGTAGCGGGGTTATTCCACAACAGGGAAATTTTTGCCAACGCATGGGCACTGGGCTGTAGCGGCTGCCACCCTGATAGCACTAATCCTGAAGGTGTCGGGCTTTTCCACAATGCCGCCGTGAAAACAGCCACTAAGCTGGTGAGCGATTACCAAGTTAAGTTACTGAGTTCGCAGCTAAGCGTTGAAGCTAAGACCCTTGCAGTGACATTGCAAGTGCAGCAAATGGAGCAACTGCCCGCCAGTCAACCTATGATAAAATCCTTCTGGTTGATTGCCACTGGTGAAACAAATAGCGCGAACATGCCAATCAATAACGGCCAGCGTAAAGTGTGGGATTTATTAGCAAACACGAGCGACGTCGCCTTAAAAATTACCGCACCCAATCAGCTAACAGTCACTATATCTAACCTGTCGGCTGCCGATTTTGGCGATCTGAGTCAGTCAAAACTCTACAGTAAACTGGTGCTCTGTGCCGATAAAAATACCGGCTTTGCCGTTAACTGTAATATCGCAAATCAAGAGGTGAGTCTCAGTGCCATTAATTCGCTAAGCCTGCAAGGTCAAGCTGTTACGGCAAAAGCTAAGGTCGATGAACAGGCCTGTCGCCAATGTCATGATCAAGGATTAGAAGATAGAGTTCTGTCGGCGCATCAAATGAAAGGAATTTTTGACCCCAATAGCAGCTGTGGCACCTGTCATGCACCGCAAACAGCAACCGCACTGACCGATGGGCAATGTCAAAGTTGCCACAGTAATGATGCAATTATGTATCTCAATGCCAATGTGATGCATACTCCTGGGGCCAGCCAAATCAAGCCCTATCGCACCATCAACAATACTTTGAGCTACAGGGAAATGGTGCATTCACTGCATGCGGGAACCCGTACTGTAGTGGGTTTTGATAACCCACGTCCCGAACTCACTTACCCTAATGCAAAAAATAACTGTAGTGTTTGTCATAGCGCAGGACAGCTCAGTCTCGAGGGGCTAAGTGCACAGCAATCCCTGTTAGTTGCGACACCCGATGCAGCCAACATAGGGCAAATTGCCGAGTACTCACCAACCTTAGCAACCTGCACGGCTTGTCACACGCTTATCGATAGTTTAGTCGTCCATGCACGCAGCTTTGGCGGGGTTTACCAAAGCGATGCCAGCGGTGGTCGAATTTACCAATCAGGACAGGAATCATGCGCAACCTGTCATGCCGAAGGTCGCTCATCGGGGGTCGACAAGGTACACAAATAAGCCGTTAGATTTGATTTAATGCCCCAAAAAAAACCGCTCACCATAATGGTGAGCGGTTTTATTTCATTCGTCCTATTTATCAATCTTTTATCCGCACAAGGCTCAAAAGAGCAACGGCGAGTGCTTTACTTGATTTGACTTAGTTTAATGTCGTTGAGATTAAGGCTTGAGCACACTTTGGCTCTCTACTATCTGCGTTTGGCTATAGTCCTTAGGTCTAGAATTCGACAAGGTCACACCACTTAAGGCTTCGGCGGTTAAGGTGTTATTACCGTTCAATAAATCATTCAAGGTTCCAGAGTCGCCATTCACTAACCCTAACTCCCTGAGCATGGCATCGATAACAGGCGCATTGGCGCGATAGTTTAACGCTGCACTGGTCACTTGCTCTGCGATGCCACCTTGATGGTGAGCACCTTCGCCACCCGCAGCAAATTGATGACCTGCACCATAACCTTGAAGAATCTTAATACCTTCGATGTTTTCTAACGGCTTAACGGCTTGGGCCACAATTTCAGGCAAGGCCTTCAAAATGGCGAGGGATTTTTGCAGGGCGATCTGCTCATCACTCAAGACGTTTTCTGCTTCATAAAGTGCTTGTTTACCTGCAGCTTCAACGGCATAGACTTTTTCATCCGCTTCAGCCTGCAGTTTTTTCGCATCGGCACTGGCGCGCGCTTCAATCAGAATCGCACTCGATCTGTCTTCAGCGGCACGTTTCTCAGCTTCGGCCTGCACTGTTACGCCGACTGCATCACGCTCAGCTTCCTTACGGGCATCAATCACTTCAATCTCTTTGCGACGATTAGCTTCTGCCACTTGGCGCGCTGTGATTACCGCTTCTTCTTTTTCAACTTTCAGTTTTTCGGCTTCAGCTGCACGGGCACGAGCTGCTGATTCTTCTTCAGATTTGGCCGCAACCGCAATGCGTTTTTCCTGCTCAGAAACTTCAATATCCCTTTGCTGTTGAATGCGCGATTGCTCAATCGACTTATACTTTTCAATCTCACGGGTTTCGATATCTTTGGTCTTTTCGATTTCAGCGGTTTCAATGGCGCGCTCTTTGGCAATCTCGGCTTCGCGTTCTTCACGGGCCTTGTTTTCTTTCTGCTTAATGATCTCCGCTTTTTGATCGGCGCGTTTAAATTCTAACGACTGTTGCTGGATCAGGCGCGCTTCTTCTTCCGACTTTTCAATCTCTAGGGATTCCTTTTCAGCTTCGAGGTTACGCTGCTCGATCTTAATGCGGTTTTCCTGCTGAATATCGTTGGTTTCTTTGCGTTTCTCTTCGATAATCTTCGCCAGACGCGCACGACCTTCGGCGTCAAATGCGTTGTTTTCATTAAAAAACTGCAAATCAGTTTGATCGAAACCCGTTAATGAAACCGATTCGAGTTCGAGACCGTTTTTCTCAAGATCGTTGGCGACGTTATTTTGCACCCGTTGCACAAAATCGGCACGCTGCTCATGCATCTCTGTCATGGTCATTTCGGCGGCCACGGCACGCAGCACGTCGACAAACTTGGACTCCATCAGCTTTTTAAGCTCTTCAACACGGTTTGTACGCGTGCCTAAGGTTTGCGCTGCCATTGAAATACCATCGGAATGTGGGGCTACACGCAAGTAGAAATCGGCCTTCACATCGACACGCATTCTGTCCTTAGTGATCAGCGCATCTTTCTGGGTTTTCTCCACTTCGATACGCAGAGTGTTCATGTTTACCGAGATGGTTTCATGTAATACAGGCAACACAATAGCGCCGCCATCTTTAATGATTTTCTCACCCCCAAAGCCGGTACGCACAAAGGCCATTTCTTTGGTTGCACGTTTATATAACTTAGCGAAAATTAACCCGATCACAATGAGGCCGAGTAGCACCATACCCGCAACGAGCAAAATAAAACTACCGGATGAACCTACGTTTGTTAACACATCCATTTGATTTCCTTTCAATTGATTTATGGCTTGGGAAGATTAATTATCAAAACGCGTAGCAGACCAGACGCGGCCTTCTCGCTTAAGCAGCACGACTTGAGTGCCTGAGGCAAACTCGATATCCGAAGTTTCGGGCTCGACTAAAACGTAATGTTTTTGTTGATGTTTATCACGAACGACGGCTTCAGAGGGCATGCCTTTAATTGCGCAACCTAAGGTGATAGTGCCGACATAGCCGCTAAGATCATCTAGCGAGATCGCACTCGATTCATTTTTAGGCAAATGATCAGCAAGTACTCGGCCAAAATAACGGCAAGAAAATGCACTGGCGACAATAGCAATGGGTAAAGTGAACAGTTGCGGCAGTAAAAAACCGGCAACACTAACACTGATAAAATTGACGATATAACCCGCAATCGCAAAACTGGTCAGCGCAAGCACAAACCAAATAAGTAATGGGAGTCTATTTAGACACAGCCAACCGGCAATGCCCGTGAGTCCACCCGCGCCCACATCAGCATCATATTCCACATCAGCAGGCACCCATTGGTCTAACGCACTTAACATGCTTAAACCTATGAATAATGCGAAGACTTCAAACACACCAAGGGCCAGTACGCAGGCAAAAGCTATGGTGTAAGGTAAATTAGGCTGTTCAACTAAAAACGCCCACATAGTCATCTCCTTGAACAATACAGCATTCCATTTATTTCACTGTAATTATCGACTTAACCACAACAGAATAGCAAGGCAAGCACAATTTCCAAACTAAAAATTGTCCCTAAAACAGATTTGACTATTACTCTGCTGCACCCAAATAGCGTGGTCATCTTCGCTGCTAGTACCCTATCGAAAACCACTTAAACACTTCAACGCCCCTTTTAGCTTAGCGCGCTAGCGCTGCAAATAGCCGCAATCGCCATATATGGCGTGGATGCCATTTATTCAGGAGCAATAAATGGCACTGCCTCAAGTGCGTTACTATAGCGTTAAGGTCAGTCCACAGGATCCTGCATCTTCAGGTTGTTTGAGTATACTGTTGACGTCATTGTATTATCATCCTGTTATTGTTATTTATTCGCGCAGGATTTGATGCGCCAGAAGGGAAATTCCATGGACTCACCCAAGAGCAAAGTACCAACACCAAGTTACGATAAACTGACAGCACATTTTCAAAAAATTTCTCACTTTGAACATTTCAGCGCTCTAGGTGACTGGGATCAAGCAGCCATGATGCCTATGGGCGGTAATAGCGATCGCGGCGATGCAATGGCTGAACTGGCGCGACATATCCACACACTCAAAACCTCAACCATATTAGCTGAACACTTACACGGCGCGACGGACGAATCTCTCACAACGGAACAACAAGCTAACCTGCGGGAAATGCAGTACCAATATCAACAGGCAAATTTAGTGCCCGGCGATCTCGTGCAAGCCAAAACTAAAATGGCCTATCAATGTGAGAATGCGTGGCGTGAACAACGTAAAAATAATGACTGGCAAGGCTTTAAACCAAACCTTAAAGCAGTAATTGCACTTGCTAAGGAAGAAGCGCAGATCCGCGGCGAAGCCCAGAATATTTCCCCCTATGATGCCCTGCTCAATAAATTTGAACCGGGAATGACCTCGGCAAAGCTGGAGCAAACCTTTGGCGGACTGAAAGATTGGCTACCGACACTTATCCAAGAAGTGCTGGCTAAACAGGCAAACGAGCCTAAGTTAACGCTAAATGGTCCCTTCGATGTTAGCGCGCAGCAAGCCCTAGGCCGAGACGTAATGGATTTTCTGGGTTTTGACTTTAACCACGGTAGGCTGGATATCAGCAGCCATCCATTCTGTGGCGGCGTGCCAAGCGATGTACGGATAACGACTCGCTACAATGAGGCTGATTTCAGTAGCGCTATCATGGGTATAGTTCATGAAACAGGCCATGCCAGATATGAGCAAGGTTTACCTAAAGCGTGGCGTGGACAACCTGCGGGACTGGCGCGTTCTATGGGTATCCACGAGAGCCAGAGTCTATTCTGCGAAATGCAACTCGGGGCAAATCCGGCATTTTTACGCCAATTGCAGCCTAAAATTGCGCAACATCTTCATTGTCATTTTAGCGCCCAAGAATTAGCACAGCATTATACCCGCGTAGCGCCCGGACTTATCCGCGTCGATGCAGATGAAGTCACCTATCCTTGCCACATTTTGCTGCGCTTTGAGGCAGAAAAAGCCTTTATCGACGGTAGTTTAACCGTAGAGGATTTGCCTGATTTTTGGTCGACGCAGATGCAACAACTGCTGAGGATTAATACCAATGACAACTACCGAGACGGTTGCATGCAGGATATCCATTGGGCCGTTGGTGAACTAGGGTATTTTCCCAGCTATACCTTAGGCGCCATGTATGCCGCCCAATGCCGTTTCGCCATGGAGCAATCCATAGGACCAATTGAAACCCTGATCGATGCAGGCAAGTTGAACTCGGTATTCCAATGGCTGAGTAAACACATTTGGTCTAAGGGCTCTTTACTCACAACCGATGAACTGATACGCCAAGCAACGGGTGAAACCCTAAATGGTCAATATCTTGAGCGTCACCTGCGCCAACGATATCTGGGCATTTAACCGCTGCTAATGCTTATACCCAAGCTACCTGAAGAGTCGAGTTTCAGAGCGCCTAGGGTGCATCAATTCAAGGCGCATCAATGACTGAATGTCGGCCACCTTTTGAATTGATGCAACACGGAAGTGGAGTGCCCTAGGCGCTCCGTCCCGGCGGGTTTTAACGCACTTTATGCTGTGTTGGTTATTTTTAACTTAGCCCGCTAGGTCTGCAAATAACCGCCTTGCCTAAAGTGCGTTAAATTCCCGCTGAATCCTGTATCTTCAGGTTGTTTGGGTATACAAGCGCTGAAAGCTCAGTTTATACGGGTTTTAAAGCGCTTTATATTGCCGCTGGAGCCTGCATTTTAACGCTGCTTGAGGTTATAATGCCGAGCTTATTTGAATCAGGACTCTTTCCACGGAGTTCCTTCAACAGAACTCTTGAAACAGGATAAATGTCGGCCATGTTACTGCGTGCAATCACCCCAGAGGATTGGGATGCCATTTTAGCGATCCAAGACGAGTGTTACTCACAACTGGATCCTGAGCCACTGCACGTACTGCAAAGTAAATGGCAGGTATCACCTCAGTCCTGTTTTGTGTTCGAAGTGGATAAATCGGTTGTCGGTTATTGCTTGGCCCACCCATGGACCGCCAATATGCCGCCAGCGCTATATCAGCCCATCACCCATTTACCCAAGGCTGATACCTTATACCTACACGATATTGCGATTTCGGCCAAAGCCCAAGGTTTAGGCGCTGGCGCTAAGGCGCTGACCCGCCTAACACTATTGGCTGATCGCTATAATCTCAATTCCTTATCCCTCGTAGCCGTACAAGGTGCCGACAGCTATTGGCTTAAAATGGGTTTTAAACCTAAAGCAATCGATAAATGCCTTGGCAGCTATACTGACGATGCTATGTATATGATTTATAAATTTAATCATAGAGATGAAAAATGAATCCAACCCTAACCACTATCGGTTTACTTTGCTTAAGTAATATTTTTATGACCTTTGCTTGGTACGGGCATTTGAAAACGCTAGGCTCAAAACCTTGGATTATTGCGGCCTTAGTGAGCTGGGGTATCGCCCTATTTGAATACTTGCTGCAAGTGCCCGCTAACCGTATCGGCTACACAGTAATGAATGTCGGCCAGTTAAAAATTTTACAAGAAGTCATCACCTTAAGTTTGTTTGTCCCCTTTGCCTATTTCTATATGAAAGAACCATTGAAGCTCGATTATCTTTGGGCAGGACTGTGCATCTTAGGTGCTGTGTATTTTATTTTTAGAAGTGAATTTAATTAATTTCAGACTTATTTCAGGAGAGCTCCCCCATGGCCCGTCAAGTCACTTATACCTTCAAAGGTAAGACTAAAACTATCGCCTTTAGCTACGACAAACACCATGATTTATATGAAGCTGTGGCCGAAGCCGAAGGCATAGATCTGACCAAATTTTTGGCTATGGAACAACAAGTCGCCATGACATCTCGTAAAGGTGCTAAGGCTGAAAAAGAATTCAGGAAAGTAGAGTTTGCCCGCTTTGGTTTTAGCAATATCCACTTTGTCAGAGATGAAGAACCTGAAGCCTAGGCTAATGTATTAATTGTTTTTTGTATTAGCTGTAAGCACTTCAATAACAGGACACTGTAATGCTCAATACCGAACATGCTAACTTCCCCCGCGCAGGATTCTTCCGCCGCCTAGGCGCTGCAGTTTACGATTCGATGTTAGCCGTGGCCGTCTATATGGTTGCTGGCGCAATGGGCTTTGGGATTTTCTACGGCCTCACTGCTTCAGGACTGGCTGGCATGAATGGCTTTGAGCATGTCTCAGATGCACTCAATGGCACGCCAGTTTATCAGGGAATTTATCAACTCTGGCTTGCCTTGTGTGTCGGCACTTTCTACGCATTATTCTGGAGTAAGGGCGGTCAAACCTTAGGGATGCGCGCTTGGCGGCTTAAAATTCAACATCCTAATGGCCAAAACTTAAGTCTGATCACTGCCTACGCCCGCATCATTTGGTCACTGCTCGGCATTGGCAATTTATGGATTTTAATCAATGATGATAAGCGCGCACTGCAGGATATGATGACTCGCTCAGAAGTGGTCGTGCTGTCTAAAGAAGCCAATCAAATGCGTAACTGGCATGGGGCATAAGTTTATTCTTAAGTAAATCCGAAATACAAAAAACGACGCAAAAGCGTCGTTTTTTATGGGCTATTTTTATGGACTATTCTTAATTGACGGAATCCGGAGGAAGGAGTAATAAGCTGCGTATCATCGCCGGATAAAGTAGAAGGCAACGCCAGTAAACAACAAGCTTGGCGCAACAGCCCCCACATAAGCAGGTAGCTCATACACTATACTCATGGGGCCAAAAATCTCATTACTGATATAAAAGCTAAAACCTGCTACGACCCCAAGTAATACGCGCGCACCCATAGTCACAGTCCGCAGCGGACCAAATACAAACGACAGTGCCACTAACATCATCACTGCGACCGTCACGGGTTGCATCACCTTGCGCCATAAAGCAAGCTCATAACGGCTGGGATCTTGACTGTTAGTTTTAAGGTAATCAAGATAACCGACCAGACCACGTATAGATAACGCCTCGGGTTTAATCGAAACCACACTGAGCTTATCTGGCGTTAAACTCGACTGCCATTGGTCTTCTTCAAGATACTCAAGCACGACTTTCTCATAGCTTAAATCAGTACGTTTAACGTCAAATAAACGCCAGCGATCTTGGGAAAATACCGCTCGGTCTGCGTGAACTACGTTGGTGAGCTTAAGTTCGCTATTGAATTTATAAAGCGTGATATTGCTGAGTTTATTGATGTTTTCAACTTCACCAATATTAACGAACAAATCACCATCCTTTGCCCAAATTCCACGGTGGGACTTAATTAAACTCCCACCAGAGAGTTTAACAGCTTGTAACTCATTCGCTTTTTGCTCAGCAATCGGTGCGCCCCATTCCCCTAAAACCATCACCAATAACATCAAAGGCACAGCAGTTTTCATCGCCGACATAGTGATCTGTAAACGTGACATGCCAGAAGCTTGCATCACCACAAGTTCGGAATTCGATGCCAACATTCCCATACCAATCAAAGCGCCTAGCAAGACGGCCATAGGGAAAAACATTTCAATATCCCGTGGCACTAAAAATAAAACATAGATGCCAGCATCCATCATGCTGTAGGTGCCACGGCCAACTAAACGCAGCTGATCAACCCATTTGATGATGCCCGACAAACCAGTCAACACCAGCAAACAAAGCGCTGAAGTGCTTAACAATATTCTGGCGATATAAAGATCTAATATCTTCATGCTGCCACCTTCTTATTGGCAAACAAGGACGATATACGACTGAAAATAGGCCTATCTTTGCCTAGCAAGAATAACCCCATCAAGAGCGCAGAAACATGGATCCACCACATACCTAAATACAGTGGAATAATCCCATCTTGCAATGCCTTACGTCCCGCGACCATCAGTCCAAAATAGCCAAGATATAAAAGTACTGCTGGGAACATCTTAGCGAACTTACCTTGGCGCACATTCACCCGCGCCAACGGCACAGCAATCAGTGTCATAATTGGAATCGCGAGCGGGATAGCAAGACGCCAGTGGAATTCAGCCGCGGCTTCAGCACCTTCAATTTTAACGAGTTCATCAACGGGCAGTGCAGATAACTTACGGCGACGCTCATCAACTTGCTGCTCTTTAATTTGCATTTTATAACCACCAAATTCGATCATTTGGTAGTCCTTTGCCTTCGGGCTGCCTTGATAACGCACGCCGTCATTCAAGTTCAATTGTTGAGCACCTGAACTATCTTCCTGTACTCGTCCACCTTTCGCCACCACGACATTGGTCACGCCAGTTTCATCATCAGGATCTGGCAACTGGGCTACAAACACTTTATCTAACTCGTTATCTTTACCAATACGCTCAACAAATAATACCGCGCGACCATTGGGACTCGCCTGAAAACGCCCTTGGATTAAGGCAGCAAGACCCGCTTCGGACTGGGCTTTTTCGAGCACTTGGTTTTGCTGTTCTTCTGCCCAAGGGGCTACATAAAGGGATAAATAGCCAGTAAACAGCATATTGATCACGGCGAGGATCAGCGTCACGCGGGTGACATACCACTCACTGACCCCAACACCGTGGAGAATGACCATTTCATTTTCGGAATACATACGGCCGTGGGCCAGTAAAATACCCAAGAACAAACTTAACGGCAGCACTAAGATCACCAGATAAGGCAAGTTAAGCCCAATCAGAGTCATGATTAAAGAGGCGGGAAAATCGCCGTCGGAGGCATCGGCCAGTATACGCACGAAATGCTGGCTAATAAAAATAGTTAACAGCACTAAAAGTACCGCAATTTGTGCCTTTAAAACTTCTCGAATAAGGTATTTAAATACAATCACAGGCAGGATCCGGTCTCTAAACTTATCTTTTTGCTGGTAACAGACTAACTTTCATGTAAACTGTTTACTTTTGATAGTTTTCTGACCAGCTTCAGGGGTTCTAGGTAAACTTAACGTCACGAAATGCGTGACTCAAGCGCCGAGAATAAATCACCTTTGGAGTAATAACTTAGGCCCTTTTCGGGACAAGCAGACATTATCCAATAAATATAAAAATTTGTCTTTAAGAATCTAGGAGTGCTCATGGAGTTTAGCGTAAAGAGCGGTAGCCCCGAAAAACAACGCTCAGCCTGTATCGTGGTCGGTGTTTATGAACCCCGTCGTCTGTCGGGTATCGCGGAGCAATTAGATAAAATTAGCGAAGGTTATATCAGTAACCTACTGCGTCGCGGCGATCTGGAAGGTAAACCTGGCCAGATGTTATTGCTGCACCATGTTCCTAACGTATTGAGTGAACGTGTATTATTAGTGGGTTGTGGCAAAGAACGAGAACTAGACGAACGCCAATACAAACAAATCATCACTAAAACAATCAACACCCTTAACGAAACGGGTTCAATGGAAGCGGTTTGCTTCTTAACTGAACTGCACGTGAAAGGACGCGATACGTATTGGAAAGTACGTCAAGCGGTTGAAACCACTAATAGCAGTCTTTATAGCTTTGATGCCCTGAAGACCCGCAAAGGTGAAACTCGCCGTCCACTGCGTAAATTAGTGTTCAATGTCCCGACTCGCCGTGAATTAACCTTAGGTGAGCGCGCCATCGAGCATGGTATGGCAGTATCTGCTGGCATGCATTTATGTCGCGATGTAGCCAACATGCCACCGAACATCTGTAATCCAGCCTATTTAGCTTCACAAGCTCGCCAAATGGCTGAAATACACGACACTCTGCATGTCACCACTATTGGTGAAGAGCAAATGGCCAAACTGGGCATGAACTCATACCTTGCAGTCGGTCGCGCCAGTGCCAACGAATCCATCATGACTGTGATGGAATACAAAGGCGCTGTCGATAGCACAGAAAAACCAATCGTATTAGTCGGTAAAGGGTTAACCTTCGACTCGGGTGGCATTTCATTGAAGCCTGGCGAAGCCATGGACGAAATGAAGTACGACATGGGTGGCGCAGCGGGTGTTATCGGCACAATGAAAGCCATCTGTGATATGAAGTTACCTATCAACGTTGTGGGTATTCTGGCTGGCTGTGAAAACATGCCATCGGGTAATGCTTACCGTCCAGGTGATATTCTGACCACTATGTCAGGTCAAACCGTTGAAGTGTTAAATACCGATGCGGAAGGCCGTCTAGTCCTATGTGACGTATTAACCTATGTTGAGCGTTTCGATCCTGAATTAGTTATCGATACTGCAACCCTGACTGGCGCGTGTGTGATTGCCCTTGGTAAACACGCATCGGGTCTGTTCTCATCGCATAACCCTCTGGCACACGAGCTATTAAGTGCCGGAGAGCAAAGTGGTGACCGCGCATGGCGCATGCCATTGTGGGATGAGTATCAAGATATGCTCGACAGCCCATTTGCTGACATGACCAACTTAGGTGGCCGTCCTGCTGGAGCTATCACAGCAGCATGTTTCCTTTCGCGCTTTGCTAAAAAGTACAACTGGGCTCACTTAGACGTTGCGGGTACAGCTTGGAATAGCGGTGCTAACAAAGGTTCTACGGGCCGTCCAGTGCCACTATTGACTCAGTTCCTGATCAATCGTGCTGGCGTTGAACTCGGCGAATAACCGACTATCCGGCCTTAGTGTGTTAAAGGCTCGATAAATGAAAGGTGAAGATGAAAATCTTCGCCTTTTTTATTTTCTTAATTTAATCAGAAAATCGATTTCCTGAATAAGAACTTGAGTAAAAAACTGAACAACTAATGGTTTTAGAATAATTTTTCAAAGAGTTATAACTCAACCCTCCTCATCTCCAACGGTTTGAAAGCATCCCATTAAGTCCCGCCAGACAGTGATAGATAAAACCTCACCGTAAGGTTTGCCCTAAGCATTAACCCATACTGACTTTTAGTGTAAACTGCTGCTTTCGTTCGCCACTAAAACAAGTGAAGCAAGGCATTGAAATCATGACTCAAGTGCTGTTTTATCTTATGCCGCCAATGGCATCGCCTGCCAAAGCCAAGGCTGATTCACCTGTTGCAACCGCGAATGCGAACCCTGCACTTTGCGAGATCTATCTTCTGGCATGCAAACTGGCGCAGCAGGCTTTTGTGAAGCAACAATGGGTCTATATCCATTGCCAAGATAAACAGCAAGCCCATGCAATTGATGAACTTTTATGGCAGTTTGAGCCAAGTGCCTTTGTACCTCATAACCTCAAAGGTGAAGGCCCGATGACGGGATCGCCGGTAGAAATTGGTTTTGATCGCCTCGGCGCCAACAAAAGTCGCCAAGTTCTGATTAATCTTGCAGACCAAGCGCCCCCATTTGCGGTAAACTTTGGCCACATTATCGATTTTGTTGCCAATGACGATCAGCATAAAGCGGTCGCTCGCGAACGTTATCGACAGTATCGCGGCTTAGGGGTCAATTTACAGACCCAAGACTTAGCAACACATCCACTTAATTAGTTTGAGACAGACACGTTCCCATGGAAAAAACATACGATCCGCAGTCCATCGAGCAAACGCTTTACCAAAATTGGGAAGAGCAAGGTTACTTCAAGCCACACGGCGATGAATCCCAAGGCAATTATTGCATCATGATCCCGCCACCAAACGTGACGGGCAGCTTGCACATGGGCCACGCCTTCCAAGACACCATTATGGATACTTTGACCCGTTACCAACGAATGAAAGGCAAAAATACCCTATGGCAAGTCGGTACTGACCATGCGGGTATCGCCACCCAAATGTTGGTTGAGCGTAAGCTTGAAGCCGAAGAAGGCAAAAATCGTCATGACCTAGGTCGCGATGCCTTTATGGATAAAGTGTGGGAATGGAAAGCGCAATCGGGCGGCACTATCACTAAGCAGCTACGTCGTATGGGCGCTTCTGTAGATTGGGACCGCGAGCGTTTCACTATGGACGAAGGCTTGTCCAAGGCCGTGCAAGAAGTGTTTGTGCGTCTGTACGAAGACGAATTGATTTATCGCGGCAAGCGTTTGGTCAACTGGGACCCAAAGCTGCACACGGCTATCTCTGATTTAGAAGTGGAAAGCAAAGAAAAACAGGGCCACATGTGGCACCTGCGTTATCCACTGGCCGACGGTGAACTGACGGCCGATGGTAAAGACTATTTAGAAGTCGCTACCACGCGTCCAGAAACCATGCTCGGCGACAGTGCGGTTGCAGTGCATCCCGATGATGAACGCTATCAAGCGCTGGTCGGTAAGTTTATTCTGTTGCCGATTGTTAACCGCCGCATTCCTATCGTGGCCGACGATTACGTCGACATGGCCTTTGGTACAGGTTGCGTGAAGATCACCCCGGCCCATGACTTTAACGACTATGAAGTCGGTAAACGTCACAACCTACCCATGTTCAACGTGCTGACCTTAGATGCCGCCATTCGTGCAAGCGCCGAAGTGGTGAACTCTGACGGTACCTTTAACAAAACGCTCGATGGCAGCCTGCCTGAACGCTTTGCCGGACTTGATCGTTTTAAAGCCCGCGATGCTATCGTCGCTGAATTTGACACTTTAGGGCTGCTCGAAAAAATCGCGCCTCACGCCTTGAAAGTGCCTTACGGTGATCGCTCCGGTGTGGTTATCGAGCCTATGCTGACCGACCAATGGTATGTAGCTGTTGCGCCAATGGCGAAAACCGCTATCGAAGCCGTTGAAAATGGCAGCATTAAATTTGTACCACAGCAATATGAGAACATGTACTTCTCGTGGATGCGCGACATTCAAGACTGGTGTATTTCGCGTCAATTGTGGTGGGGTCACCGCATCCCAGCTTGGTACGACGAAAACGGCAAAGTCTATGTCGGCCGCAACGAAGCCGAGGTACGTGCTAAGCACAATATCGCCGACTCAATGACATTACGCCAAGACGAAGACGTACTGGACACTTGGTTCAGCTCAGCCCTGTGGACTTTCTCTACACTAGGTTGGCCTGACAATTTAGAAGATTTAAAAACCTTCCACCCAACCGACGTGTTGGTGACAGGTTTTGACATCATCTTCTTCTGGGTTGCCCGTATGATCATGATGACCATGCACTTCATCAAAGATGAAGACGGCAAGCCACAAGTCCCGTTCAAAACCGTGTACGTAACCGGTCTTATCCGCGATGAAGCGGGTAACAAGATGTCAAAATCTAAGGGCAACGTACTCGATCCATTAGACATGATCGACGGTATCGGACTTGAAGATTTAGTTGAAAAACGTACCGGCAACATGATGCAGCCACAACTGGCCGCCAAGATTGAAAAGAGCACTCGCAAAGAGTTTGCCGACGGTATCGAAGCCCACGGCACAGATGCACTGCGCTTTACGCTTGCGGCAATGGCATCAACGGGTCGTGACATCAACTGGGACATGAAGCGCTTAGACGGTTACCGTAGCTTCTGTAACAAGTTATGGAACGCCTCACGCTACGTGCTGATGAACACAGAAGATCAAGATTGCGGCCCAGGCTCACCAGAGCACAAAGGCGGCGAGATGGAACTGTCGTTGGCCGATCGCTGGATTATTGGCTTGTTCAATCAAACCGTTAAGACCTTTGACGATCACATGACAGCCTACCGTTTCGACTTAGCGGCCAATACCCTGTATGAGTTCACTTGGAACCAGTTCTGTGACTGGTACTTAGAGTTAACCAAACCGGTATTGCAAAACGGCAGTGAAACGCAAATGCGCGGCACCCGTCACACCTTAGTGACAGTGCTCGAAGCGATGCAACGCCTGATGCACCCTATGATGCCGTATATCACTGAAACCATTTGGCAGCGCGTTAAACCGTTAGCCGGTGTCGCTGGTGATACCATTATGCTGGCACCGTTCCCAACATTTGATGCCGCTAAAGTCGATAGCGCAGCAATGGCCGATTTAGAATGGGTTAAGCAAGTAATCGTCGCGGTGCGTAACATTCGTGCCGAACTGAACATTGCCCCATCTAAACCGCTAAATGCCCTACTTCGTGGTGTTAGCGCGCAGGATAAAGCCCGTGTAGAAGCAAACCAAACCTTCTTCACTACGCTTGCCCGCTTAGAAAGCATGACCATTTTAGCCGATGGCGAAACTGCGCCTATGTCGACCACAGGTTTGATTGGCGAAATGGAGCTACTGATCCCTATGGCAGGCTTAATTGATGTCGCCGCCGAAATGGCCCGTATCGACAAACAGCTTGAAAAGCTCGGCCAAGAGATCGCGCGCATCGAAGGCAAATTATCGAACCAAGGTTTTGTGGCAAAAGCTCCAGCCGAGGTTATCGACAAAGAGCGCGCCAAGATGGCCGATCTCAAGCGAGATATGGACAAACTCAATGAACAAAAATCTGAGTTCGCTAAGTTAGAAGCTTAAGCTTCTCATTTACTCTGATTCACTTGTTATGATTGGTTCTAACTGAATGAAGGGCAGCCACTTGGCTGCCCTTCTTGTATCTATATCACTGCAATCTATGAGCAATTATGAGCCTTAATCTACGCTCTTGGGCCAGATGCCGCATTGAACCCGAGTCAATTCTAAACACTGCCATTTAACCTACGGCACAGTATTGAAACCACCTCACCATTCATCCTCATCATTCCCCGTGATCTATCGCTCATGAGCTCACACGTAGCCCATCGCTGCCTACATGAGTAAACTGCACACATGTAGGCTAAAGAACAGCTAATACCTCTAGAGACAGCGCTGAGAGACTGATATGGGTATCCAATGTCGTCATAGACTCTCAACACAGGCAAAAGCAGATTCTTCAGTGAGTTGAACCTAAGAAAGAGAAGTGTTTAAAGCGAAATGGCTAAAGATAGCGACACCGAAGATACTAAGGTAAGGCAAAAGATGATGATGCAAAGTTAAGGTTAAACCTAAGCGGGTAAAAATATAATGAGTTAAACCATACAGATTAAAAAATAAAAAAGCCCTGCAATTGCTTGCAGGGCTTATCTATATGGTGCGCGTGGAAGGAGTCGAACCTCCGACCGCCTGGTTCGTAGCCAGGTACTCTATCCAGCTGAGCTACACGCGCAAACTCGTTTTTGTACTTCTAATAGATCCAATCATGATTGAGTCTAGGATAAGCACTTTTATCTCGCAAATTTATTCTATTCCCCTCGACTAAGAGAATAGAATGGCGGAGAAGGAGGGATTCGAACCCTCGATGGGAGTTAAAGCCCATACTCCCTTAGCAGGGGAGCGCCTTCGGCCACTCGGCCACCTCTCCGCGTTTAACGCTTTAAATCAACAAGACGTATCTCGTTAACTATATTGGTGCGCGTGGAAGGAGTCGAACCTCCGACCGCCTGGTTCGTAGCCAGGTACTCTATCCAGCTGAGCTACACGCGCATGTTAAACGGTAAAACATTAATACGATTTAAATCATATTAATTTAAATTGGTGCGCGTGGAAGGAGTCGAACCTCCGACCGCCTGGTTCGTAGCCAGGTACTCTATCCAGCTGAGCTACACGCGCATTTTAACTCTTTGCTATAAGCAATTATCTACAAAATTTCTTATGAAATTCAAAACTGATGAGTTAAAGATTAACTAATGCAGAGATGGTGCGCGTGGAAGGAGTCGAACCTCCGACCGCCTGGTTCGTAGCCAGGTACTCTATCCAGCTGAGCTACACGCGCGACTTGTATCTAAATTTACTTTTACATCAAACACTAATAAAAAATGGTGCGCGTGGAAGGAGTCGAACCTCCGACCGCCTGGTTCGTAGCCAGGTACTCTATCCAGCTGAGCTACACGCGCACTGTTTTCTATCTTTAAGAAATGGCGGAGAAGGAGGGATTCGAACCCTCGATGGGAGTTAAAGCCCATACTCCCTTAGCAGGGGAGCGCCTTCGGCCACTCGGCCACCTCTCCGTTTTCTTGGCGCACATATTACTGTTTGACGAAAATAAGTCAAACCCTTTTTCCGAAACAGATTCCATTTGAACTGTTTTTAATCACATTGCTGTTATATCAAGCCAATGTATTGATTTACGCCAATCTTTCGGTCTAAAAAATAAAAAAGCCAGTTAAAAAACTGACTCTTCTGTTGCCGTAGTACGCTTGCCAAAACAAGGTACTAAAAGTTACCACCTTCCGATGGTGTACCTGATTTTTCAGATTGAATGCGTTGGTAGATTTCTTCGCGATGAACAGAAACCTCTTTTGGTGCATTCACACCAATACGCACTTGATTGCCTTTTACCCCTAGCACTGTAACTGTGACTTCATCACCAATCATCAGTGTTTCGCCAACACGACGAGTCAAAATCAGCATTCGATAGCTCCTTTATTTCTTAATTCAGCTTACACACGGCACTCATCCGGTAGATGGGCTTATTATAAGGTCAGCTTAGTACAAATTAATAGTATTCAATACTCAAACGGTTATTTAATTACACCTTATTTAGCTCGAAAGCGTGATGTAACGCCCGAACCGCCTTGTGTAAGTCCCTTTCATCGATAACGGTTGATAATTTACTCTCTGACGTCGTGAGTAACTTAGCATGAATAGTTTCATTACCCAAGACTTCTAACATCTTAGTCAATAATCCCATTTTTGCCTGTAAACCTTTGCCAACTAAAGATACTTTTGCACGTTGACGTTCGATAATCAATGGCCCGAGAGCAAGGCTTTCACTTAAGCCTTCGAGCTCATTAAGCAGAGTATCAACCTTAGCTTCTGCGAGCATAAAACTGACGCGACCCGAAGGATCATCCTCATGGATCCTCAATGGAGAAATAAATTCCACGTCGATTTCCAATCGAGTTAAACAGCCTAACAACGCTTGATAGCGTTCACTGGTGGTAAACAGCCCTTCAATCGTCAGCGTTGCCAGCGCCTTATTAATCGCGATACCTTGCACTAACGAGGCAATCGTTAATTCCGACTCGTCGCCAAATTGAATTAACGTCCCCTGCCCAGCTTCAAAGCTCGACAATACTCGCAGCGGTACGCGAAAACGCTCGGCGTATTCAACAGAATCGGGATGCAATACTTTAGCGCCGAGTTTTGCCATTTCGAGCATCACATCAAACCCAATCACATCGAGGCGACGTGCACTGCTATCAATATTAGGATCTGTGGTAAATACCCCTGCCACATCGGTAAAAATCTGGCATTCATCGGCTTCTAACGCTGCCGCTAAGGCTACTGCTGTGGTATCTGAACCACCGCGTCCTAAGGTGGTCACTTCGCCTTGAGGATCGATGCCCTGAAACCCTGCAACGATCGGCACAACACCATCGGCAAGCAAAGACTGCAAATATTCAGTATCCACTCGCTCGATACTGGCGCGGCCAAATTGACTATTTGTATGAATTTGCACTTGATCGCCCGTAAGGGATTTCGCTTTTATGCCGCGACGTTGTAGCGCCATCGACATCAAAGCAATACTCACTTGCTCACCCGTCGAGACTAGCATGTCTAACTCGCGCGCCGAGGCGCGCGGATTAATTTGTGCTGCAAGTGCAAACAGGCGATTCGTCTCACCCGCCATCGCGGATAAAACTAAGACTTGCTGCTCACCATTGTGAGCTGACTTTGTAATCTGCTCAGCGACCGCTTCGATACGTTCAATAGAACCCACCGAAGTGCCGCCGAACTTTTTCACAAAAAGCTTGCTACCACTAAGCTTTCGTTTTTGGGGCACAGCAACCTCTTAAGCTAGACGCTCAGTAATCCAAGGTAATACTTGAGCCAATGCCGCATCCAGATTTTCTGGCTGGCTACCGCCCGCTTGAGCCATATCAGGACGACCACCGCCTTTACCGCCCACTTGTGCAGCGACCATAGCGACTAGCTCACCCGCTTTGACTTTACCGATCAGATCGTTACTCACACCCGCGATCAGGTTAACTTTCCCTTCCTGCGCTGTACCAAGAACGATAATGGCCGATTTCAATTTCTGTTTTAATTCATCTTGCAAGCCACGTAGTGAACTTGCCTCAACGCCGTCTAATTTTTTGATCAGTACGTTAACGCCATTAACTACAACGGCATCGCCCACTAAATCAGCACTTGCTGCGGCCGCTAACTTATCTTTCAGCTGCGCCATTTCTTTTTCGAGTTGCTTCATCTTATCGAGCTGCGCTTTTAACTTAGCCACCACTGAGTTGGCATCGCCTTTCAATAAGGCTGCAGCTTCTTCCAGTTCAGCTTGTTGCTGCGCCACATAAGCCATAGCTGCAGCACCAGTCACGGCTTCGATTCGACGTACACCCGCAGCAATACCCGCTTCTGAGGTGATCTTAAATAAGCCGATATCGCCAGTGCGACCCACATGGGTACCACCACACAATTCAATAGAGAAATCGCCCATAGTCACAACACGCACTTGTGAATCATATTTCTCACCAAAGAGTGCCATAGCGCCTTTCTCTTTAGCTTCATCTATGCCCATTTCAGCGGTTTTAAGTTCATGGTTACGACGAATTTGAGTGTTAACTAATTCTTCAACTTCTTTTAATTCAGCAGCTTTTACGCCTTCGAAATGGGAGAAGTCAAAACGTAAACGCTCGGGATCAACCAAAGAACCTTTTTGCGAGACATGAGTACCGAGCACTTGACGCAGTGCGGCATGCAGTAAATGCGTAACAGAATGGTTTAACTGTGTACGGTGACGCAGTTTTTTGTCCACTTTCGCTTCAATAACTTGGCCAACGCTCAAGCTACCTGTAGCCAAAACACCTTGATGGCCCGTTGCTTGACCATACTTTTGCGTATCGTTTACCGTAAACTCAATACCGTTCGCAACCAATTGGCCTTTATCGCCTACTTGACCGCCAGATTCCGCGTAGAAAGGGGTTACATCGAGCACGACAACGGCTTCATCACCCGCTTTGATCGCCGTCACTGACTCACCATTTTGATAAATCGCGGTGACCTTAGCTTGACCCGCTAATTCGGTGTAACCACTGAATGCAGTTTCAGCATCAATTTTCAGCGCAGCATTATAATCTGCACCAAAGTTACCGGCAGCTTGTGCGCGGCTACGTTGCTCAGCCATGGCGACTTCGAAACCTGCTTCATCGACAATGATGTTGCGCTCGCGACATACGTCAGCGGTCAAATCCATTGGGAAGCCATAGGTGTCATACAGCTTAAATACAGTTTCGCCGTCTAAGGTGTCACCTTTCAACTCGTTTAAGGCCGTATCTAAAATACCTAAACCACGTTCAAGCGTACGGGCAAATTGCTCTTCTTCCGCTTTCAGTGCCTTTTCAACAATCGCTTGAGTCTCAGCTAACCCTTTTGCTGCATCGCCCATCACCGCAACCAATGACGGAACCAGCTTGTAGAAGAAAGCTTCGGTCGCACCTAACTTGTTACCATGGCGAACAGCGCGACGAATAATACGGCGCAGCACATAACCACGGCCTTCGTTCGACGGCATAACGCCATCGGCAATTAAAAATGCACATGAACGGATATGATCGGCAATGACTCGCAGCGACTTTTCGGATAAGTCACTAACACCAATGACCTCTGCGGCTTTAGCAATCAAAGTACGGAAAATATCGATTTCGTAGTTAGAATGTACGCCCTGCATAATCGCAGCAATACGCTCAATCCCCATGCCTGTATCAACTGAGGGCTTAGGCAAAGGTAACATTTCCCCCGATGCTTGACGGTTGTACTGCATGAAAACGATGTTCCAGATTTCGATGAAACGATCACCATCTTCTTCAGGACTGCCAGGACGTCCGCCCCAAATATGATCACCATGATCATAAAAAATCTCAGTACATGGACCACAAGGACCGGTATCACCCATTTGCCAGAAGTTATCTGACGCAAAGGCAGCACCTTTATTGTCACCGATACGTATGATGTTCTCGGCAGCGACACCAATTTTTTTATTCCAGATTTCAAAGGCTTCATCATCTGTCTGATAAATAGTGACGCACAGACGTTCCTTCGGCAGCTTTAACGTTTCAGTTAAAAAAGTCCAGCCCAAACGAATCGCTTCTTCTTTGAAATAATCTCCAAAACTGAAGTTACCTAGCATTTCGAAAAAGGTGTGATGACGTGCTGTGTAGCCAACGTTATCCAAATCGTTATGTTTACCACCGGCGCGTACACAACGTTGAGCAGTGGTCGCACGCGTATAATTGCGTTTGTCCATGCCAAGAAACACGTCCTTGAACTGGTTCATGCCTGCATTGGTAAATAAAAGTGTGGGATCGTTGCCTGGCACTAATGAACTACTGTCCACAACTTGATGACCATTGCTGCGGAAAAATTCGAGGAAAGCGCTTCTGAGCTCTGCTGTAGTTTGATACATGAAATCATCCTGAATTGGGTAAGCATTACCAGCTACGCCTTAGGCTAGCCGTATTTCTATTTGCCCAGCATTATAAGCAGACTAAGGAAGGACGACCAGTCTTGATTGGTGATATACACATCAGGAATTTAATATTTTAGCGTGAATCGCCCACACCTGAGTCACTAGAAGCAAAACGACAGGATAAAGCACAAATAAAGACGGCGTAAGTTTATCGCGGAATGGACAATATTTAAGCAAGCTTGAGTCTAATGTGAAGTACGAAATGGACAAGACTCATTGATGATATTTAGATGAGCTTTTACAGTATTAGCTTCAAATTTAATAATCTTCATCGAGATCATTGGGATCTGAATCTAGTGCGTAAGTGATTTGATCGTAGCTAAAGCCTTGGCCCATTAAAAAACGCACTCGTTTGGCCTTTTCCTTTGCGATGAGATCCCGAGCTTTAGAGCCCTTCACTTCTGTCACACGGGGAATGCCGTATTTTTTGGTGGCTTTATCTTTTGCTAGCTCAAACCAGTCACAATCACAATTAACCAAAGCGGCTTCAATACAGTCTTTAGATAAGCCTTTCTGTGCGATTGCTTGGCGGATGCGTATTGCACCGTGGCCTCGACTGATGTGGCTTCGCACCAACAGTTCGGCATAACGAGCATCATTAATAAAACCGGAGGATTCGCAAGCATCGAGTACAGGTTCGATATCGTTAAGTTCGAAACCTTTTTCGAGCAATTTATCGCGGATTTGTAAACGGGAATAATCGCGGCGCGCTAACAGCGCGACCGCAATTTGATGGGCTGACTGACTCAGAATACTTCGCCTGTCTCTAAATCAATATTGTCCTCAGTACTATCATCAGCTTTGGCAGCCAAGGCACTCGGATTACTCAAAAGCAACTCACGTAGCGTCTTGTCAATTTCAGCCGCAATAGCTGGGTTTTCAGTCAGATATTTGCCAGCATTAGCACGACCTTGGCCGATTTTATCACCTTTATAGCTGTACCAAGCACCCGCTTTTTCAATCAACTTATGGGCTACGCCTAAGTCAACTAACTCACCAGTACGGTTAATACCTTGGCCATAAAGGATTTGGAACTCAGCCTGCTTAAACGGCGCTGCAACCTTGTTTTTCACCACTTTAACGCGAGTTTCGTTACCGACCACTTCATCGCCGTCTTTAATGGCACCAGTGCGGCGAATGTCTAAACGAACAGAAGCATAAAACTTCAGCGCGTTACCACCGGTTGTAGTTTCTGGGTTACCGAACATCACACCAATCTTCATCCGGATTTGGTTGATGAAGATAAGTAAGGTGTTAGATTGCTTTAAGTTACCCGCAAGTTTACGCATGGCTTGGCTCATCATACGCGCCGCTAGGCCCATGTGAGAATCACCAATTTCGCCTTCGATTTCAGCTTTAGGCGTTAATGCCGCCACTGAGTCGACTACGATAACGTCAACAGCGCCTGAACGAGTTAAAGCATCACAAATCTCAAGCGCTTGCTCGCCAGTATCCGGTTGCGAACACAGCAGGTTATCAATATCTACGCCCAATTTTTTAGCATAAATAGGGTCTAACGCATGCTCTGCATCGATAAAGGCACAGGTTTTGCCTTCACGTTGCGCTGCGGCAATCACTTCTAAAGTCAGTGTTGTTTTACCTGATGATTCAGGACCATAGATCTCAACTATACGACCCATTGGCAAACCGCCAGCACCTAAAGCAACGTCCAGAGACAGAGAACCGGTAGAAATGGTCTCAACATCCATAGAGCGATCTTCGCCCAGCTTCATGATGGAGCCTTTACCAAATTGTTTCTCAATTTGGATCAATACCGCAGCAAGTGCTTTCTCTTTATTTGGATCGACCTTCATTCCTGTTCCCTCATCAAGACAAGCATTAAGCTGTCAAAAGTGATATTTAATTTACAAACGGGTAATTCAAAAAGCCGCGCTTTTTGTCTTAATTCTGCTGACTAGTATACTGTACAATCATACAGTATCAAGACCTGTGACTGAATTATTTTTAGCTGATAGGATTTTTAATATGGCCAAGGTTTTAGCGAATATTAAATCAGATAATAGCTCCCTTTGATCAATATCCATCGTTAAGGGCTCAATTTTCGCTAAATTATTGCTAAGATTGGCGCAACAAATTTTGCGTGGTCTTTTTAGCTGAAAATTGTACAGCAGTCTTCCGCTTCCATAGCGCTTAATCACCCTTAACCACACAAACTGTATCGCCTTTAGGCAGTCACAACGGACGATAACGATTTAATGAATGTAATTGATACCGATGATTTAGAAAAACATACTCCTATGATGCGTCAGTACTTGACGATGAAAGCAGAACATCACGATATGTTGCTGTTTTATCGCATGGGTGACTTCTACGAGTTGTTTTATGACGATGCTAAACGCGCTTCTGAGCTATTAGGCATTTCACTCACTGCGCGCGGTAAAAGTGGTGGCGATCCTATTCCGATGGCGGGACTTCCTTACCATGCTGTGGAAGGCTATCTTGCAAAATTAGTTCAAATTGGTCAATCAGTTGCGATTTGCGAACAGATTGGCGATCCCGCGACATCTAAAGGGCCCGTAGAACGTAAAGTGGTGCGAATTGTCACACCAGGCACCTTAACCGACGAAGCGTTGCTACAAGAACGCCAAGACAATCTGTTAGCCGCGGTTTATCAAGGTAAAGTCGGTTTTGGTTATGCCACATTAGATGTTTCATCCGGACGTTTTGTGATTGCAGAGCTCGACACGCGAGAGTCATTAGAAGCGGAATTGCAACGCACTAATCCCGTTGAAATCCTCTACAGTGAAGACTTTGGCGAACTAGGTCTACTTAACGGTTTTAAAGGTAAACGTCGTCGCCCTGAATGGGAATTTGATTACGATACGAGTATCAAGTTACTACTGGCCCAGTTCGGCACTAAAGACTTACATGGTTTTGGTATCGCAGATGCACGTTTATCACTGCAAGCTGCGGGTTGCTTGATGCAATATGTCAAAGACACACAGCGCACGGCACTGCCCCATATCAATGCCATTATCCGCTTCAATCAAACCGATAGCATAGTGCTCGATGCAGCAACGCGCCGAAATTTAGAATTAACTCAAAACCTTGCCGGTGGCCGCGATAATACCTTAGCGGCAGTATTAGATAACACGGCAACGCCTATGGGCAGCCGTATGTTACAACGCTGGATCCATCAGCCTCTGCGAGATCCTAAACAAATCAAGGCGCGCCAACAGGCGGTGACTGAACTCCTCGATACCGCTGCCCACGAAAGTTTGCATGAGCAGTTAAAGGCACTTGGCGATATCGAACGTATCATGGCAAGACTCGCGCTGCGTACCGCTCGCCCAAGAGACTTTGCACGTTTACGTCAAGCACTGGGCTTATTGCCTGAATTACAACAGAGTTTAAGTACACTGAGCGCGCCGCACACGACTCAATTGCGTCAACACTTAGGTGAGTTCCCCACCGAGCAAGCCCTACTTGAGCGCGCGATAGTCGATAATCCTCCCATGCTTATCCGCGATGGCGGAGTGATCCGTGAAGGCTACAACAGCGAACTAGATGAATGGCGCGGCCTGAGCGAAGGAGCGAGTGATTACTTAGTACAACTTGAAGCCAGAGAAAAAGAACGTACTGGCATCAATACACTTAAAGTCGGCTATAACCGCGTACACGGCTATTACATCGAAGTGAGCCGTCTGCAATCCTCACAAGTACCGCTCAATTATCAACGACGCCAAACACTTAAGAATATGGAGCGTTATATCACGCCCGAACTTAAGGAATACGAAGAAAAAGTCCTCTCGAGCCAAGGTAAAGCCCTGGCACTCGAAAAGCAGTTATGGGAACAGTTATTCGATCTTATTCTGCCAAAATTGCATGAATTACAGGCTTTTGCTAGAGCAGCGGCTGAGCTTGATGTACTGAGTAACTTTGCCGAGCGTGCCGAAACCTTAGGCTACACTTGTCCAGAGCTGAGCCAAGATATCGGCGTACAGATAGAGGCTGGTCGCCACCCAGTGGTGGAGCGTGTTAGCCAAACGCCGTTTATCGCTAACCCAGTGACCTTGCACAACCAAAGACGTATGTTGATTGTCACCGGACCCAACATGGGCGGTAAATCGACCTATATGCGTCAAGTCGCCTTGATTACGCTGATGGCCCATATTGGTTGTTTTGTGCCAGCAGATCGCGCCCTGATTGGCCCAATTGATCGCATCTTTACCCGTATTGGCGCATCAGACGATCTGGCCTCTGGCCGCTCAACCTTTATGGTAGAAATGACTGAAACTGCCAACATTCTGCACAATGCCACTGCCAGTAGTTTAGTGTTAATGGATGAAATCGGCCGTGGAACATCCACCTATGATGGTTTATCGCTAGCTTGGTCGGCAGCAGAGTATTTAGCCCAGCAAGTCGGGGCTATGACCCTATTCGCCACCCATTATTTTGAGCTAACTCAATTACCTGACTTAATGGCAGGTGTTTACAATGTGCACCTTGATGCCATAGAGCACGATGATACCATCGCCTTTATGCATGCAGTACAAGAAGGCGCCGCCAGTAAAAGCTACGGCTTACAAGTTGCAGCGCTTGCCGGCGTGCCAAACAAAGTGATTAAAGCAGCGAAACATAAATTGCAGCAATTGGAGAGTCGCGATCATCAACCAGAAGGAACGAGGACGCCCATTCAAAGCTTACTCGCTTTACCTGAACCGGTTGAAAATCCAGCTTTGACTAAATTAAGTAGCATTAATCCCGATAACTTAACGCCAAAACAGGCGCTTGATTTACTCTATGAACTGAAACGCTTGAGCTAAACATCAGGTGATCTAAATAAAAGCCTAAAAATAACAACGCCCACTCTATAGTGGGCGTTTTACTTTATGGCGTGATCTCACACTAAGTGCATTTTCTGGATAGCTTCTCTGAAAGGCACCAGAAGACAGATATTAGTTTCTAAATAAAGCTTCAACAGATAAACCTTGAGAACCCAATAAATCACGTAAGCGTTTTAATGCTTCGACTTGGATTTGACGAACACGTTCACGGGTTAAACCAATTTCAGCCCCCACATCTTCAAGCGTAGAAGGTTCATAACCTAACAAACCAAAACGACGGGCTAATACTTCTCTTTGTTTTGTGTTCAACTCGTTAAGCCATTTCACCACAGAGTTAGAGATGTCTTCATCTTGCACTTTATAGTCAGGGCCAACACTATCATCATCGGCCAATACATCTAATAATGCTTTCTCGTTATCGCCCCCCAAAGGCGTATCAACAGAGGTAATTTTTTCATTCAGCTTAAGCATGCGGCTCACATCAGAGCTAGAAACTTGCAGTTTTTCAGCAATTTCTTCCGCTGTAGGTTCATGATCCAGTTTTTGTGCTAACTCACGGGCAGTACGCAAGTATACGTTGAGTTCTTTAACAACATGAATAGGCAAACGAATAGTACGAGTTTGATTCATGATAGCGCGTTCAATTGTCTGTCTGATCCACCAAGTCGCATAGGTTGAAAAACGAAAACCTCTTTCTGGGTCAAACTTTTCTACGGCACGAATTAAACCTAAATTACCCTCTTCGATAAGATCGAGCAGTGCTAAGCCGCGGTTATTATAACGACGTGCAATTTTTACGACGAGACGTAAATTACTTTCGATCATGCGATTACGGGATTTTGCACAACCTTTTAAGGCCTTACGGGAAAAGTAAACTTCTTCTTCTGCGCTAAGCAGTGGGGAAAAACCAATCTCACCTAGATAAAGTTGAGTGGCATCAAGATTTTTTTGCAGGTCATCTTGGACCTGTTGTTCTATTCCTAGCTCTTGGACTAGATCGGTGGCAACTTCTTCTTTTTCAAGATCAAAGTCTACGGTTTCTACGGAAAAATCTACTAGTGCTTCTGCGGCAGTGCTATTTATGCGGCTCATGATCAAATCTCCCAAACCTAATTAAACTGCTGAATTAGTGCAATTTCCTATCCTCCATTTGCCAACAAGGCCCCAAACAATCATTGTTTAGGTAAATAAGTAAGTGGGTTTACAGACTGTCCATGGTAACGAATTTCAAAATGTAACATTACCCGATTGGCACCTGTATTGCCCATTTTTGCAACAGTCTGCCCTGCGAGGACATGTTGCTTTTCTTTGACTAAGATCTTGTCCGTATGAGCATAAGCACTAAGGTAATCGTCACTATGTTTAATAATCACTAAATTACCGTAACCCCTAAGAGCACTTCCTGCGTATACCACCCGCCCATCTGCAGCAGCTTTGATGATATCTCCCCGATTTCCCGCGATCTTAATACCTTTATTTCCCTGCTCATTGGCAGAATAAGTTCCGATTAACTTCCCTCTTACTGGCCACTGCCACTGACTCACACTGGCTGGCAGTGTTGAGGTGGGTGGAACCATTAGTTGGTTAACGTTTTGTTGGGAACTTGTTACAAGGTACGCGGGCTTAGCTTTCTGATCAAGTGTTTTTTTCAGATCGTTACTTGACTTAGCATTAGACTGATAAACCTTATCATCTAATTGTTTTTTATCACTTTTACTTGAGTTAGCATCTGAATTACCCGTTATATTTCCATCTAAAGTCGTAGATTTTGATTGGTTACTAGATTTAGCATTAGTTAAATATAAAATCTGTCCAGGGTAAATTGTATAAGGGTTATCTAATTGATTAAGTTTAGCTATTTCAGAAAAGTCTTTCCCTGCCCCCCAAGAAATAGAGTAGAGAGTGTCACCTTTTTTAACTTTATATGAATTCGATTTAATGTGGCCTTTGCTATTTTTAGAGTAACTATGGGAAATATTTTCGACGGGTGCGGGTCTGCTGGCCTGAAAGCTACAGCCTACAAGCAGAAATATAAAGCAAAGGTTTAAGAGTAAACCCGCATTCAACAATAAAAACTCCTTGGTAAGGTTGTATTACTGTTTATGATGAAAAAATGACGCCTTCTGTGCAAAACAAGCACTTCGCTTAACACAGTAGCACAACACAAGGTTAAGCTAACTCTCCATTAATTAAAGGTACAAATTTAACCGTTTCAATGGTTTCAGAACTAAAGCGGTCAGCAGTGCGCGTAATACGCATCAATTGCTGAGTATCCTCTCCCACAGGTAAGACTAACACCCCTCCATCAGCCAACTGAGACAGTAAAGCTTCTGGTATAGTCGCCGCCGCCGCAGTTACCATAATGGCATCGAACGGACTACGATTAGCCCATCCCAACCAACCATCGCCATATTTAAACGACACATTATGCAAATCTAATCGTTTTAAACGCTGTCTTGCTTGAATTTGTAGACCTTTGATCCGTTCGATAGTACAAAGCTGAGGCACCAATTGAGCCAAAATGGCTGCCTGATAGCCCGATCCAGTCCCCACTTCTAACACTCGCTGTGGCATCTTGTGCAGTAAGAGTTCGCTCATACGGGCAACGATATAAGGCTGCGAAATAGTTTGCCCTTGTCCAATTGGCAAAGCCGTATTTTCATAGGCTTTATGGGCTAGCGCATTATCGAGAAACATTTCTCGCGGCGTATGCGATATCGCCTTTAACACGGCTTGATTACGGATCCCCGCATCTTGAAGCTTTTTAGCTAAATTCACCGCCGATGTTAAGGCAACTCGAGTCATATTTTATCTACCCAATTTTGCAATGCCGTTAGTTGTCCGTAGGCGGTTAAGTCAACCGTTAAGGGCGTAATTGAAACATAGCCATTGGCGATAGCATGAAAATCAGTGCCCTCTGTGGCATCCTGCTCTTGTCCCGGTGGACCAAGCCAGAAGATTTCACGTCCGGCAGGATCTTGCGTTCGCACTATGCCTTCGGCCTTATGACGAGCACCGAGGCGAGTCACTTTGATCCCTTTAATTTGATCAAGTGGCAAGTCAGGCACATTCACATTTAAGATCTGATCTTTTGCCAAAGGCTGGGCCAACAAACCTTGAACTATCCGCCGAGCATAAACAGCCGCCGATTGATAATGTTCGAATTTACGGCCATTAAGCGAAATCGCTATTGCAGGAAAACCTAAAAAGCGTCCTTCCATCGCGGCGGCAACCGTCCCCGAATATAAGGTGTCATCACCCATATTTGCCCCCGCATTGATGCCAGACACCACCATATCAGGTTCGCCATCACATAATTCTCGGATAGCCAAATGGACGCAATCTGTCGGTGTACCGTGAACGGAAATATAGCCATTATCTAACCTATTAATTCTTAATGGATTAGTCAAGGTTAATGAGTTGCTCGCACCAGAGCAATTTCGATCCGGCCCCACAGTCAGCACAGTCGCAATTTCAGCCAAAGCCTCAGATAAGGCTTTGATACCTGGAGCATTAATCCCATCGTCATTGCTAACAAGGATACGGATCATGACTCTGCTTCAGTCTTAACAGTATCAATGTTAGCCACTACGTTAGCGTTAATTACCTCAGGCGCAGGCTCCTGCACTAATGTAGCTTGCCATTGCTGCTCTTTAACATCTTGATAATTAACCAACTCTCTCAATAACGATGTTGCAAAACTGCCCGCAGGCAACACAAACTCCAGCACTAAGCCATCGGCGGTTTGTTCGTATTTAAGGCCTTGGGGCTCAAGCAGTAACGGACGGCGTTCTTGCTCTAATCCGGCGTGCTCTAAACCATAGCAATCGTCAGCTAACTCACTCATGGCTAAGGTTTCCACCGCAGCAGCTTCACCTTGGGGTAACATCATGCCGCGCCCCCACAATGGTGCAGAAAGTTGAATGTCTTTTTCAATCAGACGCTTCAATACGATGAGATCCCATTCAGGCGTAACAAAGAAGCTTTTGCTGCCCGCTAACATCACACAATCACCCGCTAAAGGCTTAGTGCCATGGTTGGCTAATCGGTACGACACTACAGTGTTAAACAGATTTGAGCGCACGGCAGACAAATACATGCTGCGCTTATTTCTGTCTTTCACTTTTTTACCCGCCATCATTTGGCGACCAAACACTAAGTTTTTGCCATCATGACCAAATCGCTGCTCACCAAAGTAATTGGGCACGCCCACTTGAGCGACCTTTTCGATACGACTGATAATGTCTTCCACTTGGGTGACATTTCTCAGGGTAAGAATAAAGCGGTTACCGACTAAGGCACCAATTCGCAGTTTCTTGCTGTGGCGGCTGCTCGACAATATGGTCAAACGATCGCTATTGAGCTCCTTCCAAGTAGGCGTTTCTTTACCTGGAATACGCACCCCGAACCACTGTTCTGTGATGGCATTTTTATCTTTTTGCCCAGCGTAGGTGACTTCCTTTGGATGCACCTTAGCGAACTTAGCGATCATTTCAGCGACTTGTACTGTATTTAGCCCTTCTTTGCGTACATGCAGCATATGATGTTCACCTTCACCCGTCGGGCTAAAAGGCAAAATCTCTTTCACAATAAAATCGCTATTTTGGGTTCTTAGATCTGCTGTACCTAAAGGCTTACCATACAGATAATGTAATTCGCTCATGGGACTTTTTTACTCTTAAGTTAATCGTGTTTGCGGGCCATAAGTACCACGGCTTCTACCGCAATACCTTCTTTACGCCCGGTAAATCCAAGCTGTTCAGTCGTGGTCGCTTTGACATTAATATCGTCAAGTTCCGCGGTTAAATCGGCGGCTAATATCTGGCGCATTGCCTCTATGTGCGGTGCCATTTTAGGAGCTTGGGCTATGATAGTGACGTCAAGATTGCCGAGCACAAAGCCTTTCGCTCTCGCTAAAGCATAGCAATGACGCAGCAATACGCGGCTATCGGCACCCTTATAGGCGGCATCGGTATCGGGGAAATGTTTGCCTATGTCACCGAGCGCTAAAGCACCGAGGATGGCATCGGAAATCGCATGCAGTACCACATCACCATCTGAATGTGCGACTAGGCCTGTTTCATAGGGTACTTCCACGCCACAAAGGATAAGTGGCCGCGCCGCACCAAATTTATGCACATCGAAACCATGGCCGATACGGATTTTCATTTAATATTCCTAACGTATTATTTTACTTTGATTATGACTATTTAACGGCACGCATCAAAAACAGTTCGGCTAGCCCTAAATCGTCGGGATGCGTTACTTTTATATTATCAGCACGGCCCGAAACGAGTCCGGGTGATATCCCCGCCCATTCCATCGCCGAAGCCTCATCTGTGACTACCGCACCTGCAGCCAGAGCCGCATTGAGGTAATTTTTTAATTGCTGCGCTGGAAATAACTGCGGCGTCAATGCATGCCATAAATTATCGCGGCACACAGTGGCACTGATTTCACCCTGTTTATTCGCGCGCTTCATGGTATCGCGTACAGGCATTGCCAAAATAGCACCTTGGGGGAATTGCACTCTAGATGCGAGTAACTTGTCGATATCCGTCGCGGTTAAACAAGGTCTTGCCGCATCATGCACTAAGGCCCAACTGTGCTCGGGCGCAATTTGCAGCGCCGCCAACACAGAATCAGCGCGCTCACCGCCACCTAATACTGTAATCAATTTGGGGTGCACGGCCTGTGGCAAGGTATCGAAGATAGTATCGTTCGAATGTAAGGCGACGATCACTTGAGAAATGTGCGGATGGGACAAGAGCTTATCTAAGGTATGAGCAAGAATACTCTGGCCGCACACCTCAAGATATTGCTTAGGTCTGTCGGCGCCCATACGGCTACCTATGCCTGCGGCGGGAACGATGGCAACCACAGCTTGAGTGACATGCTCAGCTTGGCGCTGCAATTCAATTTGTGTTACCAGATCAGATTGACTATCGGGATTGGATTGTTCATTTAATCCAAGATCTAAATGTCCTAGCTCTGTCATCCTAACTCCATATTACTGAGATGGACTCGATACCGAGCGCTCACCACCCACGACGCGATAGAAGGTCTCGCCTTCTTTAACCATGCCAAGTTCGTTACGTGCGCGCTCTTCGATGGCTTCTGTACCACTTTTCAGATCGATGATTTCTTCCTTCAGCACTTGGTTACGCTCATTGAGTTTGGCGTTACCTTCTTGCTGGGCGGCAATTTGTTTTTGCAGAACGAAATATTCAGGAAGACTATTACCTCCCGACCAAAGACGGAATTGCAGTACACCGAGTAGCACTATGAGTGCAATGACAAAAAATTTCATGGAGGAATTAGCGTCAGTATCTTGGATTAAAAAAATATACAGCAGATAGTACAACAAAAAAGGCCACCAAGTGGTGGCCTTTTTACATCAAATATTAAATTACGCCTGACCTTTGATCTCTTTCAAACCACGGTATGGGGCTTTTTCACCTAATTGCTCTTCGATGCGCAGCAATTGGTTGTATTTAGCGACACGGTCAGAACGACACAGTGAACCGGTTTTGATTTGACCAGCAGCAGTACCCACGGCTAAGTCAGCAATGGTTGAATCTTCAGTCTCACCACTACGATGTGAAATCACGGCGGTATAACCCGCTTCTTTCGCCATACGAATAGCCGCTAAAGTCTCAGTCAATGAACCGATTTGGTTAAACTTGATAAGGATTGAGTTAGCAATACCGTTTTCAATACCACGGGTTAAGATTTTAGTGTTAGTAACGAATAAATCGTCGCCCACTAATTGGATCTTGTCGCCCATGATTTGAGTTTGGTAAGCCCAACCATCCCAATCTGATTCGTCTAAGCCATCTTCGATAGACACGATTGGGTATTGGTCAGCCAATGATTTTAAGAAATCAGAGAAACCGTTCGAGTCGAAGACTTTGCCTTCGCCCGCTAAATCGTATTTGCCGTCTTTGTAGAATTCAGATGCAGCGCAATCCAGCGCTAACGTCACATCAGTACCTAACTTGTAACCAGCCAGTTCAACCGCTTCTTTGATAATGGCTAACGCATCAGCGTTTGACGCTAAGTTAGGTGCAAAACCACCTTCGTCACCCACAGAAGTGCTTAGGCCTTTGTCGTGCAATACTTTTTTCAGCGTATGGAAAATTTCAGCGCCCATGCGCAGTGCTTCACGGAAAGTTTTCGCGCCAACAGGTTGCACCATGAATTCTTGGATATCAACGTTGTTATCCGCGTGCTCGCCACCGTTTAAGATGTTCATCATAGGCACAGGCATAGAATATTGGCCTGGTGTACCGTTTAATTCAGCGATATGCGCGTATAAAGGAATACCTTTAGATGCTGCAGCTGCTTTAGCAGCCGCTAAAGACACAGCCAGAATCGCGTTTGCGCCTAACTTGTCTTTGTTTTCTGTGCCATCTAAGTCGATCATGATTTGATCAAGCTCAGCTTGTGCCGTCGCATCTTTGCCTAATAATGCAGCGCGGATGACACCGTTTACGTTAGCAACAGCGGTTAATACGCCTTTGCCTAAATAACGGCTCTTATCGCCATCACGTAATTCTAACGCTTCACGGCTACCGGTTGATGCACCAGAAGGCGCCGCAGCCATACCCACAAAACCACCTTCTAAATGCACTTCGGCTTCAACAGTTGGGTTACCACGAGAATCCATAATCTCGCGACCAATCACGTTAATAATCTTAGCCATAACACCCTCGATTTAAGTTTAAAGATAAAAGAAAAAACCAATACCTATGGGAATAAATGGAAGTCACATACCGCAGAAAATAACAAAATTCCATTTACGGTTTGCGTCCATACAGATGCAACGGATACGCATGCTGTTTACACCCAGAAGTATTAAATTCTTATGTTTCAAGTCGCGACGAGTGTAGCAAAAGGCCGGCCCCACTGTCGCGGGTCCGGCCTCAAATATTCTTACTTCAGATCACGTTTTTGATGCGCACTTGCCGCAGCAATAAACCCTTCGAACAATGGGTGACCATCGCGCGGCGTTGAGGTGAATTCAGGATGGAATTGACCTGCAACAAACCATGGGTGATCTTTTAATTCGATCATTTCCACCAGTTTGCGATCAGAAGACAGACCGCTGAAGATCATGCCAGCTTGCTCTAAACGCTCTCTGTATTTGTTGTTCACTTCGTAACGGTGACGGTGACGTTCTACACAGCTGTTGCCTTTGTAGGCTTGAGCCGCTTTTGAACCCTCGAGTAAATGACACAATTGAGCGCCTAAACGCATAGTGCCACCTAAGTCAGACGCCTCATGGCGCTGCTCAACATTACCTTCTTCGTCAATCCATTCAGTGATCAAACCCACCACTGGGAACGGTGTTTCTTTATTGAATTCAGTTGAATGTGCATCAGCCATACCTGCAACATTACGCGCAAATTCAATCAGGGCAACTTGCATACCTAAACAAATACCGAAATACGGTAGATTGTTTTCACGGGCAAATTTTGCCGCCAGTATCTTACCTTCAACACCACGCTCGCCGAAGCCGCCTGGTACTAAGATACCGTCTAAGCCTTGTAAGACTTCTTCGCCTTTAGCTTCTACGGTTTGTGAATCAATGTACTTGATGGTCACAGATACGCGGTTTTTAAGGCCAGCGTGTTTTAATGCTTCGTTAACTGACTTATAGGCATCTGGCAGTTCAATGTATTTACCCACCATACCAATAACGACTTCGCCGTTTGGATTAGCTTCTTGATAAATCACATTTTCCCACTCAGACAGATCCGCTTCACGGCATTCTAAACCGAAACGCTTAACCACTAAGTCATCCAAACCTTGTGAACGTAACAAAGCTGGGATTTTATAAATACTATCAACATCTTTTAATGAAATAACCGCACGCTCTTCGACGTTACAGAACAGCGAAATTTTGGCTTTTTCATTCGCAGGAATAGCACGATCACCACGGCAAACCAGCACATCTGGTGCAATACCGATAGAACGCAGCTCTTTCACTGAGTGTTGAGTTGGCTTAGTTTTCACTTCGCCTGCAGCACCTAAGAAAGGCACTAAGGTTAAATGCATGAACAGAGTACGATCACGACCCAGCTCAACACCGAGCTGACGGATAGACTCTAGGAACGGCAAAGATTCGATATCACCCACAGTACCGCCGATTTCGACGATAGCCACATCATGGCCTTCGCCACCTGCTAATACTTTTTCTTTAATCGCATTAGTAATGTGTGGGATAACCTGAATGGTTGCGCCCAAATAATCGCCACGACGTTCTTTACGTAATACTTCTTCGTAAATACGACCGGTAGTGAAGTTGTTACGACGATTCATCTTCGTACGGATGAAACGCTCATAATGACCCAAGTCGAGATCTGTTTCTGCACCGTCTTCAGTAACAAATACTTCGCCATGTTGGGTTGGGCTCATGGTACCCGGATCAACGTTAATGTAAGGGTCCAGTTTCATGATGGTTACATTGAGACCGCGGGCCTCTAAAATTGCAGCTAATGATGCTGCTGCAATGCCTTTACCTAGTGATGAAACAACGCCACCAGTAACGAAGATATACCTTGTAGTCATGCTGAACCTGAGAAAATGAGTTTGAAAATACGTGCTTGTAAGAAAGCACTAGGACGGGGCAGTAGTATACCAAAGGCGGCGCGATTCGACAAACACCAATCGGGATAATTTGCCGTTTATCTCGTCTCTGTCGCTTTTACTTGGTCCCAATAGGCATCAAGCTCCATTAATGTGTGCTCTTCCATGCTTTTACCGCTGTCACTCGCCAACTGTTCTACACCGCGAAAACGGCGTTCAAATTTAAGATTGGCTTGGCGCAACACTTGTTCTGGATCGACCTTAAGATGTCGAGCTAAATTCACCACGGCAAACAGCAAGTCGCCCATTTCGGACTGCACTTTCGCTTGATCTTGCTCGGGTTGATTCACTTCATGCAAGACTTCATCGATTTCTTCGTGGATTTTAGCAACCACGGGCTCAAGCTCGGCCCAATCAAACCCGACTCGTGCCACCCTTTGCTGAATTTTAATTGAGCGCGACAGCGCAGGTTGGGTACGCGGAATATTGTCTAACGCAGAAACCACAGTATCAGCTTGGGTTTCACCCGCCACTTGCAGGGCCTTTTGTTCACGCTCAATCGCCTTAATTGCTTCCCAATTGGCTTTCATCGCTTGGGCGCTATCGCCTATTTGCGGATTTTGCTCACCGAACACATGGGGATGACGACGGGTTAACTTGTCGCTAATTTTCTCAATCACGCTCGTAAAGTCAAACTTGCCTTGCTCTTTACCGAGCTGACAATAGAATACGATTTGAAATAACAAATCCCCGAGTTCATCGGGTAACTCATCCCAGGCTAAACGCTCTATGGTATCGGCAACTTCATAGGCCTCCTCTAAAGTAAAAGGCACTATGGTTTGAAAGGTTTGCGCTTTGTCCCACGGGCAACCCGTGTGCGGATCACGCAGTTTTTCCATGATCTTAAGTAGCGGCTCTACATCTGTTATAGACAGTTCCGTTGTAGACAGTTCCGTTGTAGAAGTTTCAGTGATAGAAGGTTCAGTAGAAAATGAGGTTAATGGCGCCGTATGGGAAGTCATGCTGATGTCCTTTAAAGATAAATGCTAAAACAGGCTAATACTCAGGAAGAACAAAAAGAATACGCCTCAGCAGTGCTTATTAGCGAAAGGCTATAATAAAGCGATGATGATAAGCTAGGTAAAATAAAAGCGCTATTTTGATGCTGAGATCAGATTTTAGTGCCGTATTTCAACTAAGACTTATTTTAACGAAAGAGCGTTCGCTCCATTTCGTAATTCACTCATCTCGTGAGCAATAAATTGACAACCTTGTTACCCTGCAAATTCTCATCTATGTCCTGCATACAAGTATTTAGCGCAAGCCATCTTAAATGATAAGATACGCAGCAATATTTCAATGAAGCTAAAACTCACCGAGTGAAGACCTGACAATTTCGGCCAAACTATGCACATGATAAATGCGGTCCTTCAATTTATTCATTTGATTGATGTTAGGTATATTTCGATTCTGTCGTCCGATGTTAGGACGCACACCCTTATCGTTTTTTAAGCATTACTGGAGACAAAACTCATGACAAACGTGACAGTGGATGCCACGCAGTTAACGACTAAGCCATCCCAAGATGGTTTTTATATGCCTGGCGAATGGGCTGCGCAGCAAGCGGTGTGGATGATTTGGCCCTATCGTCCTGATAACTGGCGTGCCGCTGGTGCTTATGCTCAGGCGACCTTTGCTATGGTGGCCGATGCCATTGGTGCAGCAACTCCAGTGTATATGGGTGTTCCTAAAGCCTTTTTAGCGGAAGCTCAAAAAGTGATGCCATCGCACGTCACTTTGGTCGAAATGGACAGTAACGATTGCTGGGCTCGTGACACTGGGCCAACAGTGGTTGTAAATGACAATGGCGAATGCCGTGGTGTTGACTGGGGTTTTAATGCTTGGGGCGGCCATAACGGTGGTTTGTACTTCCCATGGGATAAGGACGAGCAAGTCGCGCAGCAAATGCTTGCGCAGCATGGTTTTGCCCGTTACAGCGCGCCGTTGATCCTCGAAGGTGGCTCCATCCATGTCGATGGTGAAGGCACCTGTATGACAAGTGCAGAATGTTTACTCAATGCCAACCGTAACCCTGAACTGACAAAAGAACAGATTGAAGACTTACTGCGTGACTATTTGAATGTTAAGCAGTTTATCTGGTTGCAAGATGGCGTGTATATGGATGAGACCGATGGTCATATCGACAATATGTGCTGTTTTGCCCGTCCTGGTGAAGTCATTCTGCACTGGACTGATGATGAATCCGATCCACAATATCCACGCTCAAAAGCAGCGTTAGAGGTGTTGCAAAATACCGTAGATTCCAAAGGCCGTAAGTTAAAAATCCATCTGTTGCCACAACCGGGGCCGCTGTATTGCACCGAAGAAGAATCAAAAGGTGTGGCTGAAGGCACTGGCGTGCCACGCACGGCGGGTGAGCGTTTAGCCGGTTCTTATGTGAACTTTTTAATCACCAATAATCGCATCGTGTTCCCGTTGCTTGATCCTGCAACCGATGATATCGCAGCCGAAAAACTGCAGGAAATCTTCCCAGAGCATGAAATTGTGGGTGTGCCAGCCCGTGAGATTTTATTAGGTGGCGGCAATATCCATTGTATTACTCAGCAAATCCCTGCTGGAAAGTAACCCAAGGAGAACAGCATGACGATTGATGTCACTGTTATTACACCACAATTGGCTTTCTGCGGGAGGGCGCAAGATGTTTGAAGTCACTGAAGTTTCCATTGCCGAGCTGCGTGCTGCGCTCGAATCTGGCCACACCACCGCAGTGGAGTTGGTTAAGTCGTATCTCGCGCGGGTTGAGGCGTATGACGTCCCTGCGACAAAGACTAAGCTCAATGCGTTAGTGGTACACAATCCCGATGCGCTCAAAGAAGCTGAGGCGTCAGATGCGCGCCGCGCCCGTGGTGAAACACTGAGCCCACTTGAGGGTATTACGTATACCGCTAAGGATAGCTATTTAGTGAAGGGGCTGACGGCGGCGTCTGGCAGCCCAGCCTTTAAGGATTTAGTGGCACAATATGATGCCTTTGCAGTCGAGCGCCTACGCGCCGCGGGTGCCATTTGCTTAGGCAAAACCAATATGCCACCTATGGCGAATGGCGGCATGCAGCGTGGTCACTATGGCCGCGCTGAAAGCCCGTACAATGCTGATTATCTTACTGCACCGTTTGCTTCGGGCTCTTCCAATGGCGCTGGCACGGGCACAGCGGCGAGCTACTCATCATTTGGTCTTGCTGAAGAAACTTGGTCAAGCGGTCGAGGTCCTGCGTCCAATAACGGTTTGTGTGCTTACACTCCGTCACGGGGTGTGATTTCGGTGCGCGGTAACTGGCCGTTAACGCCGACCATGGATGTCGTCGTGCCTTATACCCGCACTATGGCAGATATGCTCGAAGTGCTGGATGTGATTGTGGCTGACGATCCTATCACCCGTGGCGATCTCTGGCGTCTACAGCCTTGGGTCGAGATCCCTAAAGCATCAACTGTCCGTCCAGCATCTTATCTGGAGCTTGCCGCTCAAGCCGACACGCTTAAAGGTAAGCGTTTTGGTGTGCCGCGCATGTACATCAATAAGGATGAATTGGCGGGAACCAGCGAAAACCCAGGTATCGGTGGCCCAACGGGTCAACGTATTCATACCCGCCAATCAGTTATCGATCTATGGGAAGCGGCTCGTAAAGCCTTAGAAGCCGCTGGCGCCGAAGTGATTGAAGTCGATTTCCCGTTGGTATCAAATTGCGAAGGCGACCGCCCAGGTGCGCCGACCGTGTTTAACCGCGGTATCGTCACGCCTCAATTCCTCCATGATGAATTATGGGAACTCTCAGGTTGGGCGTTCGATGAATTCCTGCGTGCTAACAATGACCCTAAACTCAACAAACTTGCTGATGTTGTTGGGCATTTGATTTTCCCCCACGACTTAGGCACCTTGCCTAACCGTGAAGGTGACTTAGCGGCAGGCATGGAAGAGTACGTCAACATGGCTAAGCGTGGTCTTAAATCCTATGACCAGATCGACAGTATTCCCGATGGTCTGCGTGGCTTAGAGAAGACGCGTAAGCTAGATCTCGAAGACTGGATGGACGAGCTAAAGCTCGATGCAGTGCTGTTCCCAACCGTGGCAGATGTCGGCCCTGCCGATGCGCATGTGAATCCGGCTTCCGCCGATATCGCTTGGAGCAACGGAGTTTGGGTCGCTAACGGAAACCTTGCGATTCGCCATTTAGGCGTGCCGACTGTGACTGTGCCTATGGGCGTGATGGCCGATATTGGCATGCCAGTGGGTTTGACCTTCGCAGGTCGTGCGTATGACGATAATAACCTGCTTAAATTTGCAGGTGCATTTGAGTCAACAGGTGACAGGCGCATGATCCCGCCACGTACACCAAAGCTTGGTGAATAAGCGCTAAGACAATGCATAAACCTAAGCACTAAATGTATGAGCTTAAAAATGAAAACGGGATTGGCATCAATTTGCCAATCCCGTTTTTTTAACGCCGACGTCGATACCCTTTCAACACAGCTAGACTTATGTTGCTATAAAACATGCTGCTATAAAACATGCTGCAGTAAAACAGACAGCAACACTTAACGCGTCTTATCTTAATGCCAAGAGCTCTTTTCTGACGATCTCTGCGCCTGCACTTAAGGCGTTGAGTTTACCTCTTGCGACTTGATGGGATAAAGGCGTCATGCCGCAATTAGTACAAGGATAGAGCTTGTCGGCATCGACAAATTTAAGGGCTTTTCGTAGGGTGTCGGCGACTTCCTCAGCGGTTTCAATCGTGTCGGTGGCAACATCAATCGCACCGACCATGACTTTTTTACCGCGAATGAGTTCTAGTAGCTCCATTGGCACATGGGAGTTGTGACATTCTAGCGAAATAATATCAATATTAGACTTTTGCAGCTTAGGAAACACTTCTTCATATTGGCGCCACTCTGAGCCCAAGGTTTTTTTCCAATCTGTATTGGCTTTGATGCCATAACCATAACAAATATGTACCGCAGTTTCGCATTTAAGCCCTTCAATGGCTCGTTCTAAACACGCAATGCCCCATTCGTTTACCTCATCAAAAAACACATTAAAAGCCGGCTCATCAAATTGGATAATATCAACACCCGCCGCTTCTAATTCTTTGGCTTCCTCATTAAGAATTTTGGCAAATTCCCAAGCAAGCTTTTCGCGACTTTTATAATGGTCATCATAAAGCGTATCTATCATGGTCATAGGGCCAGGTAGGGCCCATTTAATCGGTTGCGTAGTTTGCTTGCGTAAAAATTTGGCATCTTCAACAAACACCGACTTTTGGCGGCTCACTGGGCCGACAACCGTGGGCACGCTTGCATCATAGCGATCACGAATTTTAACGATTTTACGTTTTGAAAAATCAACGCCGTTGAGGTGCTCAATAAAGGTAGTAACAAAATGCTGCCGCGTTTGCTCACCATCACTGACAATATCAATCCCTGCTAGCTGTTGATCCTGTAATGACAAACGCAGTGCATCGTGTTTACCGGTAATTAATTCCTCTCCTTGCAATTTCCATGGAGACCAAAGTGTTTCAGGCTCTGCCAGCCACACAGGTTTAGGCAAACTGCCTGCCGTTGAAGTCGGTAACAGGGTTTGGTTAAGCAATGTTTTGTTAAGCGGTGTTTTATTAAGTCGTGTTGTCATGATATTGATGCCGTATTGGGTTAATTATTGAGCGTGACGATTAAGTGCAGAGCGACTAAAGGTAATTAGCAGACCATTGTTCAAAAAACGTTTGGTAGGGCTTGATAAAGTACTCCGCTGCAAATTTGCCTTGCTCATTCGCCAATTGGCTACGTTCAGCTCGGTCATAAACAATTTGAGTCAGTGAATGATCCAAGTTTTTCAAATTAGGTTGATAGCATTTTCCTGCAACAGCATTGGCATTATAAATCTCAGGGCGATAGATTTTTTGAAAAGTTCCCATAGTGCTGATGGTGCTTATCAACTCAAGATGGGTGTAATCATTGAGTAAATCACCAAAGAAATAAAAAGCTAAAGGCGCCACACTATTTGGTGGCATAAAATAGCGCACCTGTAAGCCCATTTTTTTGAAATATTGCTCAGTTAAAGACGATTCATTTGGCTGATATTCAACCCCTAATACGGGATGCTGATTCTCAATTCTATGGTAGGTTTTATTATCCGACACACTGAGACAGATAACCGGTGGCTTATTAAAATTCTGTTTATAAGCATCAGAATTAACAAAAGACTGAAATAGCTTGCCATGTAGACCACCAAAATCATCTGGAATACTAAATTTGGCTTGGCCCTTATTATGTTCTGCCAGTAACACGCTAAAGTCATAATCGCGTACATAAGATGAAAAGTTATTGCCGACAATACCTTCAATACGCTTATTAGTTTTATGATCAACAATATTGGTTTTCAAAACTTCAATCGATGGGAAGGTTTGACCGCTGCCGTCAATATCCAGATTAACGGAGATAATTTCGAGTTCGACAGTATAACGATCACCTTTGGGGTTATCCCAATGCGCTAAGGCATTAAAACTGTTGTCAATCATCTTTAACGCGTTGCGTAAGTTCGCTTGGCGATGACTACCTCTGGCCAAATTAGCAAAGTTGGTCGTGATACGCGTCTTGTCTGAGGGATGATAATTTTCATCAAGACAAATGCTGTTAATCGTAAATGTAAAATGCTTATTCATAGTGATCCAGTATCCCATTGCCTGATTTCAAACCTGAGTTTATGCCCTGCGCTTCTAGCTTCTCGACCCTACTCTGATAGACATTATTAGTGTTCTGTCTGAGGTTCTGTCCTGAGATTCTTACTCAGTTGTCTCACAGTCTTTTAGGGGCTACTTACTTTTAACTTAAGTGCCAATGACTTAAGTTCTAATGGCTTAGCTAGGGTGCAACTTCAAGCTTGTCTAATATTTCGCTTGGAGTCATTTATACGTGGTTCGACACATGAACAAAAACGGTTTTATTTCACATAGAACATGAGCCATATTCATGATCAATTAGCATGGCGTTGTGGATTAACCTGAAATCGGGATTGGGAAAAGCAGGAAAGCAGCGACAGTCATATATTTATCTATTTTCGAGTTCGCCCTCCCTAGAACCAGTTCGTAATATTGCCGCTTGCACACTTGCCCATAGTTTATTTAGAGACCGAAAGATAGCTTCGTGAGTGTTCACTACTTGACCTAAAATTAGTAATGATACAAAGTGCCCGTAAATGAACTACACACATTAAGCCTGAGCGGCCGCAAATTTTGCCTCGTTTTAGTCTCACATTTTAAAGTTATGAGTATAGGTAGCTATGATTAATCTTATAATTATGATGTTCATTTTTACTATGATTTCTGCGCTGATTGTAGAAATTCATTGTCGTATCCAAATGAAAATCATTGCAAATGAAAAAAACGCATTTAGTTTAGTTATGCACTATTTCCTTACAATTCATCTTGCATTGTTCGCAGTGTTTTTTATGCAGAAGTTATGGGATACCACTTATTTTCTCGAATTTTCTGAACTTAAAAAGGCAATAGTCGAACTCGGCTGTGTAATTATTTTCATATTGCCATCAATTTACATTGTATCAGTTCGGTATTCTGGACTAGTTGATAAAATGGAACGTTGGCGTAAAAACTAAGTCTACCAAAGTCGCTCAGTGTGTTTGATGAATTACCTTTTATAGATCTTGCTGGACTATAGCTAGGAAGTTGAGACTAAAGAACATAGACACCCAACCTTAAATAGCGATCCCCCCAATCACTACCCATTCGTATAATGGGCAGTAGTTAGCATGTCTGAAATACACCATGTCTTAATGAATTAGCTCGTTTTTTCCTCAGATGCAGTCCTGCTACTTTTGGTAACTCTCATTCAAACCATTTTAGCCAGAGCAGGTTGTAGGCAACCGAAAGTACATTAGGTTGTTAATTTAAAATGGGTGGCCTGATCTACTAATACAGTTAGATAATAGGTTTGGAAAATGCGCATTTTTGCGGATAGTGTATTTAATAAAAATCTGATAAGTTCTTTTATTACAAGTAATTAAACTGTGCGTGTTTTTACTGGTCTAATGAGGTAAACGCGCATGCACAATAATAAAATGTTGAAACTAATAAATTTCGGAGTTTGAAAACAATGTCAGAAAGAAAACCTATTCCTAAAAGTGTGAAAAAGGTACTTCGTTCTGAGGTCGGATTTGGCTGTCCTGTTAAAGGGTGTGGTAACCCTTACCTCGAATACCACCATTTTGACCCTCCGGTTAGTGTCAAACCTCATAACGAACCAGAAGGCATGATTGCACTATGTGCTCAACATCATAAAAAAGCGGATGGTGGGGCATATACCACAGAACAACTGCATGAGCTTAAGAAAGACAAAGCAAATGCAAAGTTAGTTAAAGGTAGTTTAGATTGGTTGCGTAAAGACTTGCTGGCCGTAGTAGGAGGTAATTTCTACTATGAAACCCCAAGAATAATAACAATTGATAACATCGATTTAGTTTCTTTGGTACGTGATCAAGATGGGTATCTTCGATTAAACATCAATATGCTAAGTTTGGAGTCAGATGAACGTATAATTATCGAGGAAAACTCGTGGGAAAATATCGGATCACCTCTCGATTTACGGAGTCCTCCTCAGGGTAAAGAGCTTGAGGTGAGTTACCATAATGGTGACTATCTATATTTACGATTTATAGAGCTTGAATCATTTGAGCAAGCGCAACAGCGATATGGGACCGATGTATTTAAGGATATAACTTTTCCGATCACAGCTGTTGAAGTCAATATGACAATTGCTGGTACTCGCATAGAACTCACCCCTATAAGTTCTCAGTTAGGTGGTATTCAGATGACAGGTTGCTTATCATCACACTGTGGTGGTGGTGTAGTAATTCAAAATAGTGGAATACAGTGGAAACAAAATCTTGTATGGAAACGTAAAACACTAGTGGAACAGACAGAGTATCCGAATGTTGTAAAAGTAAACTTTGGTAGGCGACAAACGTTTTTATAACAAACACTTCAAGCGGGCGTTAGCTGTACGGTAATATAAATGGGTAGTCATAGCCAAAAGGTGACGCTTACCTTTAACGCGGCTGAATTTAATTTCATTTTTGATTTTAAATTAGCAAATAAATCACAATTTAAAAAATAATTGTTAATCAAACACGATTTAATGGATAAGCGTAAAAATGTTAAAAGAGTAAATGCAGAGCTAACCTTAGGAGAGATAAATTCTTTATTAGTTAATTTCTCTAGATAATCAGGGGAAGCCAATATATCTGTCGATAATCAGTATTTACTTGACTCATTTTTTGGTAAGTTAGGTAACAAATATAATGAAAGCATGCACGTTTAATTTACAGCTAGCAAGAAATTTAAGCCAAATTAAAACAGTAAGTTAGACCACTATTCGTTCCATGTTACAACCAACCATTTTAGTTTGCTTAATGTAGCATTAAGCTCTTTCCAAAATACCGAGACAACGATGGACCAAAAATTATTACAAGCTATAAACGCTGGCTTCTATAACGCGAAGGAAAAATTCCACAAACAGGAAACAATATCCAATCAACTAATATCAACAATTTTTGTTCATGAGGTTTCTAAGTCCATACACCAAACTATTTTTGATGCAGAGCACGCATTAAAAACCATAGGAGTGGATGATTATTTCGTAAAGAAACCTGGTGAATGGCTACTAGATTGCTGCATTGTAAAAACAAAAAACTCCTTCATACAAAAAATAGCATTTGCCTTAGAGTCAGAAAGTAATACAAGTAAAAAATCTTTTGACGAAGATTTTGCGAAAATCTTACACATCAACTCTGACGTAAAGCTATACCTTAACGGCCTAAACCAAACGACTACCGGAGGCATTAATAAATATATAGCAGGTCGTCTTGAATATGCGGAGTTAATATTAAAATCAAATACTTATGAAACTAATAATTTTTATTTAGGCTTTTGGCCATCACCAAAACAAGAGAAGAAGGGACTTTATTCATTTTGGAAATGTTTTCATCAACACCAGCACCTTGATGCCATTCATCTTTATAAATACATCAATGGTAAATTCATGAAAATCACTCCATCCTGACACATATAAACCTTCACCTCGTATAAAACTGTAGTGGTTCAAATCGCTCTTTTCGCTCACTGGGGTAAAGCCCGCCCCTTAACCAAACGTTACCCATAGAAATTTTAATTCAAAACTCACTAATTTGAGCTAAAAGTCTAACTCGGAAATGTCCAAAAGTTTCTTATGTTCAATCGAATGATAGAGAATGATAGAGAGGACAGCCATATATTTTTGTATTTTCTTGCCCTCTAGACTAGGCTTTAAGTTATCCTAATTTAGCCAGTACAGTGACTTGTGATGACTTCGGCTAGAAGACAATTAATTGATGCCAATGCAACGCCTTTCTATCATGTGATAAATCGCTGTGTTAGAAGGGCTTTTTTGTGTGGTGAGGATAAACTCACTGGTCGCAGTTACGAGCATCGACGTGGCTGGATTGTTGATAAAATCAAAGTCTTGTCCGCTATTTTTTGTATTGATATTTGTGCCTATGCGGTGATGAGTAATCACTATCATTTAGTGCTTAAAATTGATGTCGACAAGGCGAAATCGCTAACGCAAAAAGATATTATTCGCCGCTGGTGTCAAATCACTAAAGGCCATGCTGTCGCCACTAAGTATATGAATGGTGATGCTTTAATCGACGGTGAAGCGATGTTACTTGATGCATTTCTCGCCGAGTGGCATGAGCGACTGAGCAAAGGAAAAGTAAGGACAGCCACATCTTTTGTGTTCTGCGCACTCCTCTACTAGGCTTTACATTACCTTGATTTTCTCTGTATGGAGCCTGTGATGACCTCGGCCAGAAGACAGTTAATTGATGCTAATGCGACACCTTTCTATCATGTGATAAATCGCTGTGTTCGCAGGGCTTTTCTGTGCGGTGAAGATAAACTGTCAGGTCGCAGTTATGAGCATCGTCGCGGCTGGATTGTTGATAAAATCAAGGTATTATCTGCGATTTTCTGCATTGATATTTGCGCCTATGCGGTGATGAGTAATCACTATCATTTAGTACTTAAAATTGATGTCAACAAGGCGAAATCGCTAACGCAAAAAGATATTATCAGCCGCTGGAGTCAAGTCACTAAGGGCCATGCCGTTGCCACTAAGTATATGAATGGTGATGCTTTAATCGACGGTGAAGTGATGTTACTTGATGCATTACTCGCCGAGTGGCATGAGCGACTGAGCAGTATCTCTTGGTTTATGCGCTGTTTAAATGAAGAAATTGCCCGTAAGGCCAATCGTGAAGATGAGTGTAAAGGCGCTTTTTGGGAAGGCCGTTTTAAGTCACAAGCCTTGTTAGATGAGCAAGCACTACTGGCGTGCATGATGTATGTCGATTTAAATCCTATTCGAGCAGGGATTGCCAACTCTGTGCAATCCTCTGATTTTACATCGATTCAGGAGCGCGTGAATGAGCTTAATCCTCATAGCAACGCGCCCCAACTGGCCAAAACTACCGCAGATAACCTACAGCAAATACCACATAAAGCCCTCGCAAAATTTGATGGTTCAACACTTCAGAATCAGCAAACGGGTATTCCGTTTCATTTTGCTGATTATCTTGAGTTAATAGATTGGACGGGACGAGCCATTCGCCTTGATAAAAAAGGTTATATTGATAATCAGCTGCCAAAACTGCTCGATGAATTAGGCATTTCGTCCGATGCATGGCTCACTTCAGCCAAAGAGTTTCGCCGTCAATACAGTGGCATAAGTGGTCGATGGGATAGTATGTGCGAGTTTAAAAAGCAGCACAACAGCGGCAAATGGTGTAAAGGTAAAGCCTCAAGCCAAGCGTTACATCCTTAAGTTCATCGCTGCCCACGATTCAGCGCTTAGAATTATTTTTTGTTTATCCGGAATGCAGAGAATTCCGTGCAAAACATAGCTCATTTCTGCCCAATAGAGTGGTGTCTATAATCGTTAAGATTAGATCTAGTCTTTAAAACCAACAGGTTACGCAAGCACTCGAAAGGCGTGCCATGGTGATTAGCGAGACGACCGTCCGCCCCATGGACGGGGCGGTCGAGCATCCACGGACGGACTGGCTGCGAGTCGGGGAGCAAATGCCATGGCAAGCCATTATGAATGGCTTGCAGCAACAGCTAAGCATACAAAGACTAAATTGACTGGTAATCCCGCTCAATTTCCATAAAAACCAAATAAAAAAGGCGGCCAGCGAAATTCGCCTTGCCGCCCCAATCCTTGATTACTTTCTTTCTAGCTTCTAGATGCCTTCTATGTATCTTTTATATTGCTAGAGATTTCGAGGCTATTCGCTTCGATAGGCGTTGCTAGCCTTAAAGTCGTCTTGCCTCAATCACGCTATCGACTTGGGTCAGTTTAGATAACACCCGCGATAAACCATCGAGGTTATAAAGCTCCAGTTCCAACTCAATCGCGGCTGTCTGATTTTTAGTGTCCGATGACGAACTCATGGCCAGTACATTGGATTTTTCGGCAGCCAACACTGAGGTTAAGTCACGCAATAAACCGCTGCGATCGTGGGCTAATACCCGCAGACGCATGCGATAACCGCCGGAGTAATTTTCGCCCCAGACCACATCGACACCGCGCTCTGGGTGAACCCGCATTAACTCTTTAACTTGTTCACAATCAGCGCGATGCACAGAAATGCCACGGCCTTTAGTGATAAAACCTAAGATTTCATCTCCGGGAACTGGCTGACAACAACGGGCGATATGGTTAAGCAAGTTACCCACACCGTTGACTTCAACCTGACCACGGCCACTGGAGGTCGGCTTATGTTGGCCTTTCTTAACTAATTCTTCGACCGCATCTTCTTCTGACACTTCGTCGAGTCGCAGACGGCTTTGAATATGGTTAACCACTTGATGCAGACGCACATCACCGCCGCCAATGGCCGCCAGTAAGTCATCCATGCTCGCCATATTAAAGCGCTCGACCGCGATGGCCGCGTCTTTAATTTTAAGGCTCACCCGCGCGAGTTCGGATTCAAGCATTTCTTTGCCGGCGACAATATTCTTGTCTCTGTCCTGCTGCTTAAACCAATGCTGGATTTTCGAACGCGCCCGCGAGGTACGGATATAACCTAAGTTAGGGTTAAGCCAGTCGCGCTTGGGGTTGGGCTGTTTCGAGGTGATAATCTCGATACGCTCGCCCGTTTCAACCTGATAGGTGAACGGCACAATACGGCCATCGACCTTAGCGCCAATACATTTATGTCCCACTTGGGAGTGAATGTAATAGGCAAAGTCGAGCACGGTTGAGCCCAGTGGCAAGTCGACAACTTCACCGCTTGGGGTGAACACATAGACTCTATCTTCAAACACTTGGCTGCGCACTTCTTCAACCAAGTTGCCACTTTCGACCACGTCTTCCTGCCATTGCAGAATTTTACGCAGCCAGTTAATTTTTTCTTCGTAACCGCTTTGTTTACCGGAATGATTGCCTTCTTTGTATTTCCAGTGCGCGGCCACACCCATCTCTGCATCTTCATGCATGTCTTGGGTACGAATTTGAATTTCAACGGTTTTGCCCTCAGGCCCCACCACCACGGTATGAATCGATTGATAACCGTTAGGTTTAGGGTTAGCGACATAGTCGTCAAATTCCCGTGGAATATGGTGCCAAAGCGTATGCACAACACCTAATGCACCATAACAATCCTGCAGACGCTCAGTCACGATACGCACAGCGCGCACGTCAAACAACTCATCAAATTTAAGGTGCTTGCCCTTCATCTTGCGCCAAATACTGTAGATATGTTTCGGCCGGCCGTAGACCTTAGCGCGAATTTGATCTTCATCTAATCTTTGTTGCAACTGACTGACAAACTTGTCGATAAAGACTTCACGATCCAGTCGTTTGCCATCTAATTGCTTAGCAATGTCTTTATAGGTATCAGGATGCAGATAGCGGAAAGAAATATCTTCCAGCTCCCACTTTAATTGACCAATACCCAAACGGTTAGCCAGCGGCGCGTAAATATCGGCAATTTCACGGGCCAGAAGCACGCGAGTTTCTTCGTCGGCATTTTTCACCGCCCGTAGTAAACACACACGCTCGGCAAGCTTAATCACCACAGCGCGCACATCTTCAACCATAGCCAATAACATGCGGCGGATATTGTCGATTTGCGGCTCGGTTGAACGACTATTAGGATTGATTTTCAAGGCGCCAATCGCGTTCATGGTCACGACACTCGCGACTAAACGCGCCAGCGGCTCACCAAATTTCTCTTGGATGGCTTCTTCGGTCAATAACCCAGCATCGAGCACCACAAACAAAATTGCCGCCTGCAGGGTTTCAATGTCCATGTTTAGCGGTGCGAGGATTTCGATCATCTCTCGAGCACGTTCGAGCAGTTCTCTCTTCGCCGCAGGACTCTTGGCTGGTAAGGCGTCAATCTGCCCTATCAAAGAGAGCAGCATCTGCGCTTCATCGGCATGACCAACATAGCGAGCTACCCAATCTTCTAAGTGAAAATCGGGATCATTAAAGTGCGCTTCGCGAACAGAGACCATCTAATTTATTTCCTTATCCGTGCTCAGAGAGAAAGTGGGCACCACTTCAGCTCTCCTATCTTCAGCATTGGCGCGAACTTGTCAAACCCAACCGACGTAATAATCACATTTTTTACGTTATTCAAACGCTTTGCTTACTTTGCCAGCGCAAATTACTTGGTTAATTCAAACAGTGCCATGGCTTCGATATGGTGTGTTTGTGGGAACATGTCGATAAGTCCCAATTGCTGTAAGCGGTAACCGCGCTCTAACAGTACTGCGCTATCGCGGGCTAAGCTCGCAGGATTACAAGAAACATACACGACTTTGCGGGGCTTCATCTTCTTTAGCCATTGCAAGCTTTCAAATGCCCCCGCACGGGCGGGATCGAGCAGTAATTTATCAATCTTGCCCATCCAAGGCTCAAGGGATAAATCCGCACTCAAGTCGCCGTGGTAAAAGGTCAGTTTATCCAGATTGTTAGCTTTAGCGTTCACCCGTGCCTGAGTCACCATTTCGGCAACCCCTTCGACGCCAATCACATCCGCGCCCATTTTCGCTAAGGGCAAACTGAAATTACCCATGCCGCAGAACAAATCCAAAATGCGCTCATCTGGCGCTGGCGCTAACCAATCCATCGCTTGAGCGACCATGGCCTTGTTAATCTGTCCGTTCACTTGCACAAAGTTACCTGGGGTGAAACTTAAGCTCACCGCATCCGACTGCGCATTTTCATCTAACAGTTGATAAACCGGTAACACTAACTCAGCACCGACGCCTTGGAATTGGCCTTCGTTGTCCTGCAGACAAATATGGATCTGATGCAGCTCAGCAAAGACTGACAACTTAGCGAGATCTCTATCGTTTAACGCCTTAGTGATACGCAGCACGGCGAAATGACCATTATCGGCGGCAATTAACTCAAGATGACCTAAGCTGGCTTTAGCCGACAATTGGTTCAGCAACTTAGCAAAAGGGACAATCAAGTCCGATAACGGTTTAGCTAACACCAGACACTGGCTGATAGGCACCACATTGCTGCTACTGGCGGCGCGAAAGCCTAAACTTAAGTGCTTGGTATTTTTATCAAACAAAGTAGCAAGACGGGCGCGGCGACGATAATGCCAACCTTCCCCCGTGAGTGCAGGCGATAAAGCACCGCCTTCAGTGCCAGCAAACTTAGCCATAATATCCAGCAACGCGGCTTCTTTATGCTCACGCTGACCCGATAATGACATATGCTGTAAGTCGCAGCCGCCGCAGGTGTGGTAGTGTGGACACTCTGGCTCAACGCGCTCAGGACTTGATGAATCGACTTTAATCAACTTGGCACGGGCATAATTTTTCTTTTGCTCGGTGAGCTGTACCGTCACGGTTTCATCGGGCAGTGCGCCGGGGATAAACACGACTTTACCTTGATGTTGTGCTATACCAGCACCTAAGTGATCGAGCTGTTCTACGCTCAGCGATAACTTAGCCGACAACTGTTTGGAACTATTTGGTTTTGCTTTAAAAAATTGCGCCATTTCGGCCTCTAAATCAATAAAATACTGGCAAAGACCGCCCTCTTTCTGGCAGTCTTATAAAATTATCTTAGTCTCTGTCACAGGAAACACCGCCGCTGCTATGAACCCTGTCAACAACATGACCAAATACAGCCTACGTTCTTGGGTTCTTGTGCTGGCGCTCGCGCCAACAATCTTGGTCGGTATCCTTCTGGGCAGCTACTTTACCATAAACCGTTTTTATGAGCTCGAAGATACGCTCGTCGAACAGGGCAGCAATATTATCGAGCCGCTGTCGATTGCCAGTGAAATCGGTTTAGTGGCCAATGATCGCGAGGCGACCAAACGCTTACTCGCCGCGGCGCAGCTCAACAAATCCACCTTAGTGAAATCCATCGCGATTTTCGACGCCAACAATCAACTCTTTGTGACCTCGCACTACCACAAAGATTTTGAAATTATGCGTTATAAAGAAGCCCTCAGCACACTGCATAAAACCGAAATAGAGCATGTGGGCGACAGTCTCATTTTACGGACACCGATTTTCTCCACCGGGCCCAGTGCCGCCCCCGCCAATTACGATATTCAGACAGACGGAGGTCAGCTCTTAGGTTATATCTCCATCATCATCAATAAAGAACGTGCCTTACTCGAGCAACATAGAGCCGCGGTCGCCGCCTTTATTATCGTGTTGATCGGGGTACAGTTGAACTTGCTGTTCACTTTCCGGCTGGTGAAAAACGTCACTCAGCCCATTACTGAGATGGTGCGCGTCGTCGCTAAAATCCGTGAAGGTAAATTAGACGCCCGCTTAGATGGCAACTTGATTGGTGAGCTGGACTTACTCAAACGCGGTATCAATGCCATGGCGGGGTCGCTATCGGAATACCATGATGAGATGCAGCAAAATATCGACCAAGCTACGTCTGATCTGCGGGAAACCTTAGAGCAGATTGAAATCCAAAACGTCGAGCTGGATTTAGCTAAAAAACGCGCCCTAGAAGCCAGCCGAATTAAATCTGAATTCTTAGCGAATATGTCCCACGAGTTACGTACGCCGCTCAATGGTGTTATCGGTTTTGCGCGGCAATTAGTCAAAACACCATTGCATTCGAGCCAAGTCGATTACATCAAGACCATAGAACGCAGCGCCACTAACCTGCTGGGTATCATCAACGACATTCTCGACTTTTCTAAACTCGAAGCCGGTAAAATGGTGTTAGAAAACATGCCCTTCGGCCTTAGGGAAACCATAAGCGATACGATTACCTTGATCTCGGGCAGCGCACAGGCCAAAGGCCTAGAACTCGTCGTCGATATCGCCCCCAACGTGCCCGACAATGTCAATGGCGATGCCATGCGCGTATGCCAAATCATCAATAACTTGGTTGGTAACGCGATTAAATTCACTGACTCTGGCAGCGTGATGGTCAAAATCGAACTGCAGAGCCAATCGGATGAACAAGTGGTACTGCGCTGTGATGTGGTCGACACAGGTATCGGCATCGATGAAAGCCAGCAGGACTTTTTATTTCAAGCCTTTGGCCAAGCCGATTCGTCGATTTCGCGCCGCTTTGGTGGCACCGGCTTAGGTTTAGTGATCACTAAGCGTTTAGTGAATCAAATGGGCGGCCAAATCGGCTTTACTTCATCCCCAGAAAAAGGCTCAAACTTCTGGTTCAGTTTGCCGCTCGGCTTAGGTCAATTCCAAATCGGTGACTCACTGCCGCTCGAAAAACTCAAAGACAAAACCATACTATTTTACGAACCGCGAGTGCTGACTCATGCGGTCTTGAGCCGCCAATTGAATCAATGGGATACAAAAGTCACCCATCATCAGCATATTCCAAGCTTGTTGACTACGCTCACCACGGCTGAAGCGCCATACGACTATGTTCTCCTGAGTTGCCATGGGTTTAGCGATTCAGCACAACTGGTAAGTACACTAAACTTGGCGAAGACCAAAACAGATTGCCTTATAGTGCTATACGATTGCCAAGAACAGGATGCCTTAACCCAATTTATTCGCCCGAATGCCGATGTGGTCTTGTCTCTGCCAGTCAGTGAGCATCAGCTTGCGCGCAACTTACTCTATCCACCGATGGAGTACGACATCATAGCCCCTGCGACAATATCAACGCCGGTTGCGCGCCAATCTTTAACCGTGCTCGCGGTAGATGATAACTTTGCCAACTTAAAACTGATTGATACTTTACTCAGCGAATTAGTGACGACTGTGGTTGCCGTCAACAGCGGTGATGAGGCAGTTAAACAGGCGAAGACTCGCACCTTCGACTTGATTTTTATGGATATCCAAATGCCTGGCACAGATGGCATTAGTGCCACGAAGCAAATTCGCCAAGGCTCGATGAACCGCAACACGCCGATAATTGCCGTGACAGCCCATGCCATTGCCGAAGAACGCGAACTGATTTTAAGCAGTGGTATGGACGGATATTTGCCTAAACCTATTGATGAAGCGGCACTCAAAGATATTATTCATCGCTGGATCACTCGACCTAAGTTCACCCATTTTGACCTGCATACGCTGAACTGGGATTTATGCTTAACCCAAGCCAATCACAAGGCCGATCTCGCCTTAGATATGCTCAGAATGTTACTCGACTCATTGCCGCAAACCGTGGCGACGATTCAAACGGCGCTAAGTCAAAACGATCACCCAGTCATGCTCAGTACTATCCATAAGCTGCATGGTGCGAGCTGCTACTGCGGCGTGCCAACAACCCAAAGATTATGCCAAGAAATTGAATCGGCACTAAAACGTGAAACATCGGTTGAAGATCTCGAACCCGAAATACTAGAGTTACTTGATGAGTTAACTAAGGTAGAATCTGCGGCAAATCAAGTGATATCACAGCTATCAGCGGAAATAACAGATGACCAAAAAAACGGGCTTCTTTAAACGTCTCAAGGCGTTAACACTGCCACAAAAACAACTCTTTGCCACTGCACTTTGCCAACGTATGTTGCCCAACTATCAACTGTTTTCCGAAGTCTGTGAGTTTGGCGATCCTACTGTGTTGAGTACCGCATTAGAACTATTGTGGCAATCCCAGTACGACTCCAAGCTCAAATTCAATGTCGATGTGCATCTGCAACGCTTGGAAGATAACACCCCAGATCCTGCTGATTTTGAAGCCTATGGCGTCTATCCTGCTATGGATGCAGTGGTCGCCATATCGACCTTACTGGGTGCGATTCAAGGCAAAATTGAAGAAGACATAGTCAATATCAGCAAATTGTCATCCAGCACAGTGGCTAACTATATCGAAGCGATCAGCGATGTCGATTTGGTGGATGAAGCGTTAGATGATTTCGTTTTCGCCCATGAAGTCATGGAAGAAGAGAAAGAATTACAAAATTCTCTGCTGGAAATTATTGAAGAAAATCCGAAGATCACAGCGGAACTGGTCAAAGGCTTACGCAAAGACATTATCGAAGCTGGCGTATCAAATATCGGTATCAGCGTCGCTTAACTGATGAGGTGCTTGGGGTTACTCAAGCACCTATTATCCATGCAGAATAAGAAAGGGATCATCGTTTTACACCCTCACCAACGAATCCCGTCAAAGATATCCAGTTGCTATAAATAGCATCAATAAAGATTGAGTTATTCCAATGAGAAAGATTGTTTATCAAGGATTTATCTTAACCAATAGCGAAGGACGCACCGACAGTTGGAAACTGACCATCAAAGATCAACAGCGTATCGGTTCTTTATTCGAACTGCGGCGTTTAGTGGGATACTTCTTAGAACTCGGCATACTGCCCGCGACACGCTCCAGCCTGCAAGATGCAAAACAAACTCAAAACACCATGAGCAAAAACACGGTAAAACCTAAAAGACGCTAAAAATCAGTTCTCCTCAATAAATCAACGCATAGAAAATAACTCTGGCGCCTTTGACTGCATAAACTCAATAAAGACTCTTACCTTTAGCGGCTGCTGGCTGCGCTGATGATATAAAATCGAAATTCGCCTCTGTTCGCCAATCCATTCCGGCAGTAATACTTTAAGTTTCCCCTCTTTAATCTGCTGTTTTACAAATAGTTCAGGACCATACAAGATCCCGCCATGGCCTAAAGTAGCCTGAATCGCTCCGTGTAAGTCCGTGAGGGTGAGCTTAGTCGGGCCATTAAAATAAAAAGACTCGCCGCTTGGATGCTTTAAATGCCAATTAAACAGCGGCCAGACTTTTATCAGTTGATGGGCTTCAAGATCATCGGGATGCTCAAGTTTAGGCGCCTGAGCCAAATATTCTGGTGTGGCAAACAGGCAATAGTCGAGCTCGCCTAAGGTACTCGACACCCAAGAAGAATCAGGCTGAGCCCCGCCAACAATCGCCACATCTATGCCTTTGTCGATCAAATCGACTAACTCATTGCTCTGGGAAATGTGTAAACGGATATCGGGATATAGGCGGCCAAATTCATTTAATGCTTGAATAAACACGATGGAAATAATCGAAATCGGCGCCGCGATGCGCAGGGTACCCTCGGGTTTATCGCTGCCTAACCCACTCAGCTCATCGAATTGAGCAACCACGCTCTGGTAACGTTGAAAGAGCGCCAGCCCTTCCTCTGTCAGTCGCAACTTGCGGGTGCTGCGCATAAAAAGCTGTTTATCGAGCTTCTCTTCCAACTTAGCTAACTTGCGGCTCACTGTGGCAATGGGCATATCAAGCTCCTTCGCCGCCTGCGAAAAACTGCCCGCATTGACTAAATGCACAAAAAGATAGACAAGTTGTAGTTCAGCGCCTAAATCATCACTCATTGCATATCCTAATTTCACATATTGGGTATTGACGTTAATACGCTAAATTCACTAAGTGATTGTGTTTTAAACCTTGAATTATTCACTTATACGACCATAGCGCAATAGCCTTAGATTGAAATGGTATGTTATTTTGTGGCGAGTTTTACTGCGCTGGCGCTAAATCTGGCTCTAAAGTGACATAAAAAGAAGCAAGTGCTGTAACTCTGGCCACCAAGAATCATAGCAACAGTAAAATGATGACGGTGGGCGAGTTTATTCAAATTTAATCGTAAGGATGAGTGAGGGAAATGACCATTTTAACCCCTCTGTTTGCCGTCTTCGGGATCATGTTGCTCGGCACACTAGTGCAAAAACTAAAACTCTTGCCCGTCGATACGGACCAAGTGCTAAACCAATATGTCTACTATATTGCATTCCCTGCAATCATGCTTATCGCCCTCGCGCAGCAGCCGATTGGCGAGATTTTGCAATGGGGATTTATTGCGGGCTACAGCACAGCTATGGTGATCACTTATCTTGTCTGCCTTGGGCTATCGCTGATCGCTAACCCTAAACAGCATGCGGTTGCCGCCATTCGAGCCCTCAATGCCACCTTTGGCAATACGGCATTTATTGGTATTCCACTGCTCATCATCCTCTTTCCGCACCAACAGAGTGCCTTAGTCGCCGCCGCGATTGCCAGCTTATTATCCGTGCTGATGTTTGCCGTCGCCTTAGTCTCGATGGAACTGGCCACTAACACCCAAAGACAACACCACGCCTTAATCATAATGGCAATGGCGGTCGGTAAAAACCCTATCGTTATTGGTAGCTTAATTGGCGTCGGCATTTCGGCGCTAGAGATAAAACTGCCGTCAGGGCTGGCGCTAATGATCCAGCAAATAGGCAATACCTCAAGCCCCTGCGCCCTATTTGCTATCGGCATGGTACTCGCCAAAGCGATGCGCTACCAGAAAGATAGCAGCGTATTTAGCCCCAAGAATTTTATCGAACTGAGCCTTATCAACCTCTTCAAGCTGGCTATCCAACCTGCACTCGTCTACTTTATGCTTAACCGTTTTGGAGTAAGTGGTGACTACCTGATCATGGGCGTGATCTTGAGCGCACTGCCCACCGCGGCTAGCGTGTACTTACTTGCCCAGCGTTATAACACTCAGGCTTCTACCAGTGCTCAGGGTATTCTATTTGGTACCTTAGTCACTTTCTTCAGTTTGCCTATCTTAGAAAGCTTAGTAAGAATCTATGCATAATCAGTTAATTAAAAATATTTACTACCGATAATGCCGATTATTTACCCAAGCCACTTTACTGTATATAAAATCAGTATATACTGTTTATCAATACAGTGGTTTGGTATGTTTTTCGACAGGAATTCACTATGCTTTGCCAACTCAGCATTAATAACTTCGCTATCGTCCGTTTTTTAGAACTGGATTTTCGCCCCGGTATGACCAGCATCACAGGTGAAACCGGTGCAGGTAAATCGATTGCCATCGATGCGCTAGGCCTATGCCTAGGCAATCGCGCCGATGCCAGCAGTGTTCGTCCCGGAGCCAATAAAACCGAGGTCAGCGCCCGCTTTTCCTTGGATGATATTCCACTGGCAAAACGTTGGTTAGAAGATAACGATCTTGAACTCGATGATGAGTGCATTCTACGTCGGACTATTGGTAGCGATGGCCGTTCACGCGCCTACATCAATGGTAATCCAGTGCCGCTGACGCAACTCAAATTACTGGGTCAGTTGCTTATCGGTATTCACGGTCAACATGCGCACCATGCAATGTTAAAAAGTGAACATCAACTCACCCTGCTCGACAGTTATGCCAACCACAGATTGCTTATCGATACGGTTGCCGCTAGCTTTCAACGCTGCAAGCAAATTGAGGCCGATTTAAAACAACTCGAAGCCTCCCAGCATGAACGTATTGCCCGTAAGCAATTAGTGCAATATCAAGTAGAAGAACTCGATGAGTTTGATCTTAAAGTTGATGAGTTCGATGAGATTGAGCAAGAGCACAAACGTCTGGCTAATGGCACTGAGTTGATTGATACCTGTCAGGCGAGCTTAGATATACTCACAGAGGGCGAAGAGAACAATATAGAGTCGCTACTCAACCGAGTCGTTTCCCTCGCCGAAGATCTGCAAAGCTACGATCCCGCATTAAGCAATATCAACACTATGCTCAATGATGCCTTAATCCAAGTGCAAGAAAGTGCCGGCGAATTACAGCACTATTTGAGTAAGCTTGAACTCGATCCAACCCACTTTGCCTATTTAGAAGAACGGCTATCAAAAGCCATGCAACTGGCGCGTAAGCATCATGTTAGCCCGAATAAACTGGCCGAGCATCATTTAGCATTAAAGGCTGAGCTAAGCACCTTAGACAGTGATGAAAGTAAACTTGAAGCAATTCAGCTTCAAGTCGAGGCAAGTAGAGCCGCTTATCTTAGCAATGCGCAAAAGCTCAGCCAAAGCCGTGCCCGCTATGCTAAAGAACTCGACAAACTGGTGACTCAGTCAATTCACGAACTGAATATGCCTAAGGGTAAATTTACGATCGAAGTCAATTTCCACCCCGAGCAAATGTCAGCCAATGGCAGTGACAATATCGAATTTATGGTAACCACTAACCCTGGCCAACCTTTGCAACCGATTTCGAAAGTCGCGTCTGGCGGTGAGCTTTCACGCATAGGATTAGGGATCCAAGTGATTACCGCGAAGAAAGTTGCCACACCGACATTAATTTTCGATGAGGTGGATGTCGGGATTTCCGGCCCCACCGCAGCAGTGGTGGGCCGCATGTTACGCAGCTTAGGGGAATCGACCCAAGTACTGTGCGTGACTCACTTGCCGCAAGTTGCGGGCAATGGTCATCAACACATGTTCGTCGATAAATTTAATAAGGCAGGCAGTACTGAGACCACAATGAAATCGCTCGATCGTGAGCAGCGTATCCAAGAGCTTGCAAGACTGTTAGGTGGCGATACTATCACCAGCAATACCCTCGCGAACGCAAGGGAACTGCTGCAATAGTAGCATGGATCAGATAACGAATAAGGTCGCTAAACGCTTGAATCTACACACTCTATATCACAAGCTAAGGGGCTATATCAAAAACTAAGGGTTAGTTGTTGGAGATGCTAACGAACATGTCGGGTTAACTATCATGTTAGGTTAACTATCATGTTAGGTTAACGATAATGTTAGCTAAAACACCAGACTAGCCCTTGCAGACAAATAAACGAAAACACGCCCGCTAAGACATCGTCAATCATAATGCCAAAGCCACCATGAACTTTGGCATCGAGCCATCGAATAGGCCAAGGTTTGATGATGTCGAAAAAGCGAAATAGACCAAAGCCGACTAACAACCAACCCCAACCTGCTGGTGCCGCTATCATAGTGATCAGTAGACCAACCACTTCATCCCACACAATCGCACCGTGATCGTGTACCCCCATATCTTGAGCAGCTTTACCGCAGATATAAAATCCCGCAAATGCGCTCAATAAGGTTAAGCCGATATACCAAGTGAGCGGTAATGGCGCCATCAATAAATAGAGGGGAACTGCGGCCAAAGTACCGAAGGTGCCAGGCGCTTTAGCGGCGAGCCCGCTACCGAAACCGAGTGCCAAAAAGTGGACAGGATTTTTTAATGACAGGCGCGTTAGCACCTGATCCTTTGACAACCATTTCATTAACATGCTCTTCGCTTAAAAGTGCTCGAAACCGTGATACGGCGGCGTAAACGGCTCACCATTGAGTTGTAACTTGAGCTTACTGCCCGCACAAATTTGTCCAACGCGAACAAACTTTGCTCCTGCATGGCTCAACGCTGTCTCAAGCGCACCTTTTTGCGCTTCAGGAACGGTGAACAGCAGTTCATAATCTTCGCCCCCCGTAAGCGCATAACCTAAGGCATGCTCCTCGCTGACGGTATCTTGCATCGCCCGTGAAAGCGGGATGCAATTAACGTCCACCACAGCACCGACTGCCGAAGCCTTAAGCACATGACCGATATCCGAGATAAACCCGTCGGAAAGATCGATTGCACTGGAGGCAAGCGAACGCAAAGCTTGACCCGCTAAGACTCTTGGTGTTGGACGATAATGGCGATTAATCAGGAATTCTTTATGCTCGGCTCTGGCCTGCTGCGCGCCGCGAATGATATCCAGACCTAAGGCCGAATCTCCGAGCGTGCCCGTGACATAAATCCAATCACCGGCTTTAGCACCATGACGCGTGAGTGCCTTACCCTGTGGGACTTGGCCGTGCACTGTGATGTTAATCGCCCGTGGACCACGAGTCGTATCGCCGCCAATTAAGGCGATGCCATAGTAATCGGCCGCTTCAAATAAACCTTCACTAAAGCCACTTAGCCAAGTCTCATCGACTTCGGGTAGCGTTAAGGCAAGCGTCATCCACGCGGGTTCAGCGCCCATGGCAGCCAGATCAGATAAATTTACCGCTAAAGCTTTGTAACCTAAGGCAGCGGGAGGCATATCGGGGAAGAAATGGACATTTTCGACTAAGGTGTCACAGGAGATAGCGATCGACTTGTTTTCTGCGGGTTGCACTAAAGCGCAATCGTCACCGATGCCAAGCTTCACATCACGGCGAGTGGGGCCGCGGTTGCTAAAATAACATTCAATTAATTGGAATTCTTTCACTGTACAGTTTGGCACGACTTACATCGGCCACCTTTGTTAGCAATGAAAAACGGTATCCTAAGATACCGTTTGTCTTTATTACTTGCGTGCAACCAGTTTGTCGAGCAGTCCGTTCACAAACTTATGACTCTCGTCCGCACCGAAAGCTTTTGCCAACTCAATCGCTTCGTTAATCGCGACCTTGTATGGCACATCTTTACGGAAAGTCAGCTCATAGGTCGCTAAACGAACTATGGCTTTCTCTACTGGAGACACTTCATCAATCGGGCGTTCCAGATGCGGGATGATCAGCTCATCCAATTGGGTTTTCTTCGTTGCAACGCCTGAAAATAGCTCACGAAAATAAGCTACATCAACACCGTCGAGACTTTGTTCAGTTAAAAACTCATGCTCGACATCGGCAATATTATTCCCGCTTAGTTGCCATGAATAGATGGCTTGAACGGCTAAACGGCGGGCCTTGCGGCGCTCAGAAGGCTTCATTATTTTTCCTACTATAACAACTGTTGTTCAAGTTCTTGCAGAACATTGACCATTTCAAGCAGGCTTAAAGCAGCTTCGCCGCCTTTGTTACCAGCTTTGGTACCTGAACGTTCAATCGCTTGTTCAATGGTATCAGTGGTCAAAACACCGAAAGCAACAGGCAGATCAAATTCTAAAGCAACTTGAGCTAGACCTTTATTACATTCGCCTGCAACAAAATCAAAATGAGGAGTACCACCACGGATCACCGCACCTAATGCGATAATACCGTCGAATTTACCACTGGCAGCTACGCGACGCGCAGCTAGCGGCAACTCAACCGCACCTGGTACACGGACAACAGTGATATTGTCGTCGCTGACTTGGCCAAAACGTTTCAGCGTGTCAAGTGCACCTTCAAGCAAGCTCTCAACTAAAAAGCTGTTGAAACGCGAAATTACAATCGCAACTTTGGCATTTTTCGCTTCGATATTACCTTGAACTACGTTCATTATCTTACCTAATTTAGCTAAAGCACCCAGCTCGGGGCGAAAAGTGGCGACATGATATCACAGCCAATTGCCCAGAGCCCTATGCAAATTATCAGAAATTGTTAATTTTACTTCAGTGTAACTTTGGGTTTCAGTCCGCCACATACTCAGTCACTTCAAGGCCAAAGCCTGAAAGTGAATGGTAGCGTTTAGGCGAGCTGAGCAGACGCATCTTAGTCACGCCAAGGCTAGCGAGAATTTGCGAGCCAACACCCACTCGGCGCGACGTCCCCTGCCATTTTGCAGAAGCAGGCGCTTGGCCTTGATCTTCAGCTTCAAAGGCTTTCACCTTAGAGAGGATTTCACAGGGATGTTCTTGATTCCCGAGTAAAACCAATACACCACCTTCTGCAGAAATACGCTCCATCGCCTTTTCGAGTGGCCAGCTGCGTTGCTGATCGCGCTCTGAGTGGAGTAAATCGTTGAAGGTATTTTGCAAATGCACGCGCACCAAACAATCTTCTTTCACCTCACCTTTGACTAAGGCAAAGTGCAGTTGATTGTCGATAGTGTCTCTGAAGGTCACCATGTCGAACTCACCGAAACGGGTCGGTAATTTGCATTTAGCTTCACGCACAACCGTGGTTTCTTTGGTGTTGCGATACTCGATTAAAGCCGCGATAGTGCCGATTTTGATGCCATGCAACTCGGAGAAAACCTCCAAATCTGGGCGACGGGCCATAGTGCCGTCTTCGTTCAAAATCTCAACGATAACGCCCGATGGCTCAAGTCCCGCAAGACGGGCTAAATCACAGCCAGCTTCAGTGTGGCCTGCGCGGGTTAATACGCCGCCGTCCTGTGCCATTAGCGGGAAGATGTGCCCTGGTTGCACTAAATCAGACGCTTTAGCCTCTTTAGCCACAGCCGCTTTCACCGTTACAGCGCGATCGTGGGCCGAAATGCCAGTAGTCACACCTTCCGCCGCTTCAATAGAAACCGTAAAGTTAGTCGAGAACTGGGCGTTATTATTCGTCACCATTAAAGGCAGGTTTAACTGCTGGCAACGGGCTTTAGTCATGGTCTGGCAAATGAGCCCACGGCCATATTTCGCCATAAAGTTAATCGCTTCTGGCGTGACCATTTCGGCCGCCATGATCAAATCACCTTCGTTTTCTCTGTCTTCGTCATCCATCAAAATAACCATTTTGCCTTGACGAATATCTTCGATGATCTCTTCTATACTGTGCAGCGCCATTGTAGGACCTTATGATTTTGCTGTTATTATGAAATTCTATACCTAAATAACCTAAGCTGCCGATAAGCTTAAGTTAAATAATCTGCTCCTGTGCACTAACGCACAAAGCCGGCACGGGCTAACATTTCCATGGTGACGCCACCGCTCTTGCTGTCTTTGCCATCATAATTCATCAAGCGTTCAAGATAACGGGCGATTAAATCCACTTCGATATTCACCTTATCGCCCGCTTGCAGGTCGATTAACGTGGTTTCACCTGCGGTATGCGGCACTATGGTCAAGCGGAATCGACTGCCGTCCACTTCGTTAACCGTCAGACTCACGCCATCAATGGTGATGGAACCTTTATGGGCAATATAACGCCCAAGCTCTGCGGGTGCGGCTAACCAAAACTCGATGGCTTGACCACGCACTAAGCGTTGCTCAACCGTTGCAATACCGTCGACATGGCCGCTAACCATATGCCCGCCTAAGCGTGTGGTTGGGGTGACGGCCTTTTCAAGATTCACCTTAGTGCCCACTTTGTAGTGAGCAAAGCCGGTTAGACTCACGGTTTCGGCAGAGACATCAGCCACATAACCGTCTGCTAATTGCTGCACAACCGTTAAGCACACACCGTTAGTGGCAATGCTGTCGCCTAAACGCACATCGTTTAAATCCAGTTTGCCGCTCGCCACGGTAAGACGAATATCATCGCCTTTACGCTCCAGTTTGCGCAGGGTGCCAACGGCTTCAATAATCCCAGTAAACATGGTTAACTCACTTAATTAAATAAAGAAGTAATAAGGCATAAGATTCAAGGTTAAACGGTTATCTTGCTCCAATTCGATTTAGATAAAGAGGTATCAAGCTTAACACTCAAGGTTAAACGGGTATCTGGCCCTAATTTACGCTCATCGACCAACGTGAGTGCAGGAATGTGTGCCATGGTTTGATAATCGGGCAATTGCAGCAAATTACGCCCATGCCCACCGAGGATTTTCATCGCTTGGTATAGCACTAACTCATCGGCAAGCCCCTGCGCTAAAAATGCGCCCGCTAAGGTTGCACCCGCTTCCACCAGCACGTGATTACAGCTTTGGCCTAAATAGCTTAATAGTTCAGGCAATGAGACGCGACCTGCAATTGCAGGTAACACGAGGCAACTCACATGGGAGGGCAATTGTGCTTGAAAGTCTGCGGGATAAGCCACGGTAGAGACCAAGAGTATCGGCGATACGATAGCCAAGCAGGCGGCCGATAATGGCAAACGGGCGCGACTGTCGAGTATGACTCTTAATGGCTGTAGTAATTGCGCCTCGGTTACACTGTCTTTTAAGCTGCTAAGTTCCTGATAACGCACATTGAGTGAGGGATCGTCCGCCAGTATGGTTTCAATTCCCGTGACCAGTGCACAAGAACGCAAACGTAATCGCTGCACGTCGCGGCGAGATTCTGGACCGGTTATCCATTTAGACACACCGCTGGACAGCGCAGTTTTTCCATCGAGACTCGCGGCTAATTTTACAGTAACTCTGGGTAAACCTGATTCCATCCGCTTCATAAAACCTAAATTCAAGGCATAGGCTTCATCGCGATGTAATCCCACATCCACTTCAATACCAGCGTCGCGCAGCATTTGAATACCACGACCACCCACTTGCGGATTAGGATCTTCCACCGCCACAACTACACGTTTAACGCCAATATTGATCAGCGCCAAGGCGCAGGGCGGCGTGCGGCCATAATGACTGCAGGGCTCTAGGGTGACATAGGCGGTTGCGCCACGGGCGCGTTCGCCAGCCATACGTAGCGCATGCACTTCGGCGTGGGGGTCACCTGCTTTTTGATGATAACCTTCACCGATGATTTGGTTATCTTTTACGATAACGCAGCCCACACTGGGATTGGGTCTCGTGGTGTAAAAGCCTTTGCGCGCCAATTGAATCGCGCGGCTCATCATTTGGGTATCGAGTACGGACCAACTTATGTTCAAGCTCATGTTCAACCCTGTTGTTAAAGGTTTCGGCTTTCACCAGTCTTACAAACCTGTCTTTTAAATTTGTGCTTTCACGCCAATAGCTCGTACACGTCTGCCTTATCGGCGACAAAACTCAATGACTACTTTTGCAGTTTGGCGATGGCTTCGCCAAATTCAGACACGTCTTCAAAGGCACGGTACACGGAAGCGAAACGTATGTAGGCGACTTTATCTAGGCTCATCAATTGCTCCATCATTAAGTTACCTACCATTTCTGACGGCACTTCCCGCTCGCCAGTGGCGCGCAGAGTGGACTTGATTTTGCTGAGTGCTTGCTCGATTTCATCCATAGATACGGGGCGTTTTTCAACGGCGCGTAACATGCCACCTTGGAGTTTTTCTTCATCGAAGGGTTGGCGTGAACCATCGCGCTTAATCACCCTAGGCATGACTAATTCGGCGCCTTCGAAGGTGGTAAATCGTTCATGGCATTCGGTGCATTCTCGGCGACGGCGCACTTGGTGGCCTTCCGCCACTAATCGAGAATCGATGACTTTAGTATCTGTCGCGCTGCAAAATGGACAATGCATTGAGCCTCCTGCCAGTGAATGATCGTAAAGCGTTAATGGGTTTACCTGTTAAATATCAGTCAAAAGCCATGGATTTAAACTTAAGATTTTACCAATAAAAATGGCCGCGAGATGCGGCCATGGGATTTTATCCTATTTATGGGCTGAGGTTAACTACCTGAGCTTAACAACTTAATGTTAAGTGCCTGATGCTAAGTACCTGATGTGACAAGTATCAAGTCAGTCGGCGATCAATCTCGGCCCTTCATCTACTAAACGTAGATGCATAGGCAAATTAGCCGTAAACAGGGAAACGTGCACACAGTGCCAATACTTGGCCCTTAACACGCTCAATCACAGCAGGATTGTTCGCATCATCAAGGATGTCACAAATCCAGCCAGTCAGCTCTTTCGATTCCGCTTCTTTAAAGCCGCGGCGCGTAATGGCTGGCGTACCGATACGCACACCTGAGGTCACAAAGGGTGAACGTGGATCGTTTGGCACTGAGTTTTTGTTCACGGTAATGTTAGCGCTACCTAAGGCGGCATCGGCTTCTTTACCCGTTAAGTCACGACCAATCAGGTCAACTAGCATTAAGTGGTTGCTGGTTCCGCCAGAGACGATTTTGTAACCGCGCTCAAGGAACACTTCAACCATAGCTTTAGCGTTGTTAACCACTTGCTGTTGGTAAACTTTAAATTCTGGCTCTAGGGCTTCTTTGAACGCCACCGCTTTACCGGCGATAACGTGCATCAATGGACCACCTTGACCACCTGGGAATACCGCTGAGTTCAACTTCTTATACAAGTCTTCATCGTCAGCAGCAGATAGGATCACGCCACCACGGGGACCGGCTAAGGTTTTGTGGGTCGTAGATGTCACAACGTGCGCGTGTGGTACTGGGTTTGGATAAACGCCCGCAGCAATAAGACCGGCAACGTGTGCCATATCGACAAATAAATAAGCACCGATTTTGTCTGCGATTTCACGCATTTTTGCCCAGTCAACGATACCTGAATAGGCAGAGAAACCGCCGATCATCATCTTAGGCTTGTGTTCTATGGCAATACGTTCCATCTCTTCGTAGTCAATTTTGCCAGACTCGTCGATACCGTAAGGAATGATGTTGTACAGTTTGCCAGAGAAGTTAACGGGTGAACCGTGGGTCAAGTGACCACCATGAGCTAAGTTCATGCCCAGTACGGTATCGCCAGGTTTTAACAATGCCATGTAAACCGCGCTGTTTGCCTGTGAACCTGAATGAGGTTGTACGTTAGCGTAAGTTGCGCCAAACAGTTGTTTAGCACGTTCAATCGCTAAGGTTTCAACTACGTCCACATACTCACAACCACCATAGTAACGCTTGCCTGGATAGCCTTCAGCGTACTTATTGGTTAACTGTGAACCTTGCGCTTCCATCACGCGTGGACTGGTGTAGTTTTCAGAAGCAATCAGCTCAATATGCTCTTCTTGACGCAGAGTTTCATTCTGAATTGCGTTAAACAGTTCCGGATCATAATCTGCGATATTCATATCTTTTTTCAGCATTGCTTACTCCAGCTGCCAATTCTTATAGGTAGGGTTGCGCGGTATTCTACTCGGAACGCGGTCACAATCCCAGTATTTGAAACATGAAATTCCTGCAGATAGTGCTTGAACTTGGCTCATTGTCGAGTTGAGTTCGGCGCGCAATCGAGTAGAATTAGCCGCATCATTAGTCACTTAAGATAGAGAAAAATGGCTCAGTTTGTTTACAGCATGCTGCGGGTGGGCAAAGTTGTTCCACCTAAGAAGCAGATCCTTAAAGACATTTCTTTAAGCTTCTTCCCCGGTGCCAAAATTGGCGTATTAGGCCTCAACGGTTCAGGTAAATCGACACTACTGCGCATTATGGCGGGGATCGATACCGAAATTGAAGGTGAAGCACGCCCAATGCCGGGTTTGAAAATAGGTTATCTACCACAGGAACCTAAACTCGATCCGACGCAAACCGTGCGTGAAGCGATTGAAGAAGCGGTATCTGAGGCTAAAAATGCCCTGACTCGCCTCGATGCCGTTTACGCCGCCTACGCCGAGCCGGATGCCGATTTCGATGCCCTTGCTAAAGAACAAGGCGAACTCGAAGCCATTATCCAAGCCCAAGATGCCCATAACTTAGAGTATATCCTTGAGCGCGCCGCCAACGCCCTGCGTCTGCCAGATTGGGATGAGAAAATCGAAGTATTATCCGGTGGTGAACGTCGCCGCGTAGCGATTTGTCGTTTGCTGCTTGAAAAGCCAGAAATGCTGTTACTGGACGAACCCACCAACCACTTGGATGCTGAATCTGTGGCTTGGCTTGAGCACTTCTTGCAGGAATATGCCGGTACTGTGGTCGCGATTACCCATGACCGTTACTTCCTCGACAATGCCGCTGGCTGGATTTTAGAACTCGACCGCGGTGAAGGTATTCCGTGGGAAGGTAACTATTCTTCATGGCTTGAGCAGAAAGATGCCCGTCTGAAGCAAGAATCAGCCACCGAAAGCGCTCGTCAAAAAACCATTGCCAAAGAATTGGAATGGGTACGTCAAGGCGCCAAAGGCCGTCAGTCTAAAGGCAAGGCCCGTATGGCGCGCTTTGAAGAACTGAACACTAACGATTACCAAAAACGTAACGAAACCAACGAGCTGTTTATTCCGCCCGGACCACGTTTAGGCGACAAGGTTATTGAAGTGAATAACCTGACCAAGTCTTACGGTGACCGCGTTTTGATCGACAACTTGTCGTTCTCAGTACCTAAGGGCGCTATCGTCGGCATTATCGGTGCCAACGGCGCGGGTAAATCGACCCTGTTCCGCATGTTATCCGGCGCAGAAAAGCCAGACAGCGGCAGCATTGAGCTGGGTGATACTGTGCAACTGGCCTCGGTTGAGCAGTTCCGCGATTCGATGAATGATAAGAACACCATTTGGGAAGAAATCTCCGGTGGTCAAGACATCATGCGTATCAACAACATGGAAATCCCGAGCCGCGCCTATGTAGGCCGCTTCAACTTCCGTGGTGGCGATCAGCAAAAAGTCATCGGTACTTTATCTGGTGGTGAACGTAACCGAGTGCATTTAGCCAAACTGCTGCAGGCGGGCGGTAACGTCTTATTACTCGACGAACCCACCAACGATTTAGACGTTGAAACCCTGCGCGCACTGGAAGAAGCGATTCTGGAATTCCCAGGTTGCGCTATGGTGATTTCGCATGACCGTTGGTTCCTCGACCGTATCGCGACCCACATTCTGGATTATCGCGACGAAGGTCAAGTGAACTTCTACGAAGGTAACTACACAGAATACTCGGCATGGTTGAAGAACACCTATGGCGCCGATGTGGTTGAGCCACACCGCTTGAAATACAAGCGCATGATTAAGTAGATCTAGAATCTAGAATCTAGAATCTAGAATCTAGAATCTAGTCAAGCATGTATCTGAGGAGTTTAACTCGAAAGGGTTAAGCTCCTTTTTTATGGCATCCCGTTACGCTATAAGTGCCGCAAGCTTTGGCACTATTTCAAGCTAACACTATTTCAAACTGGCACGATTTCAATTCAAGCTGGCAAAGTAGGCCACCAGCATGTCCATCATCACCCTAAGTGCAGGCTGCATGTGTTTGCGGGATTGATACACGCCATACACACCGAGGGACTGCGGCTTAAACTCCATTAATAAAGGCACTAGCTGACCCGAGTCTAAATAGGGTTTCGCCGCCCAAACAGGCTGCATAGCGATCCCCTCACCTGCCAGCGTGGCATTGAGCACCACCATGGAATCATTGGCGCTAAAATTCCCATTCACAGGCACGTTAAATACTTGACCTTGGTTTGACTTAGGATCGGAGTTAAGCGCCTGAGCCTGTTTCGCAACCACATCGGTTTGATAAAACCGCCACATCACATCGCCAAAATAGGAATAGGTTAAACAGTTATGCTGAGTTAAATCCTCTGGATGCAGCACGGCGGCGCGCGCGGCAAGGTAACTCGGTGCAGCGCACACAACAGACTCACACTCCCCTAAACGCCTAGCGATAAGATTGGGATCGAGTTCATTGGTGATGCGAATCGCCAGATCAATTCGCTCGGCGACTAAATCGACGGTTTGGCTGCTCACGTGGAAATTCACGCTCGCCTGCGGATAACTGGCTAAATATTGCTGTACCACGGGCGCTAAAATCTGATGTGCCAAAAACTGGGAGCAACTAATACGTAGTAATCCCCGCGGAATAGCCACAGCGGCATGGCTTACCGCAGGGACTTCGTTAGCCAGTTCGAGCAGCCGATGGCAATAGTCCAGCACTTGCTCACCCGCGGGCGTTAAGCTGAGGCTACGCGTCGAGCGATGCAACAACCTAGCACCAGACCATTCTTCCATTTCGCTCAAGTAACGGGTCACCATAGAACGCGACATATCTAAGGCATTGGCGGCGCTGATCATGCTGCCGCGCTCAACAATAGTCACAAACACCTTAGCCGCTTCGAGTCTATCCATGATTTATCTCCACTCACTTTCAATCACTCACTTTCAATCACTCGAAGGCCCACTCACATACTCACGTCACCACATGAATAATAACTAAGAGTACATACGGCTATTCCTCCGATTAATGCAACAAACATGGGCAGATACTCGCATTTATCTATTGATTATTGCAACCTATACTTAACTCACTTTTGCAGCAGCTGCAAATCAATGAATGCTAAATCGAACATTTTACTCTTTCACCCTGTGACTATAAGTGAGCCCCAAATGAACACATCGACCTATGCAATACGTAACACAGTTAACGCCACATTGAAGGCCTCGTCTAAAATAAGCCTAGCCGCCACCTTGTTGCTGGCAGGACTTAGCGCGGTCAATGCTGCGCCATTGCAAGTGAGCCATTTTAATCCGGGCGAAAACAGCATCTTTGCCGTGTCATCGAGCTTTATCAGCGGCGAACACGAAATGATGCTAGTCGATGCGCAATTTCAAAATAACGATGCCCAAACATTGGTCGACACCATCAAAGCCAGCGGTAAAAAGCTGACTCAGGTGTATATCAGCCATAGCGATCCTGATTTCTATTTCGGCTTAGCCGTGATTAAAAAGAATTTCCCCGATGCACAAATCGTCGCGACTCAAACCACTGTCGATGCTATTAAAGCCTCAATGGAAGGCAAACTCGCCTACTGGGGGCCGATTTTAAAAGATAATGCGCCAAGCGAATTAGTGTTACCTAAGGCGATTCACAGTGACACTTTTACTATCGACGGTGAGCAAGTGATTATCAAAGGTTTTAATGATAAACACCCTAAACACACTTTCCTGTGGGTACCATCGGCAAAAACCATTACAGGTGGCGTAGAAGTATTTGATAACACGCATGTTTGGATGGCTGACACTCAAACTGCCTCTGAGCGTCAGGAATGGTTAACCCATTTAGATGCAATGGAAAAACTGTTGCCGACTACCGTTATCCCAGGGCACTACTTAGGCGAAGCGCGATTTGATACCCGCGCCATTGGTTTTACCCGTGAATATGTGAAAGCCTTTGAAGTCGCAGCAAAAGCCTCGAAAGATTCAGCCGAATTAATCCAAAAGATGCTGGCGCTATACCCACAAATGCCAGCCGATGCAGGGCTTGAGATCAGCGCCAAAGTTTACATGGGTGAAATGACCTGGCCTATGTAAGCCCAGCCATATCTATCTCGGCGATTAGATACAAGCATTTAAGTGAAAATAGTTAAAGGCAGGCACGTGTTCGATTGCGTGCCACTTTTTTAGCTTAATGACTTCACCTAAATAACTGTACCAACCTAACTATTTTAATCGATGTTCTCAAAGGGCTTAAGTCGCTAATGTCGCGACGAACTTAAGCCAAAAGGTTTAACACTATGACTCAGCCAACAACTCATCCAACTAGCACAACCAGCAGCACAGCAACGGCCAAAGAGCGCACTCTGCACGCCATTATCGACCCTTTATGTGGTTGGTGTTATGCCGCTGCGCCTTTACTCGATGCCGCCGCAAAAGCAGGCTTTACCATTAAGCTCCACGGCGGCGGTATGCTCACGGGCCCAAGACGTAAACAAATCGATGCTAACTGGCGCGATTATGTTATGCCCCACGATCTGCGTATTGGCGAGCTAACTGGCCAGCCTTTTGGTGAAAACTACTTTGATGGTCTGCTGCGCGATACCACAATCGTACTCGACTCGGCGCCCCCCATTAAAGCCATGCTCGCAGTCGATGCTATGGGTGGCGACAGTTTGGCCTATCTACACTCAGTACAACTGGCCCATTACCGCGATGGTCACAGCGCCAGTGATGAAGGTAATCTCGCAAGGTTAGCCGCTGAACTTGGGCTCGACCCTATAGGCTTTGCGCAGCATTATGCCCAAGGTGAAGACAAGCTGTATGAGCATATCGTTGAGTCCAGAGCATTATTGAATCTGATAGGTGCCCAAGGCTTCCCTTCGATGGCTATAGAGGGTGATGACGGCAACATCACCGCCATTAATATCAATCGCTTCTACGGCCAACCCGCCCAGTGGTTAAGCCATCTTGAAGCACTGTTTGAGTCGTAATCATGCCAACGCTTAATGGTGTTCCAACAAGCTCTTTAGTGAGTGAGCCTGCTCAGTTAAATCTTATCGAAACAGCAAGGCAAACTGATGCGAATCTTGCACTTGTCAAAAGTACTTACGAGGGACACAGCTCTGCCGAAAATGCTAAAAATCTTGAGTATGCACTGGCAAATGACGCACGCTGGACAGAGGCGGCAGGTTTTCCCTATGCGGGCACTTACATAGGTTTTAGTGCGATAGCCGCCAATGTGTTCGCCCGCCTCGAAAAAGAATGGGATAACTATCGCGTCGATATCGAAGACTATGTGGCACAGGGCGATAAGGTTTTTGCCTTCGGTACTTATTCAGGTACTTATGTCAAAACGGGCAAGTATTTTAGCGCCCGAGTCGCCCATTTATGGAAAATACACAGCGGAAAAATCGTCAGTTTCGAGCAGTTTGTCGATAGTCATACCGTAGTCAATGCCATGTAACTGCCAATACCATGTAACCACAGTCATGCACTTATAGACATGCAATGATGGAATAACTGAATCACGAGGCGGGCAAGTTTACTTTAGCCCGCCTCACGACTTGCCGATGTTAAGCCTTATCCGTATGATTTAGTGTTTTCAATAGGTTTAGCACTTGACATTAAGTACTTAAGATTAAGCACTTGTGATTAAGCGTTTGGATTAAGCGCTTGAAATTGAATTCGTCAAGCTGCACGTTGAAGACTCATCAACTCAAGTGTCTAAAATGACAGAATGAATAACTAAAACAAGAACAAGGATGCGGTCTAATGCGAATCAATTCGATGCCAGTCGGGGCTCATCCAATCACGCTATCTATGACGCGACTTAGCCGAGCCAGCCAATGGATACTCAAGCAACAGAGAAAATTCACGCCCCTGTTATGGCTTGTCACCGCACTCCCCTTTACCTCACTGGCGTTGACCTCATTAGCGGCCAATGCAAGTGAAGCCGAGCTAGAGCTAAAAGTTCAAGAAAACAGCGTCACCGATGGCCCTTATGTGTTTTTAGATGACACTCAAAAGGACACTGCCTATTGGATTTGCCAGAGTGAGCTAAAACAAACGCCGATTGCGAAGGCGCAGTTAACTCGCCCTGCCAGTTGCGGAGAATTACCCCAACCGCACCTTCATACACAAACTGTCACGGTTGAACCAGATACCTTTACCCATATCAGCAAAATTGTCGCCCTTAGCGATGTACACGGCCAGTTTGATGTAATGATTAACTTGCTAAAAGCCCATCAGATTATCGACAAAGATAACCACTGGGCCTTTGGTGACGGTCATATGGTGATGACGGGCGACATGTTTGACCGTGGTCATCAAGTCAATGAAGTATTGTGGTTTTTATATACCTTAGACCAAGAAGCCCAAGCTGCGGGCGGACGCTTACATCTACTCATGGGCAATCACGAGCAAATGGTGTTTCGCGGCGACTTACGCTACGTCAACGAACGCTACCAAGTCTCGGCAGATTTACTCAAACGCAGCTACGATGCGCTCTACAACAAAGACACCGAAATAGGCCAATGGCTTCGCAGCAAACATACTTTAGTCAAAATCAATAATATCTTGTTTATGCACGGCGGCATCAGCCCTGAATGGGTAGAGCGTAAATTAAATATCAGCGATGCCAACCAACTATTTCGTCAGCATTTAGATGATAAAAAAGCCGAGTTGAAAAAGGATGATTTACTCAACTTTTTGTTTTTTACCAATGGTCCAACTTGGTATCGTGGCTACTTTAAAGATGAACTGAAAGAGTCGGATATCGATAGCATACTGAACTATTTCAAGGTCGATCATATCGTCGTAGGGCACACATCGCAGGAACAAGTGCTTGGGCTTTATCATAATAAAATCATTGCGATAGATAGCAGCATTAAGAATGGTAAATCCGGTGAGCTGTTACTTATCGACGCTGGCAAACTCCGCCGAGGTTTGTATCAGGGTGAGCAGGTTTCGCTATAACCTGCCTCACTAATATCTTTTGCCCCAATACGTGAATGAGCTAGCGCCCTAATCCATAAATGCGCTGGGGCAATAAGGCATGAATGAGCAAGGGTAAAATGGGCGCCCGCCATGGATCTAAATCTGCACAACGCTCAATCTGTATGGCTCTCAACATTCACCCATCTTAATATCCATAAGTTCGCCTGTTTTAATTAACTCTGACTATACTCAAGCCAAGTGCGACTCACCTAAGTGCTGGAGTAGAAATGGGGAAGAAATTACTCACATTATCTAGCTTTTGCTTGTTTCTATTCAGCTTCTATCCCCCTGCATTTGCGGGCAGGGAACTCCAATTAGTCGCCACTAACTATCCTCCTTTTTATGCCGATGCTTTACCTGAACAGGGCGGCGTTGCGCAAGTCGTCAAAGAAGCTTTTAAACGTCAAGGTTACACTGCAAGTCTCAAGTTTTATCCCTTCGCCCGCGCGGCTTTACTCGTTAAAACTGGCCAAGCTGATGGCATCATTGGGCTCTGGTATCGTAAAGAGCGCGAGCAATGGGCCCAATATTCTGCGCCTATCCAACCCGTACAAATTGTGTTTTATAAACGTAAAGATTCACCGCTGAGTTTCAGTCAACTTTCAGATCTTAAACCTTTCACTATCGGTATAGGTCGCGGTTACGCTAATCCGCCAGAAATCTTCGCCGCGGGGCTCACCACAGAGGAAGGAAATTCGGATGAGATGAATCTCAAAAAGCTGTTTTTAAAGCGTATTGACTTAGTCTTGATTGGCCATAACTTAGCGAGGTATTTAATTAAAAAAGGACCAAGTGAATATGAGGGTGCCTTTGAGCAAGTCGGCCACCCCATGCGACTGAGGTATTTCATTTAGGGATCTCTTTGGCTGTGGCGGATCATCCGCAGTTAGTGACGGATTTTAATCAAGGTTTAGAAAGTATGCGACGCGATGGACGATTAGCGGCAATTTTAAGCCAATATCCTCAGGTTGAAACGACTCAAGCGCCGATTGAAAAAACGCGAACTGAAGTCCATCCCTAAAGTCCGTACAGCTTTTAAAAAGCAATAACAGCACAAAAAAACAGCAAAACTCTCGTTGAATTGTGCTCAATGCTCAAAAAACACAATTTCTTTCATTTTCGTTCGCTTACCTTTACAAACTTTTACCCAACTGGCGTACGTTATTCACTAGAATAGCGCCATTAGAGCGATTACCTTTTTAAACTGCCTTTGCGCGAGATAATAATTACAATGAAAAAAACCATTATTGCCATTGCCCTGTTCGCGATTATCGCCACAGCGGTGAGTTTTAGTGATGTCCTTCAAGCGGCTAAACCCGAGAACGCACCACATCTTATGCGTACCGTTCCTGTGGTCACGGGTGAAGTGATTGAATATCCATTAGCGCAATCTATCTCTCTTATCGGCAAACTCGCGGCTGAACGTGCAGTGATCATTGCACCGCAAGTCACAGGTAAGATTAAACAAGTCGCAGTGACCTCAAACCAAGCGGTGAAAAAAGGCCAGTTACTGATCGAACTCGATGATATGAAAGCCCAAGCCGCCGTTGCCGAGGCCAATGCTTTCCTCAATGATGAAAAACGTAAACTCAAAGAGTTTGAAAAACTGATCAGCCGTAACGCCATTACCCAAACCGAGATTGACGCACAAAAAGCCAGTGTTGATATCGCCCAAGCACGCTTATCTTCCGCCCAAGCAGATTTACATTACCACTCGCTGATAGCGCCGTTTGCGGGTAATACTGGCCTGATTAATTTCAGCGAAGGCAAGATGGTCAGCATGGGCACTGAGTTGATGTCGCTAGATGATTTGTCCAGCATGCGTCTCGACTTACAAGTGCCTGAGCATTTCCTATCGCAACTGAGTATTGGCATGCAAGTGTCAGCCACCAGTCGCGCTTGGCCGAATGAAATCTTTACTGGCAAAATGGTGGCTATCGATCCCCGCGTCAATGAGGAAACCTTAAACCTCAAAGTACGAGTGCTATTCGATAATCCGAAGAAACGCTTAAAACCGGGCATGATGATGTCGTCAACCATCACCTTCCCAGCGATTTCAGCACCTATGGTGCCAGTGCAAGCTCTTGAATATTCAGGAACTAAACGTTACGTATACGTAGTTAGCGCCGACCACATTGCCCACCGCACAGAAGTGACACTCGGGGCACGTATCGATAACCAAGTCTTAATCGAAAGCGGTTTAAACATAGGTGACAAAGTCGTGGTACAGGGCTTAGTCAATATGCGCGATGGCCTGCAAATCAATGAAGTCACGCTCGATAATAAAGCCTCAGCCCGTGCAACAGAGCTTTCAGGTCCTAAAGCAACGGAGACGAAATAATGTGGTTATCCGATGTTTCGGTTAAACGCCCTGTCGTTGCCATCGTTTTAAGCTTACTGCTGTGTGTATTCGGCATAGTGTCGTTCACTAAACTGTCGATACGGGAAATGCCCGACGTCGAAAGCCCTGTGGTCACCATCAGCACCAGTTACTCGGGTGCATCGGCGGCGATTATGGAAAGCCAGATCACTAAGACTTTAGAAGATGAGCTAACAGGGATCAGTGGTATTGACGAAATCACCTCGACCACACGTAACGGTAGCTCGCGTATCACAGTTAAATTCCTCCTAGGTTGGAACTTAACCGAAGGGGTCAGCGATGTGCGTGATGCTGTGGCCCGCGCCCAACGCAGACTCCCAGAAGATGCAAAAGACCCCGTCGTCTCAAAAGACAACGGCTCCGGCGAACCCTCTGTCTATGTGAATTTAAGCTCGAGTGTGATGGACCGCACTCAATTAACGGACTACGCCCAGCGAGTACTCGAGGACAAATTCAGCTTAATCAGCGGCGTGAGTTCTATCAGCATTTCCGGCGGCTTGTATAAGGTCATGTACGTCAAGCTCAGACCCGAACAAATGGCAGGACGTAATGTCACCGCAACGGATATTATCAACGCCCTGCGTAAAGAGAACATAGAAACGCCCGGCGGCCAAGTGCGCAACGACACCACTGTGATGTCGGTGCGTACCAAACGCTTGTACTACACGCCGAAGGATTTCGACTATCTTGTGGTGCGTACCGCCAGCGATGGCACGGCTATCTACTTAAAAGATGTGGCAGATGTGGCTGTTGGGGCACAAAACGAAAACTCGACCTTCAAAAGCGACGGCATAGTTAACATCAGTTTAGGCATTATTGCCCAGTCCGATGCCAACCCTCTGCTCGTTGCCAAAGAAGTGCATAAAGAAGTTGATCGCGTACAAGACTTCCTGCCCGAAGGCACTAGCCTAGTGGTCGACTTCGACTCGACCGTATTTATCGACCGCTCAATTAACGAAGTGTATAGCACACTTTATGTCACGGGCGCCTTGGTCGTACTCGTGCTGTATATCTTCATTGGACAAGCGCGAGCAACGTTAATCCCAGCGGTGACGGTTCCAGTATCTTTGATCTCGGCATTTATCGCCGCCAACATGCTAGGTTATTCGATTAATCTACTGACATTGATGGCATTAATCCTCTCCATCGGTCTAGTGGTCGATGATGCGATTGTGGTGGTCGAGAACATTTTCCACCATATCGAAAAAGGTGAAGAGCCCTTACTCGCCGCCTATAAAGGTACTCGCGAAGTGGGCTTTGCCGTTATCGCCACTACGGCGGTACTGGTGATGGTATTCCTCCCAATTTCATTTATGGAGGGCATGGTCGGGCTACTATTTACCGAGTTCTCCGTGATGCTGGCGGTGTCAGTGCTGTTCTCCTCCTTAGTGGCACTAACACTTACACCTGTACTGAGCAGTAAATTACTCAAAGCCAACGTCAAACCGAATCGCTTTAATCGTTGGGTCGACAGCGGCTTTGCTCGCATGGAAAGCGTTTATCGTGTCGCCGTGACACGAGCGATTAAATTTCGTCTACTCGCACCGCTAGTCATCCTCGCTTGTATCGGCGGCAGCGCTTGGTTAATGCAACAAGTACCGTCACAGCTTGCGCCGCAGGAAGACCGCGGCGTGTTGTTCGCCTTTATTAAAGGCGCCGAAGGCACCAGTTATAACCGTATGACAGCCAACATGGACATAGTCGAAGACAGACTCATGCCCTTGCTAGGTAAAGGTGTGCTGCGATCCTTTAGCGTACAAGCTCCCGCCTTTGGTGGCCGTGCTGGCGATCAAACTGGCTTTGTCATCATGCAGCTAGAAGATTGGGAACACCGCGATGTGACAGCGCAGCAAGCCCTTGGAATTATTAGCAATGCCTTAAAGGATATTCCAGATGTAATGGTTCGCCCTATGATGCCAGGCTTTAGGGGGCAATCAAGCGAACCCGTGCAATTTGTACTTGGTGGTTCGGACTATGCTGAACTGTTTAAGTGGGCGCAGGTGCTCAAAGAAGAAGCCAATGCCAGCCCTATGATGGAAGGGGCTGACTTAGACTACGCAGAAACAACGCCAGAACTCATTGTTACTGTCGATAAAGAGCGCGCCGCAGAACTGGGGATCAGTGTCGACCAAGTATCGGAAACCTTAGAAGTCATGCTGGGTGGCCGCACCGAAACGACCTTCGTCGATCGAGGCGAAGAATACGATGTGTATTTACGCGGTGATGAAAACAGTTTCAACAATGTCGGTGACCTGAGCCAAATCTACATGCGGTCAGCTAAGGGCGAATTGGTCACTCTCGATACTGTCACCCATATAGAAGAAATTGCCTCGGCACAAAGATTAAGCCACACCAATAAGCAAAAATCGATCACCCTCAAGGCTAACGTCAGTGAAGGTTACACCTTAGGTGAAGGCTTAAAGTTCCTTGACGCTAAAGCCATTGAATTATTACCTAAGGATATTTCGATTGGTTACACGGGCGAATCCAAAGACTTTAAAGAAAACCAAAGCAGTATCTTTATCGTATTTGGTTTAGCTTTACTGGTTGCCTACTTAGTATTAGCCGCACAGTTTGAGAGCTTTATCAACCCATTAGTGGTGATGTTTACTGTGCCTATGGGCGTATTCGGTGGTTTCTTAGGACTACTGATCACCAGCCAAGGGATCAACATCTACAGTCAGATAGGCATGATCATGTTAATTGGTATGGTGACTAAAAACGGTATCCTTATCGTCGAATTTGCCAACCAATTGCGTGACCGCGGCTTTGAACTCGATAAAGCCATTATCGATGCGTCATCCCGTCGTTTACGGCCAATCCTAATGACAGCCTTCACCACCTTAGTGGGTGCTGTACCGTTAATTTTCTCGACGGGCGCGGGCTCAGAAAGCCGTATCGCTGTAGGTACTGTGGTGTTCTTCGGAATGGCGTTTGCTACCTTTGTGACCTTATTGGTGATCCCCGCCATGTATCGATTAATCTCGGCAGCGACCCATTCACCGGGTTATGTTGAAGCTAAGCTCGAAGCGGCAATTAAAGCGCAAGAGTTAGCGGCCCAAGAGGTGGCCGCAAAGCAGGAACTCGCACCTAAAGCCTAGCGCTAATCATAGTTGTTGATAATCGAATAACAAAAAGCCAAGACACTCAGTGCCTTGGCTTTTTTATTAGCGTCTTAATCAAGTTTCCTTGCCCTACATAGGATATTGGGAATTTATCTATCCAATCACAACACAATTTCGGCCAGCGGATTTAGCGCTATACAACGCACTGTCTACCCGGAAAAGTGCGCTGCGCAGACTCTCATTATCTTGAACACGGATACAGCCAAAACTCATAGTCAAATTCAGTTGTTTATCTTGATAGAAAAAATCCGTCGACGCTAAATCTAAACGTAATTGCTCTGCAATTTGATATGTTTCATCTAAGGAGTAACCTTGTAAAACAATCAAGAATTCTTCACCTCCCCAACGTGCAATACAAGCAGCTGATTGCTGTAGCCCTTCAAGTAACCTTGCAACTTGTACTAAGACATCATCCCCACATAAATGACCAAACGTGTCATTAATGGCTTTGAAATAATCGACATCGCACATTAATAAGCAAAGGTCAGAGCCATTTGTGGTACTTAAGGCATTCTCCAACACTGCTTCCGCTTTACGGCGATTAGCGAGTCCAGTCAACACACCGGTATTAGACAAAGTTTGATTTTCATCAATAAGCAATTGTAAATCATGGATATCTCTCATCGTTACTATATGCAAGTCCGATTGATTCTCCGTGGTAATTTGTGCAGTTATTAAAAACCAACGGTACTCACCGTTACGACAAAGAATGCGAGCCTGCATTTCAGCCGTATCGATTCCTGCATTGATACTGCTTTCAACAATTTTTGACCATCCTTCAATCATAGCTTGGCGCACTAAAGGATCTGGATACACAGTATTAAACCAAGCATCCATATCGGGAATATCGACTAATGTGTAGCCAATCTGTTCGATAAAGGCATGATTAACAAAACGATGGATCCGCTGTATACAGCCAGACATCTCATTCATGCGTGATTCTGAAAGCAGGATTGGAATAGGAATGAAATCTAAGCTTTTAAAGAGAATTACCTCACTGGTATTGCGTGCTGTCATTAACCTTCTCCGCTCAAATTCCAGACAAAGATCTGTTATCACATCCCAAACCTAATTGGGGCTAAAAGATGATAGATAAAATATAATTTAACGTTTGAATTTATTCAGAATTCAATCAAACACAACACGGTTACGGCCATCATTTTTAGCTTTATATAAAACGCTATCAACCCGAAATAATAGACTATGCAAGCTTTCAGCAACTTGATGCCCGACACACCCAAAACTCATGGTCAAATGCATATGCTGGCCATAGGATTGGTAATCCGTGGATTCAATATCACAACGCAACTTCTCGGCAAGCTCTATAGCGACTTCAAGTTCAGTGTTTTCCAGCACGATCAGAAACTCTTCCCCTCCCCAACGTGCGACACAGGAAGCAGAGGGGACATAGCGCTTAAGCTGATCCGCTACTAATTTAAGCACATCATCCCCACACAAATGACCAAAGTTATCATTGATACTCTTAAAAAAATCGATATCACACATCACTAAACAGAGTGAACCTTGTGCATCGGCACTGTGTTCTATGGCTAAAGCGAGGAGCTGTTCCACTTGACGACGATTGGCAAGTCCCGTCAGTAAATCGGTATTAGACTGTCGCTTGTTATCCTCAATCAGTAACTGCAACTGATGAACATCTCTCATAGTGACTATGTTTAAGTTTGATTGATTTTCTGTGGTAATTTGAGCTGTGATTAAAAACCAACGATATTCACCATTGCCACAGCGAAGGTAAGTTTGAAAACCTGCGGTGCTCAGCCCCTGTTTTTCACTTACATACACAGCCCTATCCCAATCAAACATCGCTTTATCTCGAAGGATTGGCTCGGGATAAACAGTATTAAACCAAGATTTAATATCGGGTATGTCCGACATGGTATAACCCAATTGCTCAATAAATGCATGATTCATAAATCTATGCACCCTATGAGTGCTTGGGCGACGTCCTTCAACGTCCAAGGCCTCAGATAATAGAACTGGGATAGGTATATAATTTAAACTTTTGAATAATAAGACTTCACTATCTTCTGAAAAAAGTCGACGCATCCGTATCTCCCCATACAACGAATAACATAGAGATAACATTTAGTGTGATAGAACCACATATGATTTGTGAGGACAAGAACTCACTTAGGCTGTCGTCGATATAAAAACGCTACAATCGCACATCGTAAAATCAGAAAGTGACTTTGAGTACATCTAAAATGATGGAATGACAATTACTTAAGAAAACACTAATGTAAAGTGTTTGTTTGAAAAGACATTGATTCCCTTTGTTCGAATGCTCATTTTTCGTACTATTCAGTAGTAACAATATTCAATAGAAGCTTTGAGATGATCGGATTTAGCGGAAGAATAGATGCGTAACCGTCACCCTTCATAACACTCGGCTTATGAATAGACTGTGATCTACTCAATGATGAAGTTAACTTTACTTCCTGCCATGCCTCGATTGATTTCGACTGCAGCCCAAGAGGCAGCAAAGCAGCAGGAACTCGCACCTAAAGCCTAGCTTTTCACGTCTACACAAAATGTAGAAATTACATAAAAAAAGCCAAGGTACTTACTATCTTGGCTTTTTTATTTGCGTCTTAAGCGTTTTTTGCTTTATTGGCTAAGCCTAAAAGTAAACCTAAGCCAACGCAAAGCAGTGCACTTAACGTAATCACAATACCTAAATGGTGGATGATTCCCGCGCCGCCTAAACCTAATCCCAACAGAATATAATAAAATAGTCCAAAGAGTGCGCCAGCAGAGCCCGCATAGGTGTGGTAGCTTGCCAGAGCCGAGCTGAGTATGTTCGGAATTGCGATACCGTAAGCCATCACAATCAATAGCATAGGAGCTAAAAAGTAAACATTATCCAGCCCTATAAAGGTCGATTGGATCAGCCAAATACCCAGCCCACCGACAAGTGCAATAGCACTGGCTAAGCGAACGAGTTGTGCGCTGGTGTGGCCTCGACCCAGCATTATTTTATTAACATAACTACCAAGGAAAGCACCAAAGCCTAACAGTAAGCCACTAGTACCAAAGGCAAGCGTCGATAAGCCTTGCGCCTCAAACATAAATGGCGCCAGTGAAAAGTAGCTAAACCACATTAGGTTAAACGCCGCCACCAACAAGCTGCTCTTAATAATCTCGCTGTCGGTAAGCATCTTAATCGCTAACTCGCCTATCGCGATTTTCTGGGTATGTGCGGGTTTCGTTTCGGGTAAGGATTTTACCGACAAAAACAGCAGCACAATTGCAGAGACCATGAGTGCGGCAAACACACCTTGACATCCCCAATACGCACTGAGGATACTGCCCAATAGCAATCCGATGACAGGGCTTATCCCAAGTGACATTCCCATCACAGAAAAGACTTTGGCTAATTCTTCGCCGCTATAACTGTCACGCATCATAGTTTGGGTAATCACAGAACCCACTGCCGCGCCAAAAGCCGACAATACGCGGGCCAGCAACAACAGGCTAAAATCGCTCACCATCAAGGCTAACGCTGAGCCAATGGCATAACATACTAATCCCGCGAGCATAGCTTTCCGGCGACCAATAATGTCGGCTAAGCGGCCCCAGCAAAATACGCCGATAGCAAAGGCAATAAAGTACACAGATAAGGTTTGCGATGCGCCAGCAATCGACACCGCAAAGTGTTCTGCAATATTAGGCAACGCTGGGCTATAGATAGTTTCCATTATTTGCGGAAACATCATTAGCAGCACAGCGAGCCCTAAAGGGGGTTTTATATTCATGATTTTTAGTCCATTTCAGCACTCCAACAAATGAGTTGGTTTACCGAAATGTCACTCCATACTTGTCAAAGATAGCGCAGTATAGATAAAATCCAAATGTAACAATTAACAACACTTAGACAAAAAACATCAAAAATAGGACAAGATGGCCTTTATTCTACCCGAACAACTATTTAATCCAGATCTGCTGGATAATCTGGTTATTGGCATTGCCGCCGATATGGGCGAACACGATTCGGGAATGCATTACCACAGGAAGGCACAACTGCTTTATGCTCCAGCAGGATGCATGACATTCACCCTAACCCAGGCTCAAGTGGTATTACCGCCGACGCGAGCCGCTTGGCTGCCAGCAGGTGTCGAGCACAGTGTCAGAATGCATAATGTCGTCGCCTATCGCTCACTCTACTTTGAGCCAGAAACCGTCAGCTCATTGCCCGATAAGGTCACTATTTTCCATGTAAACCCGCTACTCAAAGCCTTAATCGACACTATGTCGTTTTGGCCTTGGGACAAACCAAGAAGCAGTCAACACAATGCCTTTTTGCTGCTCTGCGAAGAATTGGGCAATGCCACGGAAGAAAATCTGGCTTTACCCCTCCCACAGGATAAACGTTTAACAACCTGGCTAGCGCAACTGCAGCAACACCAGAAACCGCCAGCCAATCTTAAGGATATGGCAGTAGAAATCGGAGCCAGTGAACGCACAATTAGTCGAATTTTTAGCGCACAAACAGGAATGGCTTATCAAGCATGGCGCCAGCAATGGCGTTTACTCTCGGCCATTGAACAATTAGCAACGGGAACCTCGGTGGCACAGGTGGGCTTTAATTTACAATTTTCCAGCGACAGTGCCTTTATCAGCTTTTTTAAGCAATATACTGGCACTACTCCGGCACAATATTTCAAATAAGTACTGGCTCGACTGACTTACAATCGTCGAATCGAGCCTTGCCTCATATGCACTTTCATGACGCTAGCTGCGACGTTAAGCTTTCACCGCTGGCGTGGCAGAAGACTTAAACCAAGCAAGCGGTTTTTGACGGCGGGTTAACATGTTACCGAGCGCGACTAGCAAGAGTCCCACGCTTGAATACCAAGTCCACTGATAATCCTCAAACACACTCGATACACTTAACGCCACCACTGGGGTAATCACCAACAGATACGCAGCGGCATTAGCACCAATTCGCTCAACCAAGATCAAATAAGCGGTAAAGCCAATCACAGAGGCGATAACGGCTAAGTAAAACAAGCTGCCAAGATAGCTGGTTGTCAGCGGTAAACTAAAGTTTAAATCTTTAAACCAGATGATGAGCAGTAACGCCGCACTGCCATAGCACATTGCATACGCTGTTGAGGTAAAGGGCGACACATTATCGCGCGAGTTACGCATGCTGATCATGGTACCAATCGAGAAAAACCACGTACCTAGCAGCGAAAACAATAAGCCCCACACTAAATTTTGGGACCACTGAGTCGCGAGCAAATCGGCACCAAAGAGTAAGCTAATGCCACCCAGACCGACACTAACGCCTAACCAAAAATTGCGGCTGGTGGGCGTACCGTAAAAAATGCGGCCATGTATCGCATTAAAAATGGGGGCTGTGGCCATAATGACCGCTGTTAAACCGCTGGCGATATAATGGGTTGCGGTATAAAACGCGATAAAGTTCAAATAAAATAGACACACGCCTTGCAGTGCAAACCAAGGATGCTGCCTCAGCTTTACCGCTTGCAGCTTGTTAAAGGCAAAGCCAATGGCGAACATCAAGAGACTCGCAATCGCAAACCGATAGAAAATCGAGACTTCCGTCGCCACCTCACCGTGCTGCCACTTAATGGCAATCCACGAAAAACCCCACACAAAAATCATCAGCAAATACATCACAGCAGCCATAATGAGCCCCCTACACCTTCATAAAATGCTTAATGAGGCAAACTATACAACTATGGATTTCGTCCTTATGTCACCATCTTGTTGGTCATAACACGATATTGCGGTTTTAATCGCGAGCGGACGTTGAGCCACGCCCATAAGTGCGATAATTTGGACAGACAAAATGCTTAGCCAGTGAGATCACTAGGAACCCATGGAGCCCAAATACATCAGTTTTGATAAATCCGCCAAAACCTGTATTCGTAAGCAAGCGATTACGGAGGATTTATCTTGGGCCCATTATCAAAATGCGGGCGAGCGTCTGTATTACCAAAACGATGCACAACATACGCTGAGCATGTATCTGGATGGCGGCTACGAAACCCACAGAACCGATATCAAGGCCGACTATGGCGCGCCCAGTAAGTTTTGCCTTATGCCCCAAGGCTGCCAAAGCCATTGGCAACTGGGACAACCGCAGCAGTTTATGCATTTGTATTTTAGCGATGAACATCTTAAAAAATTGGCGGTGCGAGTCTTTGATAAAGATCCACGCCAAGTGCGTTTACCTGAGTTGACCTTTGTCGATAATCCGAGATTAGAGGCGCTGTTTCGGCACCAAGTTGCCGGGCTCGATTGGCAGACGAGTGATCACCATCTGATGATGGAACAAGTAACCGACACTGTGCTGGTGACTTTGCTGCAAAGCTCAGGCTTTAATTTGTCGGTGGGGCCAATTAAGGGTGGGCTCGCACCTAAAGTGGCTAAAGCGATCAAAGAGTTTATTCATTGCCATTCCCATCGACAAATTTACTTGTCTGAGTTGGCCGAGCTTGCCCAACTGAGCGAGTACCATTTTTGTCGCATGTTTAAATCCCAATTTGCGATGACGCCGCAGGAGTATTTACTGCAAGTGCGCATTGAAAAGGTCAAACAAAGCTTGAGTCATTCAACGCAATCATTTACCGATATCGCCCTCAGTAATGGCTTTGCCAATCAAAGTCATATGGGGCGTTACTTTAAAAAACTCAGTGGCATGTCACCGGGCGAATATCAAAAATACCATAGAAGCTAACATACGCTTTGGGTTCACAATCTCGACGGCTGAACCCAACACTCTAACATCCTTGAAAACCCTATTGCCTCGATATGCTATAGTGCCCTTACTCCCCTAGCCGCTGGAAAACGCCTTGAAAAAAATCGCTTTATTTGTCGATGTACAAAACATCTATTACACCTGCCGCGAAGCCTATGGCCGCCAATTTAATTATCGTAAACTGTGGCAGCACTTAGGCTACGAGGGAGACATAGCGTTGGCCGTGGCTTATGCCATCCATAAAGGCGACGATGGGCAATTGAAATTCCAAGACGCACTAAAGCACATAGGTTTTGAGGTGAAGTTAAAACCGTTTATTCAGCGCAGCGATGGCTCAGCCAAAGGCGATTGGGACGTGGGGATCACCATAGATATTATGGAAGCGGCGAGTGAAGTGGATACAGTGATCTTATTGTCTGGTGATGGCGATTTCGATTTATTGCTGCAAAAAATTCATCAAAAGTATGGCGTTGAAACCCAAGTGTATGGCGTTCCTACCCTGACGGCTAAATCCTTAAGGGATGCAGCCTCTCAATTTCATCCCATAGATGAGGCGTTATTGCTCTAATCAAAAGACAGAATGCGCCTATCCATCACGCTAACCGTATCTAACTCATTTACTCTTTCACCCTCAATGTAGAGACGCTATGTTGAGCTTCTACTTTAAAGATGAAGCAAGTCACTGATAGGTAATGTCCGTATACATAGGGGCGAGACGTTTTAGAAAGGCATTACGGGTCGATAGCGGAATATGTTGCTCTTTCATCGATTCAATCAAATGGCCGACTAAGGCATCGAAATCCGCTTGAGTAATATTCAAGCCTCTATGACTGTGCTGCATACTTTCGCCGTGATACACGCAGCCGCCATCGGCAACCAGACAGAAATGTTCAATGGCACGCTCACGAAATAACGCAATATCTGTCTCTTGAAAGTGATGCACTATGCGTGGATCGGTGGCGATACGTGCCAGCAAACCATCGACTATCGCCGATACGCCTGCGTTACCTCCTAAATCTTGGTATAAGGTTTGATGGCTTGCGGTTTGATGACTCGAGTGAGTTTGTGATGCTGAGGTTTCGGTCGTTTGCACCGCACAGCCAGTGAAAAAAAACACTGCGACGAAAGGTATTAACTTCACCCGTAAACGCCTCATAACGCCCCCTCCAGCGACACATACCAACCTTGCTGATCGTCAAAACCCGCTATGCTGCCCAAATTCGCATAGGCCGTAACCACGGAAAGATGCTTATTGATAAACCACGCTAAAAACACATCTTGCCAATCATCCTCACGGGCAAAAGCTAACTCATCGGGTTTCTGGCGATATTCGATACCCAGTGCCACATTATCCGTCAGCAATACCGCGGCAGAGGCTTCGAGCACAAACTGGTAATCATGATTGGCTTGAGTACCAAAACCCAATAAACCCGTTTGATTCGCCTTGGTCACACGCACGGTCCCATTAAGTAATACATTTCGTCCCGCTACCGCATCAAAAAATACTTTGCTGGCAGCAACATATACATCTAAACCCCAATCATCCCGCGCCCCAACCGCCTGAGGAATCGCAAAGTCATCGACTCTTTTATACTGGGCACCTAAGGTAATTTGCGGCATAGCCGTATAAAGCAGCTCTCCGGCAAGCTTGTATTTTACGCCGAAGATATCTTGGCCTAACTCGCCGCCCATAGTATCCAAATCAAAGGTTTGCCGCGCAACGCTCAGCTCGAATCGATTATCAAAACTCAAAGAAGCACCGATCACTTTCAGCGTAAAATCATCGACATAGACACCCGTCGCCATCGCCGTTGCCGACCATTCACCGCTACTACCATAACCGTTGATCACGGCCCATGGCACTATGCCACCGCCAGCACTGCCTTCAATCATCGTCCCGCCGCCAGTCCCGACCACACGGCTACCTTCAGCAAACGTAGGAACAGTGCCCAATAGTAAAAATAGGCAAAACAAAGCCTTAACATAATTCCAAGTTAATGAATTCAACTTCAATGCATTTATGGAAATGTTCACTTGATGCTCCGCTCTAATTCTTTCGACGATGACTCGTTAGTCTAGCGTCTTTGCATATTGACTTGAGTAAACGCGCTTATGTATCAGAGGTATTTGGATGGTTAAACGCCTCGAACCACAGATCAAATTCAGCCGCTTTTAAGGGTTTCGAAAACACGTAACCTTGAATGATATCGCAATCAAGATTGCGCAATATCTCAACACCTTCTTGTTCTTCAACGCCTTCGGCTACTACGGTAAAACCTAAGCCATGGATCAATTTAATACTCGTATCGACTATCATCACATCTTGGCTATCCGTGAGCATGTCTTTGATAAAGCTGCGATCAATTTTCACTTCATTAACGGGTAAAATTTTCAAATAGGCTAATGATGAATGACCTGTGCCAAAATCATCAATGGCAACAGACACGCCCATGTCACGGAATCGCTGTAATACACTCACCACAGTCTGTGCATCTTTCATCACGGCGCCTTCAGTGACTTCGATACAGAGTGCACCGCTTGGCAGATTATTGTCTTTCAGTAAAATGGCGATTTGATTCGGTAAGCGAGTATCGACTAAATCATGGGCCGACAGGTTAATAGCCAGTTTTAGCACTATACCCCGCCGCTGCCATGTCACTAATTGCTGAATTGCCTGCTTCAATACCCACTGGCTAACAATATCAATGTTGCCTGAATTTTCAGCCAGTTGGATAAATTCATCGGGCGGAATAAACCCTAGCGTAGGATGTTGCCAACGGATCAATGCCTCGGCGCCAGTGCACTGGTTTAGGCGTAAATCCACTTTAGGTTGGAACACTAAATACAATTGGTTTTGCGCTAAACCTATAGGCAAATCACGGATAATCGTCAGCTCACGCTGATACTTTTCATCGGCGCCTTGACGATAACTGACAATACGTTGCTCTTCGAGACAGGCTTGATTGAGGGCAATTTCGGCGCGGCGCACTAACACATCGATATCAGCACCATTACCATCGATTTCGAGTAATCCCGCCCGCACGGTAAGAGAAATGTTTGAGCCTTGGATTGGAAAAGGTGACTCCAACATATCCAATGACTTCAGTAAATGTTCGGGGCGAATACCTTGACTATACAGAAGTAAAAATGAGTCACCGTCTAAACGCGCCAGTAAATCCGGAGTGGGTGCTAATTGCTCTAGGCGACGAGCAAAAAGCAGTAACAAAGTATCGGCATTGGCAAAACCAATAATATCGTTGATATGGCGGAAATGTTTAATATCTAACAACACCATAGCACCGGATAATTTATCGTTAAGATCCGCCAAATGCTGTTTTGCGGCAAAACGATTGAGTAAACCTGTCAAGCTATCGTGGCGAGATTGGTAGACTAAATCCTTTTCCCGCGCTTCAATATCATCGCGCATTAAGGACAAACTCTTGGCCAACACCCTCAGCTCTGCTGGCGCACCTTGAATATTGGCAGGCTGCTTACCTTGACCGATTTTGCGGGCATAATTCACAAGTTGATGCACGGGTTCAGTCAAACTGCCCGACAACCAAATCGCAATCGCAATCGCCAGTGCTAAGGTCAAAGCAAAAATCAGCAGCATATTATTGCGTAGTTGCTGATAACTTTGCTGCCACTTGAGGTTTGATTGGTGTAGTAGCGCTAATTGGCTGCCGTTGTGATCATAAAGTTTGATGCCCATAGACAGATGATCTACGGGAATACTTTCACTAGGCATTTTCAGCAAGCTAGGCAATAAGCTCGCCTGCTCAATTACGCTTAACTTTTCATTATCTGATAAGGTTGAAGCTATTTCAGTGCGGCCCGTTGCCTGATTGACAAAACTCACATCGATGCCCGTAATAGCTTTAGCTTGTTGGGCGACCTTCTCATCCAATAAAAAACCCATGCCAACCCAAGCGATTAAGGTCGGCGCCTTCACCGGCTGCAGCACAAACTGATAGCTAGCATGATCAAAATTAAGGATAGCTAACGCATTATGATTGCTGGTGGTCATATTAAATAAGGATTGAATATCATCCTGAGTGAGTCCGGGCAAACTCGAGGTCAAGAGCTCCCCTTTAGGTGATAACAATACAGCGGCGTCGGCACCAATACGAGAGCCGTGATTAGATAACACTGACTCAATGGTTTCTTGCTCACCAGTAGCAATCGCGCGCTTAAAACCAAAATCGGCACTGAGTACGGACAAACTTTGACTGAGCTGAATACCGCGATTCGATAACACTTCGAGAAACACATTCGCGCCAATATCGAGGCTTTTCTGTTGCTGTAAAAAGTTATCTTTTTCGGTCGCTGTCAACACGGAAAATGCCGTGGCAAATTGCACTAACGTCAGCACAATAAAGAAAACTAAAATCAGCCGAGCGCGAAAACTATTTAGCATGTAATGGCTTACCTTCAGAATCGTAGTGACCAAATCCCGACGGCGGAGCCGACGGTTTAGCTTGACGCTCAATGTCTAAGGACAGACTGAGTTGATTAGGACCATTAACTATCAGTAAATCCGTTGGGTCTGATGCCGCCTTCTGCCATGGATGCCAGCGCTTAACTTTATATTGACCGGCGATAAGTCCCTTAAACTGGATCTCACCTTTTTCGTCCGTCACCGCGACAATAGGGCTATCTGCCACATAGATAAATGCCTGCATATAATCGTGAATATTACAGCCAAGCGCGACCAAACCGGGTTTATCAAACTGAATCGGCGCTTCGGCCTGACCCACATACAATTTAAGTTCGAAAGGTTTAGCTTCTGAAAAAGAATACACATGGTGGCGAGTACGATCTAAGTTGGGGAAATCCACCTTTGCACCTTTAGGCACCGCCAGTACAAAGGGGATAAAGGTTCGATTTTTTTGCGACATTTCATAATGTTCGACAGGTATCGCATTATCGGGCATCACTGCAGGGATCAGCTCCACGACAGTATCGGCAATGGCCTGTTGTTGCAGATCTACTACATTAATATTGAGTTCAGCAGCCATGACTTGAGGCGTGAAATAGATCAAAACGCAAAGTACTAACGCATATAAAACGCGATATAGGATCATCCGTTACCTCGGGCATAGTGATGCAAGGCCAACAAGTACCTTAGCTGAGTTCTGCGTAAAAAAACGATCTAGATTCATCTAGCATTGTACATTACTAATGTATTGAATAATCATCAAATTATATAGAAAAGTCGTAAAACAGTAACCATTCTAATCATACTGTGATAATGACGCGCTCAAGTGGCAATAAGTTATAAGCTAACAGAATGGTCCGGTAATAGTTATTCATTGTTTCTTATTGATGATCCAGAAAATACCAACGATATTCCTCATTTCTGGTTTTAGTTTTAATCTGGCGAGCAATACCATCACTAAACATCAATTGACCTAATGTTAATTAACCCCAGCTAAAGATAGTCAAATCTAATCGCTCTCGCCGTGAATAAACAAAAAAGGCCTACTCAATGTAGACCTTTCATGTATTTTTCAACTAGAAAACAAGCTTAACCGACTGTTATCTCTTTATGCTCATCGGCTTTTTTACCGCCTCTCTTTGCTAAGGCATAGTAAAACAGCGGCGTTAGGATAAGACCAAATACAGTCACCCCAATCATACCGGCGAATACTGCCACCCCCATGGCTTGGCGCATCTCGGCGCCCGCGCCAGTGGAGAACACCATAGGCACCACTCCCATAATAAAGGCGATAGATGTCATCAAGATAGGACGTAAACGTAATCTTGCTGCCTCTAATATCGCCTCCATAGGTGCCATACCATGGTCTTGTTTCTCCTTTGCAAACTCGACAATCAAGATAGCGTTCTTAGTCGCCAGCCCCACCAGCACTATCAGGCCAATTTGGGTGAAGATGTTATTATCCCCACCGTAAATCAGCACACCACTGAGGGCTGAAAGTAAGGTCATTGGGATGATTAAGATAATCGCCAATGGCAAGCTTAAGCTCTCGTACTGGGCGGCTAGCACCATAAACACTAAGATGATCACCAGCGGGAAAACCAAAAGACCCGTATTGCCCGCGAGAATTTGCTGATAGGTCAGCTCGGTCCACTCATAAGTCATACCATTAGGTAACGTTTCAGCCAAAATTTTCTCAATCGCCGCCTGCGCTTGGCCTGTACTCACTCCGAGCGCTGGACCACCGTTGATTTCAGCGGTCGTGAAACCGTTATAGTGCATCACTCTGTCTGGGCCTGAACTTTGGCTGACGTTGATGAACGAACCTAGCGGGATCATGTCACCATTCAGATTCGGCACCTTTAGCTGACTTATCTGTTGCGGACTTTGACGGAACGCCTCGTCGGCTTGCATATTCACCTGATAGGTTCGACCGAAACGATTGAAATCATTGACATAGGTCGAGCCCATATAGGTTTGTAATGTCTGGAAGATTTGATCGAGCGACACTGCCTGCTGTTTCGCTTTAGTCCGATCGATATCCAGTTCAAGTTGTGGCACATTCACTTGATAGCTAGAGAAAACGCCAGCTAACTGAGGATCGGCCCACGCCTTGTACATCACTTGTTGGGTCACCTGATACAAGGCCTCATAACCAAGGTTGGCTCTGTCTTGAATTTGCAGACGGAACCCTCCTATAGTGCCGAGGCCTTGCACAGGTGGCGGCGGGAAGATGGCAATAAACGCGTCTTGAATAGCAGCAAATTGCTGATTCAATTGTCCTGCAATGGCATTAGCCGACAGTTCAGGACTAGTACGAGAGTCAAAATCATCGAGCGCAACAAACACTACGCCGGAGTTAGGACTATTGGTAAAACCGTTGATGCTAAGGCCAGGGAAGGCAATCGAGTGCGCTACTCCGGGGTGATTTAGCGCAATCTCAGACATCTTCTTGATCACACTATCCGTACGTTCAAGGGATGCCGCATCGGGCAACTGAGCAAAGGCCACTAAATACTGTTTATCTTGGCCGGGTACATAACCCGTTGGTGTATTGGCAAATTGCACACCCGTTAACGCCACCATGCCTAAATACACTAGGCCAATAATGCCGCCAAAACGGATCACCTTACGCACTAACCAGCCATAACCATCGGATGCACGGTTAAATAAACGATTAAAAGGCACAAATAACCAAGCACCAAACAACTTATCCATTAGACGGGTTAAGCCGTCCTTAGGTGCATCATGACTCTTGAGTAACAGCGCCGATAATGCCGGACTTAAGGTCAGTGAGTTAATCGCCGAGATAAAGGTCGAGATAGTAATAGTCAAGGCAAACTGTTTATAGAACTGCCCAGTTAAACCGCTCATAAAGGCCGTTGGAATAAACACCGCCGCCAGCACTAAGGTGGTTGCCACAATCGGGCCTGTCACTTCCTTCATCGCCTTTTGTGTTGCCGCAACTGGGCTTAATCCTGCGGCAATATTACGCTCGACGTTTTCCACCACGACGATGGCATCGTCAACCACGATACCGATGGCGAGCACCAGCCCAAATAGCGACAAGGCATTTAACGAGAAACCAAGCAGATGCATAAAGGCAAAGGTACCGACCAAAGACACAGGCACGGCCACCAGCGGAATAATCGATGCGCGCCAAGTTTGCAGGAATAGCACCACCACTAACACCACCAGCAACACGGCTTCGAGCAAGGTTTTTACCACAGCTTCAATCGAGCCACGCACGAACACTGTTGGGTCGTAAACGATTTCGTATTCGAGTCCTTCAGGGAATCCTTTAGACAGCTCTGCCATTTTGGCGCGTACATCGTCGGAAATCTGAATCGCGTTAGAGCCCGATGCTTGGAATACAGGAATAGCGACCGCATCCTTATTATCGAGTAAAGAGCGCAGCGCATAACTCGTTGCCCCGAGTTCCACCCGCGCGACATCTTTAAGGCGGATCACCTCAGCATTCTGACCAACGTTGATGATGATATCTTCAAATTCAGACAGTTCAGTTAAACGGCCTTTCACGTTAATCAAAAGTTGAAAGTCAGCACTGCCACTGGGCTGCGCGCCTAAACTGCCCGCTGCTGCCTGTTGGTTTTGCTCGCGCACGGCAGCAATAATGTCCGCTGGCGATAAACCCAGCGCCGAGACTTTATTCGGGTCGAGCCAAATTCTCAGGCTGTATTCGCCGGCGCCAAACAAACGCACAGCACCGACACCGTTAATCCGCGCTAACTCGTCTTTGACGTTAAGCGCCGCATAGTTAGACAGATACAACATATCATAACGGTTATCCGGCGATAACAAATGCACCACCATGGTCAAGTCTGGCGATGATTTTTCAGTAATAATACCAAGACGTTGTACTTCCTGCGGCAGACGGGGCATAGCGCGATCGACTCGGCTCTGCACTTGGGTTTGAGCCTTATCCACATCCGTGCCAATCGCAAAGGTGATGGTCAAGGTCATGCGTCCATCGGACGTCGCCTGCGATGACATATACAACATGTCTTCGACGCCGTTAATTTCCTGCTCCAGCGGCGAAGCCACAGTTTCGGCAATCACTTTAGGGTTAGCGCCAGGATAGTTAGCGGTGACCACTACGGTTGGCGGTACCACCTCGGGATATTCGGTAATAGGCAACTGCCAAACGGCAATCGCCCCAGTGATAAGAAACAGCAATGACAGTACGGCTGCAAATATCGGTCTTTTAATGAAAAATTGCGACAACATAGTGTGTTATTCCTTAACCGCGGCTCGCCGTTTCGACCGCTTGCGCCGTCAAATGCTCTTGGTTTTTATCGAGTATTAACTGGGCTTGGCGTAGCGCCTCGAGCTTGTCGCTGTCGACCATGTCCACTATGTTTGGCTCAATTTGCATCTTAGGGCGTACGCGTTGCATACCATTGACGACAATCTTGTCTTCGGCCATCAAGCCTTGGGTCACGATGCGCAGTCCTTGGACTTTTTCGCCTAAGGTCACGCCGCGATATTCGACCGTGCCATCATGACCGACGACCAGCACAAACTTATTATTGAGATCTGTGCCAACGGCTTTATCGTCGATCAAGATCCCCTCATAGGCGCCGCTGCCCGCGGTGCGAAGACGCGCAAACAAGCCAGGCAATAAACTATTGTCTTCATTGTCAAAAGTGGCCCTCACTCGAATTGTGCCTGTCTGCTTATCCATCGCATTGTCAACAAAGTCGACCATGCCAATATGGTGATAATCGCGCTCATTGGCTAAAGCCATATACACGGGGTTATCGCCAGCACGAGGATCGTTACGTTTGTTCTGCGCAGTTAACTTCACGTATTTAAGGTAGGTTTGCTCGTCCACATCAAAATAGGCATACATGCTGGCGGTAGAGACTAAGCTGGTCAGCACACTCTGCCCTGCAGTGACATAGTTACCCGCAGTGACGTTGGCGTAGGACACGCGGCCATCAATCGGCGCTTGTACTTGGGTATAAGCTAAATCAAGCTCGGCGCGCATGAGTGCTGCTTTCACCGAAGCGACTGCGGCTGCAGTCTGACGTTTATTCGACTCACGGGTATCGAGTAATTCGGCCGATACCGCCTTTTGGTCAAATAACTTATGTGCCCGTTCAAAGTCATTAGTGGCCAGTTGCTCTGCAGAAAGTGCGCTAGCAAGGTCTGCTTTTAACCGGGCCACTTCCACTTCAAACACGCTTGGATCGATTCGAAATAACACCTCGCCTTTTTTCACTAAGGCGCCTTCTTTAAAATTTACTGAGTCGATATAACCCGACACCCGCGGGATAAGGGTGACACTTTCTGGCGCCTGTAAACGACCGGTAAACTCATCCCATTCGGTGACTCGCTCATGCAATACCTGAGCGACATCCACCTTAGGTGCACTCGGTGCAGGTCCCTGCTGCGCTGTTTGCTCACCACAAGCTGAAAGGACGAAAGCAGCCACAGCCGTTAACATCATTATTCGTAAAGGTTTGTTACTCATCATATTACTATCCTCAAAGTGGCGGGCATTTCACGCTGTTCGAACCACACACATGCAGCTGTGTTACAAACCAAACCAATTAAATACCGACTGGTAAAAAATATTCTGTACTGGACGGTAATATATAGCGTAAAATGATGCTGTCAACAAATTTATGTACCGAACGGTATTTAACTAGAGGTGTGCACTTACCCTAGGCATGCAATGCGTCCAGAGGCAAAAGGCTACGAGTTTGAACGGCAAAGCATTTTGATGAATATTGAAGCAAACACTGACTAACGCAGATAACATGCTGAACTTAGGTGACACCTTGAATGACTAAGTAGACATATCCCCCCTAAGTCCGTCATCAGTGGCAAGTGTGGCTGGACAGGGACTAAACCCATGTCTATCCTAGGGGCAATTGAGAATTGAGGAGCCTAATGATGTCAACCGTCACCCAGACGCCCTGTGTTGGTCGCCCACGAGCTTTTGACACTGACGATGCATTAGCAAAAGCCTTAGAAGTCTTCTGGCTCAAAGGTTTTGAAGGTACATCGTTAACCGATCTCACCCAAGCTATGGGCATTAATAAACCTAGCCTTTATGCCGCTTTCGGTAATAAAGAACAGTTATTTCTCAAAGCGATAGAATTATATGAACAGCGCCCCTGTGCGTTTTTCTACCCGGCACTGGAACAAAAAACCGCCTATCAGGTTATCGAGTCAATGCTACTCGGTGCGGCAAGCTCTTTGGTGGATAAAAGCCATCCACAGGGATGTTTGATTGTTCAAGGGGCATTAACCTGCAGTGAAGCAGGGCAAGCGATTAAAGACACTTTGATTAATCGTCGCCGCGACGGTGAAATAGCCCTGTGCGAACGACTGCAACGCGCCAAAGATGAAGGTGATTTGCCCGCAGATGCCGAGCCGTTACTGCTTGCCCGTTATATAGGCACTGTATTGCAAGGTATGGCCGTACAAGCGACCAGTGGAATTTGCCCGAATGAACTGCGCAAAGTGGCCGAGCTAGTGCTGGCTAACTTTCCGCGTAATGATGAATCCTGATTCACAAATCCTGATCCACAAAAACTAAACCCCAGTAGAGTACTCACTTAACTGGGGTTTTATTTATGCTTTGCTTTATTTCTGTCCAACCATTTATTTCTGTCCAACCAAGAGTTCTCTAAACAGTTGCCTGAGTCGTTTCAATAATGGCAGGCTGCTTTTATCTTGATGCTGGATCACATCGACGTTTGCATGCCAGCCTATCTGCTCAAATTCTATGGGGACGCGAGTTAAGTTACCCGATGAAACTAAATTGGACGCCATATGCTCGGGCAATAGACACCAACCATGGCCCTGTAATGCGAGCTCCAATAACACGTAATAGTTATCGGCATACCAAACATCAGGACTGAACGCCTGCTGAAAACTACTGGTTTTAGTATTCCGTGAGCGGATGAGTAATTGTCGATACAGTCGCAATGAGTCCATGTTCGGTGCAACTGATTTTGCTAAGGGATGCGAACTCGCCACATAAAGATCGAATTGAATCACCCCAATACTCTCAAAATCTATACTACTTGGCATAGATAATTCACTAAAAATCAATCCTGTAGATGCTCTTCCCGAATGCACCATGTCGATAATATCTATACTTGAGGCACTGAGAAACTCGAGTTCGATATTAGGGAAATCACCTTCTAACAACCGAATAATTTCAGATATTCTCTGTATCGGAATGCCTTCATCCATCGCAAGGCACACTTCTGAAGATTGACTACTAAAGAGCGATAAGGCGGTATGTTTGAGCCTACGATGTTGAAGAATCGTCGCTCTTGCGTAGGGCAGTAATTTACTACCTTCGGCCGTTAATACAGGATAACGACCCGAACGGTCAAATAACTCAACCCCACAGTCAATTTCAAGATTCATCACATGCTGGCTAATCACGGATTGTGCTTTCTTAAGTTGCCTTGCAGCATTCGAAAATGAACCCGATTCTACGGTTTCCATAAAGGCTTCGAGTTGTTCGAGACTAAACATATCGCTTTTACCGATACTATCTAACTATAACTTATCCCTATACTAGATAAAATCATGGCCATAGTCACATTAAATGAATGGGAAATAGCCATGAAAACGACAGAACGTATCTTTAACGCCTTACTCTTTGAAGCGATTGCACTCGCTATTATTATCCCCGTTTCTGCCCTTATATCAGGCAAGGGAACCAGTGAACTTGTCATAGTTGGTATCGCTTTGAGTCTTTATACCGTGGTATGGAACTACTTCTACAACCTAGGATTCGACAGGGTATTTGGGGCAAATCGAGAGCAACGCACTTTGAAAACCAGAATACTGCATACCTTTGGATTTGAAGGGGGACTTATTTTCATTAGCATACCGACCATCGCCTGGTTTCTACAGATAGGTTGGTTGGCAGCCATGGGCTTAGAAGCGGTTTTTTTGATCTTTTTCTTCTTCTACAACACCCTATTCCATTGGTGCTATGACAAGTATCAGCCCTATAAGACTTGGATTACTATGCAAGCCACTAAGGTCAAATAGCGCAGCTAAGATCAACACACATCACCATCAAACGAACCTCACTAAACAATTTAGCGATTCGTTTGATGGCAACATTGAAACTTATCCATTTCAATTTCTTCTACTTATACCAATCACATTAAATATCTAATCAGTTCAGAGCCTCACAGGCATCTCAATCCAAGGCGCATTGACGCAGAAATGGTTATTCCCTTTTAAGTCAATGCAACACGGGAGTGGGATGCCTGTGAGGCTCCCGAAGGGCGGGTTTTAACGCGCTTTATACTGCGTTCAAGGCTTTCGACAGAGCACCACTATGCCTTCAAGCCTTCGCCTTGTCTAAAGCGCGTTGAACTCCCGCTGAATGAACAGATATTTAGTACGATTGGTATTAGCAAGAATGCTAAGCCAGTTCATGTGTTACCCAGCGTAAAATCCCCCTTAAACACAGTACATAAAAATAATAGACCCGCACACAGTAAACTGAGGTTGTTGAAATATCCTATAAACATCACAAAAGGACTAACTATCAGTAATTAATATTCAAATCATTAGTCTAGATATAATTCTTTATGCTATAAAAGCCATATATTAAGCGGGGAGATGGAAGCAAAATGCGTGCAGGGAACAGAATGAGGCTCAGGATGCAGCAGGCATTAAATTTGCCGTCAGCATTGATACTTAGCATCGTTTTATTGCTCGTATCCATTATTTGCAACATGGCACTCGCTAAAGAAAGTAATGCAATACCAGCAGAATCGCAACCTCAAGCCATAACCTTAGCCGCAGAAGACAGTTGGCCACCTTTCGCCAATCAGTTTGGTCAAGGTATTTCCCATCGTTTAATCCAAGCCGCATTTAAACAGTCGCATATTGAAGTGAATAGCTTAGTTGTGCCCTACTCCCGCGCCTTAATGATGGCGGAAAAAGGTGCAGTTGATGGGGTGTTTAACGTCACCCGCGAGAACAGTACTGAGCAACGCTTCATCTTTGGAAACACCCCATTATTTATCGCCACGGCTTCTTTTTATCAAAAGAAACAAAAACCTATTCTGGCAGACAATAAATGGGCTCTACCTAAAGGCACCGTTATCGGCGTGATTAAAAGCTATGAATATGGCGATGAGTTTCCCACATTAGTTAAACAGCAACAGCTCAATATCGTCACCGTCGCCAACCAACAACAGCTCATCAATTTATTGTTGATTGGTCGCATAGATGCCGCCTTGATGTTCGACTTAGTCGCCAAGGAAAACCTGAAAAAAATGGGGGTAGATGATGAGATTATTCCTGCATTTGCTAACCACAGCAGCGATATTTTTTTGGCCTTCTCGAAAGGAAATCCGCAAGCACAAACCTTAGCAAGCCAACTCGACGCTGGCTTATCACAGCTAAAAGCCACAGGCCAATACGACAAACTGCTCTTAGTCGCTGACTAATCCACTATCGCTACAAGCGAATGATAGATTACCGCTGCGAGCGAATGATCTCTTGATTCACCCAATATAACAGCTGCTTAATAGCCTTCGACAAGATCTGATTCTGGCGCACAATATAACCTAAACTCGTAGTAGGGAATTGCGGTAGAGGAGTGACTTTAGTGGTGAGATTCGCCTTAGTGTAAACCGAAAACTCCGGTACGATCGCCACACCAAATCCCGCCTCAGCCCAATCGATTTGCGCGTCAACACTGCCGACTTCCATTATTCTGTAATTCGATAAGTTCAGCGACGGCAATGCAGGATCTAACAATTCGCGGGTTCGCGTATCGTGTCCTAATAAAATCAACGTCGGTTGCTCGGCTAAGGGCGTATCCACAGAGGGTTTTGCCTGCTGCCATTGCTGTAAGTTATCTCCGATTGCACACCATTTAATCTGTTGTAGCTCAGTAAAATGCAGTGGCTGACTTTCCTTCTGCGCAATCACAAACCCTAAATCGGCCTCGGCATTTTTCACCAATTCAGAGGCTTGTGATGAGGTTGTGTTGAGCAGTGAGAAATCTATTCCCGGAAACTCCGCCTTAAAGAGCTGAAACGGCTGGATCAACAATAACCGCGAGATAATATCGCTGGCGGCAATGGTCAAGGTGCCTTTGCTAAGGTCATTAATCGCATTGAGATCCGCCTGACAAATTTGCAGCTCCATTAACGTCTTCTGACTGCTCTCTAACAGGCGAAATCCCGCTTGCGTTAATCGAAAGGGATTACGGTCAATCAACTTGACTCGAGTGCTTTGCTCTAACTGCTTAATATGCAAGCTAACATTGGGCTGCGTCATGTGCAGCGCTGTGGCCGCTTTCCCAAAATGCTTGTATTCAGCCAAAGTCACGAAGGTCTTTAACCAATGGATATCGAGCATAACGCCACCTTTTGCAAAGTATTAGAGTTAATGATAGCCAATGATATATGAAATTCTTATTGGGATGATAACCATAATTAATTTCTCTTATTCAAATGACGGGTCTAGCATAGCGTCTTAATCAATGAGGAGATGTTGTTATGCCGTCGATCGTGGTTGTGGGTGCAAATTGGGGTGATGAAGGCAAAGGCCGCATCGTAGATTATTTAGCCGCGGATGCCGCTGCCAGTATTCGCTTTCAAGGTGGTAACAACGCTGGTCATACCGTCGTCAACGACTATGGCACCTTTAAATTACACCAATTACCAAGTGGCATTTTCAACCCTAACTGCGTTGCAGTTTTAGGCCCTGGCATGGTGATCAGTCCTGAAAAACTCAGTGTAGAAATTGCTGAAGTGCAAGCGGCTGGCATTGAAGTCAAATTATGCATTTCTGACCGTGCTACCTTGTGCTTACCTCTACATGCATTAGAAGATACCTTAGAAGAACAACGTCTTGGCGACCTCGCCTATGGTTCAACCCGTCAAGGGATTGCACCAGCCTACGGCGATCGCGTGATGAAAAAAGGCATTTTAGTCGGCTGGTTAAACCAACCTGAAGTGCTGCAAGAGCGCATTCAATTTATGCTCGACTGGAAATTACCGCAGTTAAAAGCACTTTATCCAAGTTGCGATTTTAATCAAACCGCCGCCGAAATGACCGCATGGTTATTAGAAGTGACGGCACCTTGGCGTCCATTTATTTGTAACGTGACAGAGCCATTAAAAGCATTACAAAAACAAGATGCTAGCTTGCTGTTTGAAGCGCAATTAGGTGCTGGCCGCGACTTAGTCTACGGCGAATATCCTTATACCACATCTTCAAACGTGACTGCAGCTTACGCGGGTATCGGCAGCGGTTTACCTGCCCTGCGTCCAGAGCGCGTAATTGCTGTCGCGAAAGCCTTTAGCTCATCAGTCGGCACTGGCACGTTAGTGACGGCAATGGAAGAGCAAGACGCCTTCCGCGAAAATGCCAACGAGTTTGGTGCAACGACAGGCCGTCCACGTGACATGGGTTACTTCGACGCTGTTGCCACCCGTAATGGTGTTGAGCTACAAGCAGCAACCGAAATTGCCCTGACTAAGATTGATTGTCTTTCTGGCATGAAAGATCTGAAAATCTGTGTTGCCTATGCAGGTGAACACACCGAGAACCCAATTTGGCCACAAACTGCTGCGTTAAGCCCAGTGTATGAGCAAATGCCAAGCTGGAGCGAAGATATTACTGGTTGTCGCACCTTCGAAAGCCTGCCAGTCGCCGCACAACAATATGTTGAACGTATTGAAGACTTAATGGGTGTACGCGTTAGCATGGTTTCTGTTGGACCAGAGCGCGATCAAATGATCATTCGCTAGTAAACAACGTTTACCCTACAAAAAAGCCATATTCGCCTCGGTGAATATGGCTTTTTACTTTGATATGGTTTGTCATTGAAGAATCACTCAAGACGTTGATAGCGATGACTCGAATATCCCATATTCAAATATCGCCACTAAATGAAATGGCATTACTCTTCGAATACGTATTTATCTATCATACCGACCATACGACCAATTTCTGGTTTAGTAATGGTATCGTTAGCACCTAATGCCATCGCCTTTACGCGGTTATCTTCACTCATTAAAGAGGAAAACATCACAATTGGCATTTGTCGATACGCCTTGGATTCTCTTAAGCGTTTCACCAAATGCATGCCATCCATGCGAGGCATCTCAACATCCGTAATAATGGCGCTGACAAAATCAGAGATCGAAGCATTATCTTGGTCAGCAAGATTCTCAAATTCCATTAGCATTTCAAGGGCATCACCACCATCTTTGGCTGTGATAATGTTGTAACCTGCGCTGCGAAGGGTATTTTCGATCATCTTACGAATAAAAGCGGAATCATCGACAATTAAAATCGTTTTCGCTTCACGTTTCGCCAGCATTTTATCATTGATCAGTACACTTCTATCGAGCGTGACATCGTACTTATCCATACTCAGTTCAGGATTGATATCGGCAATAATCTTCTCAAAATCCAATATCATAATGAGCATGCCATCACGGCGCACTACGGCAACGACACAATCATTTTCACCCGCTTCTAAAAATTGACTCGGCGATTCAACTTGCTCCCACGACACTCTATGGATGCTACGAACACTATCGATTAAAAATCCATTAATCATCTTATTAAAATCAGTCACTATGACCACTTTGTGGGTTAAATCCTCAGGTGTCGATATTCCGAGCCAACCGGCAAGATCGACCAAAGGGATCAACTTTTCTCGCAGCGAGAACACCCCAACCATGTGCCGCTGGGCATTGGGATAATCTGACGTTTCTGGCACCCTAATTACTTCTCTCACTTTAGCGACATTAATACCGTAATGGCACACTTTATGGCCACCATTGGGAAGTGTCTTATGTAGATGAAACTCAATAATTTCGAGTTCATTTGTGCCACTCTCTGTCAATATTTCTGATTTTTTAATTTCGCTCATATAAAGCTCTCAACCTAGCAAATCAACGTAAGAAAGGGATTGCAGTTATCAGTATAGGAAGGGATTAATGAATTAGGCACGATAGTGTGATTTTACTGCCTGATTAGCGTGATATTTTTTGGGTAACAAGCATTTTATCTATAAGCAGAAAAGCGTCCCATAATCGAATCTAATGACTATTTCAGTAGTCACATTGTCAATCATGTCCAGATTAAGCATCGCCGTTGCCGACCTAAAGTAGTCTGCACATTTCCTTTAACAGCGCTTTTGTCTCTCCGCATTAGAGGTTTTGTTTTAAGAGATAAGCCGCTAAACTATTGCGCAATAAAACTATCTAGAATAGCCGTACCCCATGCCGCAATTTAGCCCGACCTTTTCTTTCCCAGTGCAAATCTACTATGAAGATACTGATTTTTCTGGCGTGGTGTATCACCCCAACTTTTTGAAATACTTCGAGCGAGCCCGTGAGCATGTGATTGGTGCTGAGCGTTTAAGTGCATTATGGCAACAAAACCAACTGGGTTTTGCTGTGTATCGTAGCGATATGCTATGCCATGAGGGGGTGGAATTTGCCGATATTATCGATGTACGGACTAAATTTTACTTTGAGAGCAAGTATCGCACTGTGTGGCTACAGGAAATTTGGCGCCCTCAGGGCAAAAAACCTGCTGTCACTGCAACCATAGAAATGGTGTGTATGAATCAAGCCCGTCAATTAGCGCCTATGCCGGCAGAGTTAATCGCCATATTAAGTCTTGGTTTCACATCAAGCGAACAAAGCTAATACTCTTACATACAAGTACGCGCGATTTCCTGAGCTTATTTTGACATCAGCAAAGGCAACAAAAATCACTCAAAGAAGTACAACTCAAATAGCGATAACTGGACAGTATTAAGGCGCGGCTGTAAGCCTTAATACTCTTGATTTAACGAGCATTTGATTTAACGAGCGCTTACTTTAATGAGCACAAGGTTTAGATTGTATTATGTAGTTGGGCCCAGTTCATTTCGAGTTCGGCGGCACTCATGGGCTTCGCGTAATACATACCTTGTATAGTATCAACCCCCATAGCCACTAACCTATCTCTAATCTCAAGCGTTTCAATTCCTTCAACAGTTACCTCATAACCGAGTTTTTTGGCGATATTAATACTGGCTTCGAGGATGTATTCCGACGGTTTATCCTGCTCCAGATCCTTTAAAAAGGCTTTATCGATTTTGACTTCATTGACGGGTAAATGCTTTAAATAAGCTAAAGAAGAATGACCTGTACCAAAATCATCAATTGCAAGTCTAACTCCTAAGGCACGTATCTTTCCTAACGTCTCAACCGCCTTAGTTAAATCCGCCATTAAAGTGCTTTCAGTAATTTCGATCATCAAAGATTCGGGTGGGAGCTGGTAATAGGCTAATCTTGCAGCAATTTCTTGGGGTAAGGTTTCACTGTCAAGATCCCGTGTCGACAGGTTAACTGCAACACACAATTGTATCCCCGCCGCGCGCCATTTTGCCTGCTGTGCTAAAACCTGATCGAGTGCCCATTGGCTGACTAAATCAATCATGCCAGCATATTCAGCTAAGGGAATAAATTCTCCAGGAGAAATAATCCCGAGTTCGTCATGCTCCCAACGCATTAAGGCTTCAACCTGAAAACATCGACCCGTTACAATGTCCTGTTTAGCTTGATACACCATATATACTTGATTACGTTGCAAACCTTTAGGCAAACTATCGATAATTTTCAGTTCTCTTAACTGACGAATATCATCATTTTGGGCATAGTATGCAATCGCGCTACGAGAATGGCGGGCTTTCTTCAGCGCCAAATCGACTCGACGTAGCATCTGACTCGTGTCGGCATGGTGTTCTTGTAAATGCAGACAACCGATTTGAAGCTTAACGCTGACGGGTGTGTTCTTAATGTTAAAAGGCACTTGCAACCGCCCTCTTAAGTGAACTAATTGCTCCTCAGTCAACGCTTGCTCGTAATATAAACAGAATTCATCACCATTGAGGCGTGCGATTAATCTCGGGGATAAACTTAAGCTGTTTAAGCGTTCGGCAAATTGCTTCAGCAGAATATCGCCAAACACAAAACCAAAGAGATCATTTACATAGCGAAATCGATAAATATCAATTAGCACTAATGTCCCTTGAGTCAGCGGCATCATGCCGGTAAGAGTACGTTTCAAGCCGACACGATTAACAAGTCCTGTTAACTTATCCTTGCCCACACTTGCCGGTAACGCCTTTAATAATTCATTTAAAGTATGGTAGAGAGGAGCAAACGCTTGGGGAACGATGCCAATGTCTAAAGCTTGGCGTTCAACCTTTTGCTGCTCTAGCTGGGTACAAAGCTGTGCTAAGAATTTTTGCTGCGACCGTAAAGATCTGTATTTTGCCTGCAGGATATACAATGAAAATATCAATAAAGCGAGAGAAGCGACAACTAACCCGATTACGAACATACCTTGGCCTCTGCCATACCACGTAAGCTTTTTCTCAAATGACACGATAAAAGATATCAGCGCCATTTGAATTCCATTTAGGCCTAACGATTATTGGTAACTTTCTCTAATTGAATGGAATTTTTCCATAAACTCATCACTGGCTAAATCATCGGTCGTCACAGGTAATCCACGGGCGACAAACACACCGAGACGTTGCTCTAGTTCAGTGCCCGCTCGCAATTCACCGGTATAAAAGGCCGCTGCACGGATAAAGTCGAGATAGGTGACATGATCGGGTAGATAAGGTAAATCAGCCCAACGCTCAACCACTTCCATCACTTCGGTAGAGAAATCCCAACTTTTTAAAACAGCACGACCCAAAGGCCCCTGCATTTTACGTACGAGTGCGCGTAATTGATCAATGCTAGTGAATAAATGGGGATGTGCCTCCGCTTCTGTCAAAACAGGTAAAGCGCCAATGTTATGCACGAGTCCAGCTAAGGTTAAGGTATCAAAATTTAACCGACTGGTTGAATGACGCTTATTGTACATCTGCAGCATGGCACAAGACGCAGCGGTTACATCGATTGAGGTACGCCACACTTCGTCCATGACTTCCCACACCATTTCATTGGTGGAAATGAACAATTGCTCCATCGCCACCGAAGTGGCAATGCTTTTAATCTGAATTAAACCAATACGAGAAACCGCACTGTTGATACTTTCAGCGGGTACGCCTCGGCTATATAGCGCGCTGTTAGCGACCTTAATAATACGCGCAGAAATCGCGGCATCTTGGCCGATCACTTCAGCCACTTGTTTAAGGCTCGCATCGGAGCGTCCAACCACTTCTTGCACCCGCATCGCCACTTCAGGCAAGGTCGGTAGTACTAAGGCATCGTCTTTTAGTTTTTTTAATAAACTGACTAACAGTAGATGTTCGGTAGACATCTTAACTCCCATCAATCTGTAAACATCAACATTGGATTGTTGGAGTATATCAGTTGGCTATCATTAGATGCGTAGAAAAAACTGCAGACGTTAATAATTTGTATGATTGCGTTATCAATTTTGCCTTACTTATCTGTCTTAATCATCGACCTCAATCATCACTCAAGTTGAAATATTCCGCTCCAGTTGATCTAAGCCAAACTCACTATATTCGTAAAATGTGAAGTACTGCTAAAGTTAACTAAGGCAATTTGCATACCCCTACTTTCATTGTGTAAAATGCCGCCCCCGCGCACCGCGTCATTTATTAACCCATTTGAGAGTGATTATGTTTAAACCTGAGCTGCTGTCTCCAGCTGGAACCTTAAAGAACATGCGCTACGCCTTTGCCTATGGCGCAGATGCAGTGTATGCCGGTCAGCCAAGATATAGTCTAAGGGTACGTAACAATGACTTTAAAATGGAAAACCTTGCCACTGGGATTGAAGAAGCCCATGCACTCGGTAAAAAGCTGTATGTGGTGAGCAATATCGCGCCCCACAATGCCAAGCTAAAAACCTATATCAAGGACATGGAACCCGTAGTGGCGATGAAGCCTGACGCACTGATCATGTCCGATCCCGGTTTAATCATGATGGTGCGTGAAGCGTTTCCTGATCAAGTGGTGCATTTATCCGTGCAAGCAAATGCCATCAACTGGGCCTCAGTCAAGTTTTGGCAAACCCAAGGCATCAAACGCGTGATCCTGTCACGCGAATTGTCTTTAGATGAAATCGAAGAGATTCGTCAGCGCTGCCCCGATATCGAGCTTGAAGTGTTTGTGCATGGCGCCCTGTGTATGGCGTATTCAGGCCGTTGTTTACTCTCGGGTTATATCAATAAACGCGATCCTAACCAAGGCACCTGCACTAATGCTTGTCGCTGGAAATACGATGTACACGAAGCGCAGCAAAATGACAGCGGTGACATCATTGCCATGCCAAATGCGGTGCAAATTGAAACGCCAACGACCTTAGGCGCAGGCGCCCCCACAGATCAAATTTACCTACTACAGGAAGCCAATCGCCCCGGCGAATACATGCCCGCCTTCGAAGATGAGCACGGCACTTATATCATGAACTCTAAAGACTTACGGGCCATTCAGCACGTTGAGCGCCTGACTAAAATGGGCATAGACTCGCTCAAAATTGAAGGCCGCACTAAGTCCTTCTATTACGTTGCCCGTACCGCACAACTGTATCGCCGCGCGATTGAAGATGCTTCATCGGGTAAAGATTTCGACCGCAGCCTAATGAATCAATTAGAAGGCCTAGCCCACCGTGGTTATACCGAAGGCTTTTTACGTCGCCATGTGCATGATGAATATCAAAATTATGACTATGGCTACTCAGTTAGTGACACCCAACAATTTGTAGGTGAACTGACGGGCAAACGTAATCTTGCAGGATTGGCCGAAATTGAAGTAAAAAACAAGTTCTCCGTTGGCGACAGTGTTGAACTGATGACGCCGCAAGGCAATATCAGTTTGACGATTGAACAACTCGAAAATCGCAAAGCTGAAGCGGTTGAAGCCGGTTTAGGTTCGGGGCACACTGTGTATCTACCCGTGCCGAAAGAAGTCGATTTGAGCCACGGTATTTTGCTGCGTAACTTGCCCCAAGGTCAGGATACTCGCAACCCACATGAACTAGGTTAAGATCATGGCACTACTGATCGACGATAGCTGCATCAATTGCGACATGTGTGAACCTGAATGTCCTAATCAGGCTATCACTATGGGCGAAGAGATCTATGAAATCGATCCAGACCGTTGCACCGAATGTGTGGGTCACTACGACAAACCGACTTGCGTGTCTGTCTGCCCCATTGATTGCATCGACCCAGATCCAAACCGTGTCGAATCTAACGACGAATTGTTAGTGAAATTTGCCGTGTTAACGCAAAAAGCTTAATCACGTCACCTGACCGAGTGGCTATAATGCCTCTCGGTCAAATCTACCCTAATACCTGCCATAACCTGCGCAAAACAACCCGCATAAAAAATCACAATAAAGATGCATTTAACGGTATGAGAAACCTTTAAATAGCTTAAATCCAAGCCTTTATTTCAGCATTAGTCAAAACACTACTTTAGACTGACTTATTTTCAGCGGTGAATGTCAAAAAAGTAGCAGACGGAATTTATCACTGCTTCACAGTTTGTGATTCGGACAAAATGTCGCTTGATAAATCACCACTTTTACAGACTAGGTTGTTTTAATAGACTAATAGTTATTATTTTGACGCTTATTTGTACACCTCACTCTTTAGCTAAGTAAAAAGTCACTTGCGGTCAAATTGTAAATCAAGTGTTACATTTTAACCTTGTAAATTAGATATACCTTAAGCACCGAACTGGGCAGGTTGAAAATACCTTCTACATTAAATTATGTCTCGAAGTCCGTGGAGACATAAAAAGAAAATGGAGTTCAACATGCATAAGAAACATTTAATTGCAGTCGCGGTCGCAACTGGACTTGCTTACTTCCCTGTTAACGCTAATGAATACCAAGCGAGTATGGTAAGTGTCCCGCAATCTAAAGCCATCAAAGATACTTACATTGTTGTATTCAATACCCCAAGCGTTCTTAATCTAAGTAATAACAACACCATAGCTGAATTCGCGACGAAACAAGCCGAGAGTTTAGTCAACCAATATGATATCACTGTGATGAAAAACTTTGGCAATGTGCTCAATGGTGTACTCATCAAGGCCAGCGCCCAACAGATTAAAGCCCTGCGTAAAGATCCAAATGTGAAATACATAGAACAAGATCAAATCATGTCAGTAACGCCTATGGTTGAAGCCAATGCCAATCAACCGAGTCCGACCTGGGGCATAGACAGAATCGATCAACGAAACTTGCCATTGGATAGTAACTATCACACGGATTTCGACGGCTCTGGTGTAACCGCCTTTGTGATCGATACTGGCGTGCTTAATACTCACAATGAGTTTGGTGGTCGCGCCAGCAGTGGCTATGATTTTGTGGATAATGATTACGATGCGACTGACTGTAACGGCCATGGTACCCATGTGGCAGGAACTGTTGGCGGCGCTACCTACGGTGTGGCTAAAAACGTCAATCTTGTGGGCGTCAGAGTACTCAACTGTTCAGGTTCAGGCAGTAACTCTGGCGTGATTGCAGGGATAAACTGGGTGAAAAACAATGCTTCCGGCCCCGCCGTCGCAAACATGAGTTTAGGAGGCGGCGCCTCACAAGCAACTGATGATGCAGTCAATGCCGCAGTTGCCGCAGGGGTCACTTTCGTAGTGGCGGCGGGTAACGACAACAGCAGCGCTTGTAATTACTCACCCGCACGGGCGGTAAATGCCATCACGGTTGGTTCAACCACCAGTAACGATTCCCGCTCGAGTTTTTCTAACTTCGGAACTTGCCTTGATATCTATGCGCCTGGTTCGAGCATTACGTCCGCTTGGTATAACTCGAATTCAGCGACTAATACCATAAGTGGTACCTCAATGGCAGCCCCACATGTGGCAGGCGTTGCCGCATTATACTTAGATGAAAATCCAAATCTCTCTCCCGCACAGGTGACAAACTTACTTACGACGCGCGCCACGTCAAATAAAGTTACAGACGCTAAAACAGGTTCACCCAATAAATTACTCTTTTCACTCGCAGGCGATGATGGTGGCTGTGGCAATAATTGCCCCGTCGATGAAACACCGCTGCAAAATAATGTGGGTGTCGCAATCAGTGGTGCCACAGGTTCTGCGACGTATTACTACATCGATGTCCCAGTCAATGCGGCAAGTTTAGGGATCAATCTAGCGGGTGGTTCTGGTGATGCGGATATTTATGTCAGCCAAGGGCAAAAACCGACGACAACAAGCTACCAATGCCGCCCCTATCAAAATGGCAACAACGAGAGCTGTAACTTCACCACACCTATGGCGGGTCGGTGGTATGTGATGGTGCAAGGCTATAATAATTACGCCAATGCCCAACTGACAGCCAGCTATAACCTGAATGGCGGCGGAAGCTGCACCGATGCAAACTGCTTAACCAATGGCGTACCTGTCACGAATTTAAGCGGGGCAACGGCAACAGAGAAACTGTATAAGATAGTGGTTCCAGCCAATAGCCAACTCAACATTGCCACCAGTGGCGGAACTGGAGATGTAGACCTGTATGTTAAAGCAGGCACTACCCCAACGACCACCAGCTATGATTGCCGTCCCTATAAAAACGGGAACAATGAAAGCTGTTCGATTACCGTGACTCAAGCGGGAACTTACCATGTGATGTTACGCGCTTATTCGAGCTACTCGGGACTACAACTGAGTGCAAGCTACTAACTCATTGACCAAACCATACAGTAAAGTTTAAATAAAAATAAGCCCACTAAGATAACAACTTAGCGGGCTTCTTTATGGAATTAGCAGTGTGTAGTCTCACTACATAACGTTAAAAGCTTGGGGATTTGGCGAGAATAATTGTCGGTTTCGCTTCAATTTGCAGACGCTCAATCACAGCGGCAAGCTTTTCAACACTAAGACGAATTGGGGCTGGCATACTGGCAAATTCGATACTTAACAGCAGGTTTTTCACTTCGAGCCCTAATTCAGTATCACCTTGAATACTCAGCTTACGCTGGAAGAATAGCGTGTCGGGATCTTCCTTCGCCGCCGCCACTAACACTAGCTCGGCAGAGTTGGCACTAAAGGTCACCTGCGCATCGGTGAGCTCTCTGACTTGCCATTTTCCATTAAAACTGACTTCGAAGGCTAAGTTTATATCTTCCACTCGAATCGCGACCCATTTATCCGTCAAAAATCCAAGCTCATCGTCAGCAGCTTGCTCGGCAAGTAAGAGTTCAAGCAATTGGCTGATGGCTTTTGCTTTGAGGCTAAACGGCATCTTAGCAAGTGGAAAGCCGATGGCTTTTGGGGTGAACTCTAAAAGTTGCTGAGCAAATTTTGCGAAAAAAACAGCGGACATGGTGGGAACCCTACAAGAATAAAACATGATATATCCCAGTTTATCGGGATTTTATGATCTTAAACCTGTTTTAAATCAATTCATCGCCATTCAATCTTACCTACACTCAGCGGCTATCATTTTATCGGGAGCATCACTATGGAGCTGTTGTGTCCAGCAGGAAATCTGGCCTCGCTAAAGTTGGCATTACATGCCGGAGCCGACGCTGTGTATCTAGGGTTAAAAGACGACACCAATGCGCGCTCGTTTGCAGGATTAAACTTCACCCCCGCAAAATTGCAAGAAGCCACTGAGCTGACGCAAAAGCACGGCAAAAAAATCTTTTTGACCTTAAATACTTTTCCAAAGCCCGGTGAAGAGCATCGTTGGTATCAGGCTATCGATTTAGCGGCAAAACTGGGTATGGATGCATTAATTGTCGCCGATCTTTCTTTACTCGATTATGCCCATAGGCACTATCCAAACCTGCCACTGCATTTATCGGTGCAGGCCAGTGCAACCAATCTGGGTGCGCTGAGCTTTTATAAGGAAGCCTTTAACATCACCCGAGTAGTATTGCCACGGGTGTTATCCATGAAACAAGTACGGGATCTTGCTAAAGTCAGCCCAGTGGATTTGGAAGTATTCGCCTTTGGTAGTCTGTGCATTATGGCCGAAGGGCGTTGCCAGCTGTCATCCTATGTAACGGGCCAATCGCCCAACACCGGTGGATCTTGTTCACCAGCAAAACACGTACGCTGGCAAGAAGAAGGACAGAACAGATTAACCCGGCTCAACGATGTGTTAATTGATAAATCGGCCCTCGACGAACAAATGGGTTATCCCGTGGTATGCAAAGGCCGTTACATCACAGCAGATCAAGATTCACCGCAATATTTACTCGAATCACCAACCAGTTTGAATACCTTAAGCTTACTTCCAGAGCTAGCCAAAGCTGGCATAGTGTCGCTGAAAATCGAAGGACGTCAACGCAGCCCCGCCTATGTTGAACAAGTCACTCGAGTATGGCGTCAAGCCATAGACACCTATCTAAATAATCCAGCGCTGTACTCACAAAGCCAAAATCAACCCCATTGGGAACAAGCCCTAGCGAAAGTATCCGAGGGTCAGATCACTACGCTTGGCGCCTACGAGCGCGATTGGCAATAAAAGGTAAATAGAGAGCAAGATTGACAAAGGACACCTTATGAAGATTTCCCTAGGACCACTGTTGTATTGCTGGCAGAAACAGCAAGTCGCTGACTTTTACCAGCAAGTCGCCGCCAGTCAAATTCCCTTAGTATATTTAGGTGAGGCGGTTTGTAGCCGCAGACGCGAACTCAAGTGGGGCGATTATCTAGAGCTGGCGCAAATGCTCAAGCAGGCGGGTAAAGAAGTCGTGCTTTCGACGCTGGCCTTAATCGAAGCGCCATCTGAATATACTGAGCTCAAACGCCAGGTCGATAACGGTGAATTTATCGTCGAAGCAAACGATATGGCGGCAGTGTATCTTGCCAAAGAGCGTAAGTTACCCTTTGTCTGCGGCGCGAGTATCAATAACTACAATCGCGCTAGTTTAGACATTTTGCAGCGGTTTGGAATGCAAAGATTTGTCATGCCAGTGGAGCTATCTAAGGCTTGGTTGCAACAAGTGATTCAAGAACAGCCATCATTTGAGGTGGAAGTGCTCGGCCACGGCTATTTACCACTCGCCCATTCGGCGCGCTGCTTTACCGCTAGACACAAACAGCTCACGAAAGATCATTGCGAAACGGTATGCCGTGAATACAGTAAAGGACTACTCGCGCAAACCCAAGAGCAGCAACCTTTACTCAGGCTCAATGGAATTCAAACCCAATCCGCTAGCTGTTTAGATTTACGCAGTGAAATAGCGGCAATGACACAAATGGGGGTCGATGTGTTTCGAGTATCACCCAGTAGTCTTGACTGCATCACTAAAGCCAATGCTTTGGTCGATACGATTCAAGCGACTAAAAATACTCAGGATTTTTCGATGAATAGCAATCTTGGTATAACCCAGTGCAACGGTTATTGGTTTGGTGAAGCGGGCCTTGCTGTGCATGTGAATCCATAGCCTAAAGCTGAAGATAAGCCTAAATTCAAAGATAACTCAGCCAATGATTTTGGGATCTTGGCTGAAGCTTAACTGGCTAAAAAGCAGCACACTTGTCCAGCACAATAAACTTCCCAGTCCAATCCATTCTAGTAGGGCTGGCCACCACAAAGTAGGACGCGGCAGTTGCAATACCATCTCCTGATAAAACGGTCTATCACCTTCGGTCAAACCTAAATTGAGCTGTGGCGCATACAGAAACGTCAACATGCTACATAAGACTATTAACGCCAACAACCCAGTCCAACGGCCAAAGTTAGACTTGCCGAAACAGACCAAGGCTAAATAGAAGATCGCACTCAAACTCCCCAGATAGAAAAACCATTTCAGCCCAAGAACATGCAAGTGATACACGTTCACCGGAAATAATCCCACGCTCGCTAAAGCCAGAAAAGTGAGAGCCAAACTGATAAAGAAAGGGTATCCCCAGCAAGAAGTTACCTGCTGCAAAGAAGACAAACAATAGAAAACGAGGCTTAAACTGCCAAAAAACAATCCACCGTTGAGAATGACAGCGAAAGACGAATGACCATAAGTCCCTAATTCACTTAGGGTGTGATTCAAAAAATTGAAGCGATGGAATTCAGAATCATCGAACCCCAAAACAGTAATAACAATGCCAATTAAAAGCCCAAAGATCCCCAAAAAACCAAACTTAATGGCCAGTGTTGAGCCGCCTTTAATCGTAACCTTCTGTACTTTTGCGATCATGAATACTAGAGCTGGATGGGAGTAATACTAACTTACATGGAAATGAGAAGATTTAAAGCGGCGGGTATCCGCTTTATGAATAATATTTTTACTTTCATCGTTATTTGCGACTTTTTAGTCAATCACAAAAGCATCAAGATAATGGAGAAGGTCACTTTTAGAGATAAGTCGATTTAAAGGCTTATCGCATAAAAATGTGTCCTAGTGCCCAAGACTCCTTAACATTACCGCGATATGCACAACAGGTTCTCGTCAACGCTATATAGCCAGAGTTATCTCTATTGCACTTTCAAATCGAACAGAAAACCAGCCAACATGGCGGTAGGGCTAAAGTTGCTGATGTTTTTTTGTGCAGAAATAACATCTAGATAGTTTCACACACATCAGTAAACAAGTAATTAACCAGTCGTTAACCCACCTAAGGTAAGTGATGGTAAAGCTATGTTTAATAATGCTTTTGCAGTAATGGAAGCCAATATAGCCACTCTTAATTTATCGACAACTGAAGTAAAATAACTATGCTGTTTTGCTGCTTATATCAAACTAACTAGCGAATCGTTTTACATAGAGAAGCTAAGCGAGTAATCTTCCCCATTCTCGTTTTTGAGTTGAATTTAAATGCACCTTAATTAGCGTCGACAGCTTGTTACGTGCGGCTATTTATTCAAATTTACCATGTACGACTCGTACTTTAAGGTGTACAACATTGGCTACTGAAAATAAAAACCGAAACATTAAGACGATACTCACCTTTATCGTCCCTTCGCTGATTGGTCTGTTGTTATTTATGACCCCTATCAGCTACAACGATGCGATCACAATTCCTATCGCTATCATATCTAAAGCACTGCAAGGCGCATTGAGCGGTGTGCTAACCCTCATAGTGACTATTATTGTTGTGACTACGGCGCTGGCCTCTTTACTGTCAAAAGTGTTTAAGCCCACATTCGTTAGCCAAAATCACTTCCTTAATGGTTTATTGAATGTCAGCCCTATGTGGTTGACGACTCGGATCTTAGGTGCAGTGTTTATCGTACTGACTTACTTAGGTTTAGGTCCAGAGATCATCAACTCCTCGAGCACTGGCGCATTAGTCTTAAACGACTTATTACCTGTGTTGTTCTCAGTATTTATCTTTGCGGGTATGTTACTGCCGCTGCTGCTGAACTTCGGCCTGCTCGAACTTTTTGGTACACTCTTAACGAAAGTCATGCGTCCCGTGTTCAATCTACCGGGTCGTAGTGCTATCGATTGTATGGCCTCATGGTTAGGTGATGGCAGTGTCGGCATTTTGCTGACCAGCAAACAATACGAAGCCCGTTTTTATACCCAGAGAGAAGCCGCAGTTATTGGTACAACCTTCTCGGCGGTATCGATTACCTTCAGCTTAGTGGTGATTTCACAAGTTAAGTTAGAGCATATGTTTGTGCCCTTTTATTTGACTGTGTGCCTCGCGGGTTTTGCCGCCGCTGTGATTGTGCCTAAGTTGCCACCATTATCGTGGAAGAAAGACAACTATATAGATGACACACCACGCATGCCAGATGATGAGCTGATCCCAGCAGGACATGGCGCCTTATCTTGGGGCTTTGATAAAGCCTTAGAAAAAGCCGCCAGTGCCGGTGGCATAAAAGCTGTCTTAAATGAAGGCATTAAAAACGTTGTCGATATGGTGTTTGGTATTATCCCTGTGGTAATGGCCATTGGTACGCTGGCACTGATTATTGCCGAGCACACGCCCATCTTTAACTATCTGGGGATGCCGTTTATTCCATTACTCGAATTACTGCATATTCCAGAAGCCACTGAAGCCTCTAAAACAATCGTGGTCGGTTTTGCGGATATGTTTATTCCGTCAATCCTTGCCAGCTCAATTGAATCAGATATGACCCGCTTTGTAATTGCAGCCTTATCTGTGACTCAGTTGATCTATATGAGTGAAGTCGGTGCACTGCTTATCGGCAGTAAAATTCCCGTCAACTTCGTTGAGCTTTTCGTGGTGTTTATTCTACGCACCTTAGTGACACTGCCTGTTATCGCAGGTGTAGCCCATTTATTGTTCTAACATTACGCTAGTTTGGGCCTAACGTAGGTTTTAATGTAAGTCCAACAAACGTTCTAAAAAAGGGGAGTCAGATTAACTGACTCCCCTTTTTGCACTAACTCATACACGAACTGGCTGATTTGATTATATAGCGTGACTTAATCGTACAATCTCCACTCGACACCACACAACTCACTTTTGGACAGAAATGTGTTGGAAAGTAGTGTTTGGGGAGCAGTAACTTCAGTTGTTAGAAGTTTAGCGTTTACGGGTATCCACTCGCACAGGCTTGCCATGGCATTCGCTCGTCGACTCGCAGCAAGTCCGTCCATGGGGCGGACGGTCGTCTCGCCAATCACCATGGCACACCTTTCGAGCATTCGCGTAATCTGTAGATTTAAAAGTGTTACGCAGCACGCTTTGGGACAAAACCTTGTTAGATTTTTTACTCTAATTCATTGGTTTCGGATTAATATTTGTAAGGCAATTATTGAAAGTTAGTAATAAACCGATGAACAAGCCATCCTTCTTCTTTCCATGAACTAAAGTGAATGCTCTTCTAAAACTTATGTGGTCAACACTCGCAGCAGACTGAGCAACTCAAAACAGTAGAAGAGATCACTCATAGACAGCAGAAGCGATCTATTTTGCAACACCAATTGATGTGGTGGCGCTGCAAAAAACTGGCCGCCCTGCTGGCGAACAGTGATCACTTCTACCAGTAACGACTGCTCAGGCTGCTGGTCGAATTGCCCGGTTTCAGGCAAGAAACAGCCCCAAGAAATGGGGCTTATTGTAAAAAGTGTTATGGCTGCCCGCTCTCTTTCCTTTTTTAAGAGGGCAAAGTAGCGTTGGCAACGATATTGCTATTTGGGTCGGCGAGTGTCGTGGCTCTGCCTAATCTATTCTTGAGAGAAAAGATGTGGCAGTCCTTTTCTTTCTTGAGCCAATGATGACATAACCTCAATAACGATACTCTTTAGTTTATTTTCATCACAGTAAGCGTTAGGAAATTTAACTCGATCTTCTTCAAACTCTGAAAATCTTCCTGCCACATTTGAGAGCTTTTCAAACTCCTGCAGTTCCTTCGGATTTAGCAAAGATAAATCTATGCCTATGTCAAAACATTCATAAAACTCGTCACAAAAGCTTCTAGGCGTTATATTTTGTGATATTAGCTCCTTCATCAAATAGTACAAATATTCTACAGCCTGTTTATTAGGTTTATTTTTTGATTGCATCTAATGGCCCCATTTTTTTGCGTGCATATTCAAAATGTAGAATAGTATTAGTATTCTTATGATAAAGGACTTCCAGATTATACGGGTTTTCGTTACGCCAAATCCTCATGTAGTGCATCAAGGCAACCGAGCCTTGTGGATCAGGAAAACCTTTACTTCCTTTGATTACCTGATCAAGCAATTGTACAGGCACATATCTAGCTGGGTTAGTCATATGAAGAGCTGGAGAGTTTGCAAAGTTATACTGCTCCATTGACGATGATGTACTTCTCCGTATGACAGGAACCATGGCAGTCCCAACTGCGGCAATTTTTCTAAAATCATTAGCAACGCCTTGGGCAACCTCATTGTCTACATCAACCCTCTGGTCCATTCTACCTAATGAACCTGAATCTTGATGAAGGAAATGTTCAGTCCAGTCAGCAATGCCATTTACCATATCTGGTATCAAGTTACCGACTGCCGCTAAGGCACCATTGCCAATGGTTGAGGCAGTTTCGGCATACAAGTCACTGTACTTGCCGTAACTCCAGCCTCCACTAGAATCTCCCCCAAAGCTATAAGTTGCAGTAGCACTACCATCTAAGTTTGTTTGACCCGATACTAATTTACCACCTGATTTTTCTAATTGGAGGCCAACTTCCCCAACTCTTTTAGCTTCTCCAGAAATTGTCAGTTTACCGTTAGCTTCGCCGTTACCTACCGTTGCTTTATTTTTCTTCTTTGACTCTGTATCTGCCAACTGCACTGAGGTACAAAAACCTTCAAAACCGGTATTTGACCCTGTAGTGCAACCTCCACCAGTCGCTGCATACC